>DATKOU010000273.1:0-4324 GCA_035524455.1 Thermodesulfovibrionales bacterium | reverse complement strand
CCGGCATTATTAATTACTGCAAGTAACCTTGACAGGTAAGTTTCTCTCTGTCCATCTAATGCCAAGAGAAACCTTATGCTGTGGCAAGAAAATTACAGTGTTGACTCCAGGAAGAAAATAGTATGCCTTTGCCCGTTGTCGTCAAAAGAAATATCCTTTGACGACAACAAACCTCTCGCAACTGGAAAACACTCCTTAATTAGTACACATTGTGTGATAAAATGACAAGACAGTTTTTGATATCACGGTTAAGGAACAGGCATAGAACCGAAATGAAAGCGCTGATTCAACGGGTTTCAGAGGCATCGGTGAAGGTAAACGGCGATACGGTGGGAAGTATCGGCAGGGGAATTCTCCTCTTTGTGGGGATTGAAAAGGGGGACGGGGAGAAGGACATCCACTACCTTATCAATAAGATTGCAAACCTCAGGATTTTTGGTGATGCTGAGGGCAAGATGAACCTTTCCGTGAGGGACATAAAGGGGAGCATCCTGGCAGTTTCCCAGTTCACCCTTTCCGCTGACTGCAAAAAGGGAAATCGCCCTTCCTTTGACAATGCGGAGACACTCCAGCGTGCGGAACAACTCTATAGCCTTTTTGTCCGGACGCTTTCAGACTCCGGGATTCCGGTCTCCAAAGGAAACTTCGGCGCACATATGGAGGTGCTTCTGGTGAACGACGGTCCCGTAACATTTCTCCTTGATTCACGCAGGTGATGCATGAATAACCCTCAGGAACATATACGCCAGGAAAGATTTTCTGCCCTCTATGTGAGGGATTTCCGCATCTTCTGGATAGGACAGCTCATCTCCTTCTCCGGGACATGGATGCAGTCGACTGCCCAGGGATGGCTTGTGTATTCCCTCACCAAGTCCCCTTTATATCTCGGTATTGTTGCCACCGCAGCATCTCTGCCCGTTCTCCTCTTCACCCTCATCGGAGGCGTGGTTGCGGACAGACTGAACAAGAGGACGCTTCTCATCATCACCCAGACCTTCTCTATGGTACCCGCCCTTTCCCTTGCGATTCTCATCAATCTGGAGGTGGTCACCGTCTGGCAGATCGTTTTTTTTGCAGCACTGCTGGGCACAGTGAATGCCTTTGATGTACCTTCGAGGCAGTCTTTTCTTGTGGATATGGTCCAGAAGGGCCGTCTCATGAATGCCATTGCACTGAACTCCGCAGCCTTCAACGGGGCGCGTATCATGGGTCCTGTCATTGCCGGAATCACCATAGCAGCCATTGGGGTGGCGGCATGCTTTTACGTGAATGCAGTGAGTTTTCTCGCAGCCATCGTTGCACTCCTTATGATAAAAACCAGGAGCAATGGTGACGGGGAAAAATCCATGAAGTCCATGGGTGAGGATCGCCGCCTTCACCTATCTGTTGTTTTGGACGACCTCTCCGAGGGACTCCGGTATGTGAAAAGCGAAAAGGATGTCTTCAGGATTATGCTCCTTGTTGCCTTGTTCAGCCTCTTTGGTATACCCTTTGTCACCCTTCTTCCCGTGTTTGCAGCGGACATTCTTATGGTTGGGCCCAAGGGGCTGGGCATTCTGGCCGGTTCCTCGGGAGTGGGTTCCCTTGCGGCCGCGCTCTTTATCGCGTTCAGAGGCGAGATAGAGAAGAAGGGAAGGTTCATGTCCGGGGCAGGAGTGCTCTTCGGTGTTTCGCTTCTCTTTTTCTCCCTCTCCGGAGATTACCATGTTTCGATGGTTATCCTCGTCCTTGCCGGACTCGGGATGGTCAGTTTTCTTGCCGTGGCAAATACGTTTATTCAGCTCACTGTCCCTGATGTCCTGAGGGGAAGGGTGATGAGTGTATATGCCCTGGTTTTCCTCGGTATTGCGCCCATGGGAAATGCGGTTATGGGAGCCATCGCGAATGAGGTGGGAACAGACAAGGCCGTCTCCATAGGCTCGTCCCTCTGTCTTTTTGCGGTACTCCTCTCCTGGAAGCACCTCAAAACAATGGATAAAACCGCTCAAGTTACGCAAGGCCCTTGAAAAACAGTCCATGATGTATTAGGCTTTCGGAATGAAGATTCTCGCCATCGAAACATCCACCATGCTGGGAGGTATCGCCATAATCGGCGAATCAGAGGGCCTTATCTTTGAGTCGAGGCTCAATGTGAGAACCGCCCACTCGGAAAGGCTGATGACAGAAATAGACCATGCGCTGAAACAGGGAGGCATGAACATTTCAGAGATCGATGTGTTTGGAATTGCCATAGGCCCCGGTTCATTTACAGGGCTGAGGATCGGTCTGAGTACTGTGAAGGGGTTCTCCTATTCGACGGGTAAGCCCGTCGTCTCTGTCCCGACCCTGGAGGCCTTTGCATGGAACTTCCCTTACAGCCCTTATCCTGTCTGTACAATGTTCGATGCAAGGAAGAAGGAGGTCTATGCAGCGGTATTCAGGTGGAGAGATGGCGGTTTTGAGAGGATGGTAAATGAGACATCGGTAAGGGTATCCGAGATGGTAAAGTCCCTTGAAGGGCAGGTGCTTTTTGCAGGCGAAGGAGCCATCCTTTACCGGCAGGTCATTACGGATATCTTGGGAGACCTTGCCATATTCCCTCCCCTGCACCATATGGTCCCCTCTCCGTCAAACGTTGCCCACCTTGGCCTGAAGAAGGCGTTAAGGGGAGAATTTTCTGAGCCAGCGGGCCTCGTCCCCTTTTACCTGAGAAAGTCAGAGGCAGAACTGAAGATAGATTCGCGAATAGGGACCAGGAATCCATAATAAATATGTCCGAAGAGGTGCAGGTGTGCATCTCGTTGTGGCCTCTCTCCCCGGCTTCTTCTTCTGGAATGGCTACATCTGACTTCGTGGGATTACCCTTAACAAAAAAAATGAAACAGGTCTTCATAAGGGACATGCAGGAGGAGGACATCCAGTCCGTTCTCAAGATAGAGAAAATGTCATTTTCATTTCCCTGGGCAGAGAGGTCCTTCTTTAATGAGGTGCGTAAGCCCCGTTCTCTCACAAAGGTTGCGGTGGTGGATAATGAAATTGCCGGATATCTGTGCGCTGAATATGTGCTGGACGAAGGCCATGTCCTTGACCTTGCAGTCCATCCCGATTACCGGAGGTTGGGGATCGCCACAGCCCTTGTGGAACAAATCCTTGAAGAACTTAAGAAGAGGGCGTGCAGGTTCTTATACCTTGAGGTCAGGACGTCAAACTATCTCGCGAAAAGGCTCTACCAGGGCTTCGGCTTCAGAATTGTGGGTACCAGAAAAAAGTACTATGTCTCACCCACCGAAGATGCGGTGATCATGATGCTGGAGGTGTAGTATTTTTGCCCTTTGTGATGAAGCGTCATGTAATGAGCCGTGCCCTTTTTTGTGAGCCCGTCGGCGGATACTCATCAGTTCTGTAAACTTCAGAATATGATAAGTCAGGACAGAAATGCGCACGGTGACTTGCCACCCTATGATCAGGCAAGAGGAAACTCTGGTTGAGGGTAAATCAAGCAATCTTAAGCGAGTAATTTTATGCTAAAATTGCATAATAAGAAGGACTTGAACAGAATTTTCGGAAATGGGTTGGTGAGATGTTAAAAATTATAATTGCACTGATAGGTTGGTTCTTGCTGGGCAACTATCTTTTTTATGAATACCGGGAATACGGATCCGCCCTGTTAACGCATTTACTTTCGGCGAAATATTCGGAACAAACTATTTTCCATGTCGTTATTTTCTTGACGCCATTTATAACTACCTATTTAGGGTATCTCATTTATCAGAGAGAAAAACTTCTCAAAAAGGTAGTAACAGAGAAGGCCAAGGAAGACGCAATTCTTGGGGCAATAGGAGAAGGGATCAGCATTCAAGATACACATTTCAGGATTCTCTATCAAAATCAACTCCATAAGGAGATGGTGGGAGACCACATAGGGGAATGCTGTTATAAGGCCTTTCAGAACAGGGAAGAGGTCTGTGAAGGATGTCATCTTGCAATGACCTTCAATGACGGAAAGACTCACAAAAAGGAACAGCAGATAGTTACCGACAAAGGAACAGTATACCTTGAAATTACAGCATCTCCGTTAACCGATTTATCGGGGAAAATTATCTCTGGCATTGACGTGGTCAGGGACGTCACCGAGCGCAGGCTGATGGAGGAAAAGCTGCGGCAAAGTGAAAAGAAGTACCGTGAACTGGTAGAGACAGCGAGTTCGATCATCCTGACTTGGGACACGGCGGGAAACGTCACCTTCCTGAACGATTTTGCAGAACGGTTCTTCGGATTCTCAAAAGAAGAGCTGCTCGGCAGAAATGTGGTGGGCACAATCGTTCCCCCGGCCGAATCGTCCGGC
>DATKOU010000272.1:0-9397 GCA_035524455.1 Thermodesulfovibrionales bacterium | reverse complement strand
CGATCCCGTCTGATGCGATTCCCACCACCTCGATTCCCTTATCCGTCTCGAGCATTCCCTTGATGGTCTGCCTGCTGTACGCAGAATCATCCACAATAAGGACGCCTATTTTATCGGACATGCGCGGTACGCTCCTGGAGTATCGGTTTCTGGTAAACCATATCGTTCTTGAGGTGCCTGAGGGCAAAAGAGGTGGAAATGTTCATGAGAGATTCTGCGTGACCAAGGAGCAGATAGCCGCCTTCCACAATGCTGTCATAAAAGGTGTCCACCACTTTTTTCCTCGCATTCTGGTCAAAGTAGATCAGAACATTCCTGCAGAAGATTACATCCATCTTGCCCACAAATTTCGCTTTGAAGGGGTCCAGGAGGTTCAGGCAGCTGAAACTCACAAGGCGTTTTACCTCCTCCGATATGGTGAAAGAACCGTTCTCTTCTGCGAAATATTTGTCAACGAAAGACCTCCCCGTTGACCTGAAGGAGTTTTTCCTGTATACCCCGCGCCTCGCCGTGGTCAATACCCTTTGATTGATATCGCTCCCGAGTATCTCGATATCCCATCCATAGAGATATCCGTATTCCAGGGCGAGCATCGCGATGGTATAGGGCTCTTCTCCGGTGGAACACCCTGCGGACCATATCCGTATTCTCTTTGACTCCCTGTTCGTTTCCCTGAGCTCCGGCAGTATCTCATCGCTGAACGCCTTCAACTGGTTCTGTTCCCGAAAGAAAAATGTCTCGTTCACGGTGAGGAGGTCTATGACACACGTGAGCTCCTCGTCCCTTTTCCTGTCGTAAAGGAGGAAGCGGTAGTAATCCCTGAAGTCATTCAGCTGATGGACTTTCAGTCTCCTCGAGAGTCTTTTCTCCAGGAGAAACATTGATCCGTCGTCAAAGAAAAGCCCGCAGTACTCTTTTATCAGATCTCTAAGAAGCCTGAACTCAACCTCTCTGAGGGGTATGGCTTCTTCCCTATCGAACATCGAAATACTCCTCAATCGTCCTTCTCACCGCAGGGTCTTCTTCCCTTTCGTAGGACTTCTCGATCTCATGTTTCACCCGTTCATTTGCCCGCGCACTGAGGGCCTTTACCGCTGCAGTCCTTGTGGCCCAGTCCGGATCATTGAGGTACGGGAGGATGATCCCCTCACTCCCCTCAAATGAGGAAAGGGCTCGTATGGCCGTTCTTTTTATTTCTCTTTCCTCAGAGTTGAGCATCCTGATGAGCGCACCCTTGGCCTCATCGCCTCCCAGCTTGCCCAAAGATTCCATGGCCGTTACTACCACAAACCCATTACGGTCACCGAGCACATCGATAAGATGGTTCACTGCCCCTCTCTCCCCTATCATCCCCAGAGACCGGGCTGCGGAAACCCTTACCGTGTCATCGGAATCAGTGAGAAGGAGGAGGATGAGAGGCTCCAGCGCCCTGTCGCTTCCCATGGAGCCAAGACTCAGGCAGGCGGAAGCCCTTATCTGGGCTTTTTCATCAGTGAGGGCGAACACGAGGTATTTAACGGATTCTTCCGTCTTCATGGAAGAAAGGGCCTCAACCACCGCCTGTCTGACAGAAACATCCCCATCCTTAAGGGCAAAACCCAGGGCATTCACGCTCTCCGTTGCCTCCAGTCTCCCGAGAAGCAGGGCGGCATTTTTTCTGAGTATGGGGTTCTTATCTTTCAGGTAATGGATGATTTCCCCCGTCTCGATGCCTTCCCCGAGGTCGCTCAGTGCGATCACGGCTGCCTCCTGGACATCCTCATACGGGTCAGAGAGCAGCTTCTCGATGGGACCAACGGCCCTCGGATCATGAATTCTCGAAAGACCCATGGCTGCGAGTGCCCTCATATGGCCGTCCTCGTCTTCAAGGAGGGTTTCAAAAACAGGATAATACAGAGGGGATGCCACATCCACCGCAACCTCAGTGATGAATCTCCTCTGATACAGGCTGTCCGCCTGGAAGAGAGGGAGAAGGGATTCAGGCTTGCTTTTCCCTATGAATGTGAGGGCGCGTTTTACATCTTCAACCAGACTCTCTTCAGTGGAGAGTTCAAGGAGGGGGCCAAGTGCACGCTCATCCTGCATGAGTCCAAGCAGGAGTATTGCGGTCACCCTCACATCGGTTTTCTTAGACCATGCATGGGACACCAGCTTGGCGATAATCTCAGGTCCGCAAAGCTTATTCATTATCCCTGAAATAAAATCAGCTGAGACGCCTTTATGGTAGAAGACCCCGATGGTTCTCACAGTCTCTTCCTGGATCGTCTTGGAAGGGTCCATGAGAAAGGGGATGATGTGCTGCAGGGTCTCGGGAGCTGACAAATGGCCGAGCCCCTTGAGCGCCGGCTCCCTCAATGCCTTCACCGAAAGGGCATTAAGGAGGGAGGGTACAGCTTTCTTATCCCCTATCCTTCCAAGGGCGTCAGCAGCGGGAAAGGCTGTCCATAGGTCGCCGCTTTCCAGTATTTCTATGAGAGCGTCCACTACCGACAGATCCCCCATTTGGCCAAGGTGCTCCACTGCGGATGCCCTCACATTGTCATCCTCATCCTTCAACGCCTTTAACAGCAAGGGCAATGCCCTTCTGTCTTTCACCTCTCCTATGACGTCAATGATGAATTTCCTCACGTCCCTGTTCAGGGTATGAAAACCCTCGATCAACAAGGGGGTGACTTTTTTCCCCAGTCGTACAAGCGTCTCTATGGCGGAATTCCTTGCCCCTGCGTTTTCCTCCAGGTAGAGGAGCTGGATAAGGCCGCGTATATAATAATCCGGTGCGTACCCGTCCATAAGGATCTCGGACGCGGTCTTCCTCACCCTCCAGCTTACGTCTTCCATGGCCTTAAGGAGGGGGGGAACTGATTCTTCCGGCGATTTCCCTTTGAGTTCCAGGACCGCTTTTCTCCGAGCCTCTATCTCTTCGTCACTAAGAAGTCTTTTCATCTCCTGCACGGCTCACCTCAACTGTCTTTGACGCTTCTTGAAGCTGTATCTTTTCCTCTGAAGTCAACAGGTTATCGAGATTCAGAAGAATGATGATGCTTTCACCTTTTTTCCCGATACCGATAAGATATTCGGTCCTCAGCCCCTTAAACACGGAAGGAGGCGCGCTGATCTCATGGGGCTCGAGATTGACGATCTCCCTTACGCCGTCCACAAGGAGCCCCACCTTTTCCTGGCCTGTTCTCACCACAATGATGCGCTCACTTGCTGATGAGGGGTGTATACCAAAACGCTTCCTTAGATCGACAAGGGGGATCACCTCTCCCCTGATATTGACCATCCCCGAAAGAAAAGAGGGGAGCTGGGGGATGAGATGGATCCGTTGTGCCTTGAGAATCTCCACCACCTTATTGATGTCGATTCCAAACTCCTCTTGTCCTGCATATACTACGGCTACCTTTGCCATCTCTTCACCATCCCTGTTCGCCCCGATCTCCCAATCACAGATGACGCTCTTGAGCCCCTTACGTGTGCCTTCAGGCTCCTCTTGAGTCGCTCACCTTCTCCCTTCCTCTAAAGGATCTCCAGTTTTGACATTTTTTCTCTGATACTGTCATAGTCGCTGTCATCGGCCTCAACAAAACCTGTATAGTCTTTATCAATGGATTTCAGGATCGCCGCGCCTTCAGGTGTGGAGACGTCCAGGGAAATGAGGGTAGTTTTTATCAAAGAGAGAGACCTTTCATCCAGGGAACGGTGATAACATATATTAAACTCAGGGACCTCGTCTGAGAACTTGAGGAATCTAATCCCTTGATCCTGGAAGGCGTATGCGGTGGACTCCCTCACGCCCCCGGCGTCGTAATCACCCTTCAATACCGCACTTGCGACGGCGTCATTATGTCCGAGGAAGTTATAATAGCGGAGGTCATTGATGTCAACGCCCGCATCCTTAAGCATTGCCCTTGGGACAACATAGCTTGTTGCCGCCTGGCGATCACCGAATGCAAAGGTTCTTCCTTTAAGTTCGTCGAGGGATTGTATGTCCGCGTCAGTCCTGGTGATGATCACAGAATGCGTGTACGGCTTCCCCTTCCTGAGTGCCTTTACCAGTACATTCACCCCATATTGCTTATTGGCCCAGAGGTAGGTTGCTGCTCCCATAAAACACAGCTGGGTAACACCCTCTCCTATATCCCGAATGGTGCTTTCAAAATCCACCGCCACCTTGATTTCCGCGGTTTTTCCCGTTTTCTTGCCGAGATACTCGCTGAGGGGACCGAATTTCTTGAGCATGGCTGCAGGGGACTCAAGAGGGACAATGCCTAGTTTCAGTGTCGCGCCCTGCTCTTCCGTAAATCTGAAGCGCTCCATCTCGACCTTGAGTATCTCGGAATCCTTGTGAAGGTTCTCGAGGGTGCTACTGATCCTGAATGCCAGTGCGCGGTTCTCCTCGGGAACTTCCTTAACCCCCTCCACCGCATTGAGTATCTGTTTTGTTCCCACTTTTTGCTCTGAGAGGGACTTTGCTATCTGACGGCTACGCTCGGACACAAATTCCATGGACTGGGAAATCTGACGGCTGCTCATACTCTGCTCTTCCGTTGCCTTGTTCACCCCCAGCGCCGCATCTCTCATTTTCTCTATCGCCTTCATGATGTGGAGAATTCCGGTCGATTCCTCAGCAGTGGCCTTTGCGATCTGGTCCGTCATGTCTCTCACCCGTCCCACAGCCTCTGAGACGAGCTTTGCAGCCTTTGACTGCTCTGTAGTGGCCCTTTCTATGGACAGCGTCATCTGGGATGACCTCTTTGAGCTGTCCACTATTTTCTTAAGCGAAGTCGCCGCTTCACTTGAAAGGCTGAATCCCTCATCCACTGACCTGAGTCCCTGTTGCATTGCATCCACCGCGTTCTTCACCTCCTGCTGGACAGACTGGATAAGGGAAGCGATTTCTTGTGTGGAAAACGTAGTGCGTTCCGCGAGGTCCTTAATCTCATCAGCCACCACCGAAAATCCCTTCCCGTGTTCCCCTGCCTGTGCTGCTAATATCGCCGCATTGAGCGCAAGGAGTGTGGTCTGATCCGTGACCTCGTCGATTACCGTAAGTATCTTCCCTATCTCATCCGACCTTCCCCCGAGCCGTTTGATAAATTCTGCGGTATGTTCCACAGAGGCCTTGATCTTCTTCATGCCCTCCATGGTCTTCTCGACAGAGGTCATGCCAAAGGTGGCCGCGTCACTGGTGACCTTTTCTGAAAGCCGGGAGGACTCTTTTGCACTGATTTCCACCTCTTTGATTGCCGACGTGATTTCCGAGACTGCGGAGAGGCTCTCCTCTGATGTCTCGGCAAGTTCCGCAGCGTTTGACGCCACCTCCTTTATGGTTGCCGAGAGCTCTTCTATGGAAGATGAGGTCGTTTCCACTGCAGTGGTGAGTTCATGGATATTGTCGTTCACATTATTGATGCTCGAGAGCATCTGTGCTACCGAAGCAGAGGTCTCCTCCACCGAGGCCGCGAGGCCCTCTGTGCTCTCCGCAATCTCCATAGCGGTTGCATTGAGCTCCTCCACTGCGTGGGATATGTTGGTGATAGCCTCAGTTTCCACTTCCGAGCTTCTTACTACCTTTCTCGATTCTTTTTCTACCTCTTCCGCCACCCCCGAAATCCTTGCCGAAAGCTCCCTTAATCTCTGGAGCATTCTTCCCAATGATCTGAATGACTCACTCAGAAGATCGCTCAACCTGCCCAGTTCATCTTCGCTCTTCACATGCACTGCAAAGGTGAGGTCACCTTCAGAAATTCCTGTGGCAGCAGCCCCTATGGCCCTGAGCGGTGCGATCACGATCTTTCGCACAAGGAAAAAGAAGGCGACTATCAGGAAACAGGTGACCGCAAGGCCACACAGTATGACGATGCCCATTGCCTTGGTCATTCTCCTGGTGATATCAGTGACGGGATATGCAGCGACAACCTGAAACCCCCATGGTTCAAACGGCTTTCTCACTATTTCCCATGCCCCCGATTCAGCCGATGATGTCTGCTTCACGATTTTCCCCACAATGTCTTCGGAACCGTCTTTTGACTTGAAGCGCACATTCCCGCGGTCGTCCACAAGGGCAATGAATCCGTTATCAAGGATCTTCGTGCTGGAGATTATCTCTCCCAAATGGGAAAACGTGGCTACAGGATATCCCACGTACCAGACTCCTATGAGTGTATTCTTCTTGTCGTACATCGGTTCGTATCCGGTGATATACGGTCTTCCGAGAAGGTCAACCTGCCCATAGAATGCCTTACCTTCGCGTAGCGCTGCGATGGCCTTGCCCTTGGGGTCAAGGAGCGTGCCGACCGCACGGGAACCGTCATCTTTCATCACATTCGTGCTCACCCGCACAAAATCGTTTTCTTTTTTCACAAAAAGTGTCGCGGTCCCCCCCATTAATGACTTCACATGGTCAACCAGCACAAAATTATTCGCCTGCGGCCTGCTCCCGAGAAAAAGATTCTGGACAGTCTCGGGTCCCGCGGAAGTTGATTCGCCAAGGGTGGGTGTGCCTAGCGCAAGTCCCTCGCTCATCAACACCCGCATCGAGGCACGGACTTTCTCGAGTTCAAGGGTGTTCGTCACATTAAGACTCTCGATGACCTGTCCTATCATGGCTTGTATGTGGTCATGCGCGCGTCCGCGAATTTGCTCACGTACGTATCCCGCAACGACGAACACGCTCATACACGACACAAGAATGACAATTACTGTTGTGGGGACGATGAACTTCCAGATTATCTTATTTTTTATGCCATGAGGCTTATGAAATCTCGCATTCTGCATTTTTTATGGTCTGCGCACTCTCATATACTCGCAGCTTCCTCTGTGCGAATGATGGATATGAACCTGCCATCCACGACGGCAACCCCCTCAATAAATCTCATCTGGGCCTCTGGCAGGTGCGGCGGGGTCTCGACGATTTTCGAACCCGACGGCCTGATTACCCCTACCACCCTGTCAATAATGGCGCCAAACGGCCCCTTCGGCCCTTTCAGTATAAGTATTTTCTGTTTTGCTTCTTCCACGGTGTTCCCATTAAGGGACAGCAATCTTCTCAGGTCAACCACAGGGATGATCTTTCCCCTTAGTGAAGTAATCCCCCGGAGATGGGACCCGGTCTTTGGTATCATGGTTACCCTCTGGGGCCGTATGATCTCATGTATTTCATCAATCCTGAAGGCATATTCTTCATTGCCCAGCGTAAAGGTGAGCAACTCGACGAGAAAATCCTCACCCTTCTCCTCTTTTTGGGCTGTCTCGGCTGCCTCTTTTTCTCGCGAAGCTTCCCCCGAAGGAGGCGGCGCGGTAAGCGTATGACCTTCTTCCCTATGCGGAGTTGCCTCAGGTTCGGCGCCCGGCTTTGCCATGTCTTCCTGGCCGCTTTCCTTAAGCTTTTTCCTTATCTTTGCAATATCCATTAAGCCCGATTTCCTTTGCAGCAGAGTATACTATACCTTCATCGATTACGTGCGCGTCTTTCGCAAAGCCTTCCAGAAGGGACATATTCGCGAGGCTGTTAATCACCCGGGGGATCCCCCGGGAACACCGATACAGGGAGCGAAGTGCGCCCTCAGTGAAAAGAGGGGTATTCCTGCCGCCAACCGCGGTCCTGTGGTCAATATACGACCTTATCTCGTCTTCGCCGATGGTATCCAGATGGCAGAAGAGTCCAATCCTCTGCTTCAATGCGCGAAGCGAGGGCAGTTCCAGCTTTCTCCTCAGGTCCGGCTGTCCCACGAGAACAAGACCCAGGAGGTTTGTATCATCCATCTGGAAGTTTGTCAGCAGCCGTATCTCCTCGAAGGTCTCACGGTAAGGGATGTGGTGTGCCTCATCAATAATCATCACAGGGGTTATCCCGGACCGGTACTCCTCATAGAGCTTTGCATAGATGGCTTCAAGGAGGTCACTCTTGTGAGGAGAGGAGATGCTGCATTGGAGTCGCTCACTGATGGTCTTTACGAAATCAAAGGAGGTCAGCCTTGGGTTAAGGATGAACATGACCCTGTACTTGTCATCAAGGGAATCCATAAGCGCCCTTGTGAGGGTCGTCTTTCCGCAGCCAATCTCGCCGGTGAGCACCGCGATCTCCCGTTCTTCCACTGCATACTGGAGCCTTGCGAGAGCTTCTTCGTGTGTTCTCGACATAAAGAGAAACCGCGGATCAGGCGTCTTGCTGAAGGGTCTTGTCCTGAATCCGTAAAAGACTTCATACATGGTGTATCACCTTCTGCTTGGAGAGAGCCTCTTCTATGATGGACTCCACATCGATGACCAAAATGACCTCGTGTTTGCCTATCTCCGCAGCGCCCGCAAACCCACGCATCCCCCTGAAATAATCGCCCAAGGATTTAATGACAATCTCGTGCTGCCCGATAAGCTCATCCACCGAAAGACCTATCCTCCGTTCTCCGTAGCCCACCACCACCGCATAGGACTTCTCAGCAACGTCGGCTTCCAGTCCGAACATCTTTGCGATGCCCACGATGGGCAGCATCTCTCCCCTAAGGTTATATACTTCCTTTCCCTCGATGGTCTGGATGCTCCTGTGCTCAATAAGCAGGCTCTCTGACAAGGACGTGAGGGGGATGGCAAAGCGTTCAGGACCTATCCTCACGATGAGTGCCTTCAGTATCGCAAGGGTGATAGGCACGGTGAGGACAAAGGTTGTCGCCTTTCCCTTTACTGTCTCCACATCCACAAAACCACCAAGGCTCGACACCTTTTCCTTCACCACATCCATCCCCACGCCTCTCCCCGAAATTTCGCTTACAGTGGACTTGGTACTGAACCCCGGCATGAATATGAAGTCAAGTATTTCACGGTCGTTGAGTTCAGCCCCCGGGGTGATGAGCCCTTTCCCCAGTGCAGTGTTCCTGACCTGTTCAAGATCAATCCCCGAACCGTCATCCCCGACCTCGATCACCACATGGTTTCCCCTCTGAAATGCTTTCAGCACGATGCTACCGGCTTCCGCTTTCCCTGCCCTTTTTCTCTCTTCCGCTGTCTCTATGCCGTGATCAATGGCATTCCTCACGATATGCATCAGGGGGTCAATGATCTCTTCCGCGAGGTACTTATCAATCTCTGTGTCTTCCCCGTAAAGAGCGAGCTCTATCTGCTTCCCTGAATCGCGCGAGTACCGCCGTATGACCTGACCGAGCCTTGAGAATATCTGTCCTATGGGAATCATCCTTATTTCCAGCACCTGCTCGGTGATATCGGCAATCCTACGCTCAAAGGTCTGGGAGATCTTGAAGATATCGCTCACAAGGGCAGAATGACCGAAGGTGTCCATCATTTCCGCAGCGATTCTGTTTGTCGCCGATCTCGCGAGATTGAGTTCGCTAATGGTGTTCAGTATCCTGTCGAGCTTCTCGATATCAACCCTCACATAGGTACT
>DATKOU010000271.1:0-16593 GCA_035524455.1 Thermodesulfovibrionales bacterium | reverse complement strand
TTCGGAGGGCCCTTGGAGGCAACGGTGCTGGTGAGGCTGGCCACTGCAGCAGGCATTCTTGTGGGTATCGTCTGTGTGGCATCAGTGACCATCGTGGTGGGTGCCATATTCGGTACAGTCGTGGGATACCTCCTGGAGGCTGTGAGTGCTCCGGCAGAGGTCAAGACCTCAGAAGCGGCTGCAGTTAAGGCAAAATAGAAATACCATTACGAGAGAAAGCAAGACGTTCGGAGGGTGACAGTACTTCCCTTCCGGACGTTTATTTTTATGGCCGCTCACTGGTAAAGCGAAACAGAGGGCTTGAAAGATCAGTTTTTATCCGGCGTACTTTTCTTATGTTTCAAGACGCCGCAATCTTCCTCTTTTCTTTTTCTCATTTTACCCGCTTCCTCATTGCTGCCTTCTTCTTCTCTTTTCCCCCATAAACCGCAGGCTCCTCCTGAACAACAATGGCGACTCCGTTGTCGTCCATCCTCAAAAATTCAATTTCGGCTTCACGAAACAAATCGCGGCCTTCGGTGCGGAGGCGATGGAGCGCCATGCGGCAATATTCTTCATCGATCTCCACGCCGATGCTGTTTCTCCCTGTCTTGATGGCGGCAAGCATGGTTGTGCCTGTTCCGTAAAAAAGGATCAAGCACGGTATCGCCCCAGAAGGAAAACATCCTCACGAGTCGGTAAGCAAGCTCAAAAGGAAAGGGGGCCGGATGATTTCTTGTGGACGCTCCGGTAATGTTCCAAAACTGCCGGAACCATTCGGCAAAATCATCCTTATCGATCATACTTAGTCTGCGTTGCTCCTGCGTCGGCTTCCTGTATCCCCCGGGCTTACGCTGCATCAGGATAAACTCGATGTCATTCTTCACGATGGCGTTGGGTTCATAGGGCTTCCCCAGAAACTTTGTGCCGTCGTTTGCCTCGAAATTCGCGTTCGAAATCTTGTGCCAGATAATCGGATTAAGATTGTCAAAACCTAGTTTGCGGCATATGACGGTTATATCCGCGTGGAGCGGCATTACGAGGTGCCTTCCGTGCTCCTTTCGGGACAAACAGACATCTCCCACAACACAGACAAGCCTACCGCCGGGGACAAGAACCCGATAGACCTCTTTCCAGACTTTCGACAATTCCGAGATAAAACGCTCATAATCGGCGATGTGTCCGAGCTGGCCCCGTTGTTCATTGTATCTCTTCAGTGACCAGTAAGGCGGCGAAGTAACGACAAGGTGTACGGATTCATCAGCAATAAAGGATAGTGAGCGGTTGTCGCCGTGGATAAGACGATGCAAGGTAGTTTGACTTTCTTTTTTTAGTTCGGTGAGCATCAACGTCCTCTACTGTGTGCAGCAACGTGCGCCACGAGCGACCGTATGTAAAGTTCGGATGTGAGGTCTTCAGCAGGTTCTCTGAAGTTGCCTTTTTTACCGGATTTCCTGTCGGAGAGAAGAAAGGCCGAAGCATTGTAGTGCCGCTCCCTTACAAGCTTCCTGCAGAAAAGCTCATATCTTCTTGCATATGACGCGCCCCTGAATTCCTCAAAGACACTAAAATGTGGTTCTTTCACTCTTACCGCGCTTTGAGATTCTTTGCAGTCTTCAAGCAGAAAGATATACCGAGCCATGGCCGTATTTTTTTGTTAAAAGCACCCTCTCTGTATGCTGTCCAAAGGTCAAGGGCACTGCCCATAGCTTCCTCAGTGCGGTTATTGAAATTGTTGCCAAAAGAAGGGCCAACTTGCGATTTTGCTTCAAGCGCAACGATCAACTGACCATCCTTAACAACCAGGAGGTCCCATTCTTTTGTCGGTCTGAAAAAACCGGGTAGTTCAAGATTCTTCTTATGAAAAACATGCTGCTCATCGATTCCGGCCTCAACTATTATTTCAGTCAACAAGCCGATAAAGTCATCC
This sequence comes from Thermodesulfovibrionales bacterium, assembly GCA_035524455.1. GTDB lineage: Bacteria > Nitrospirota > Thermodesulfovibrionia > Thermodesulfovibrionales > UBA9159 > DASPUA01. The sequence goes on along the minus strand of DATKOU010000271.1, from coordinate 14,684 downwards.
ATCTGTGCGCCGCCTGTTACGGCGCTTCTCAACCCTTGGTCCGCACGTCCCGATCCTTCCTGTTTTCTGGCCTGATTTTCACGGGTCAACCAGTAATGAGAGACCGCCTTAGCCACTCTTTCGTTAAGATTCTTTATAATTATCTCCATCGGCTATTCTATGCTTCTTCGCGGTTATGCCGCAAGGATGCACCGCTAACAATACCAGAAAAGCTTTCGCCAGAAGGTAGCTATAAAGGGTGCGAGTATATTTGATCCATCATCATCCGCGTTTCTTCTGAATAGTTCAAGAATGACGGTGTCTGATCTGCCACTGAGGAATGTTAACTCATTATTCAAGTTGCCGTTACCCTCCCAAAAAAGCTCATAGCTCATAACTTGTAAAAGAAGAACATCTGCTGGCCATATTGTATTAAATTATCGATAGTTTTGGCAATTTGAAGTAATTTCTTGTACCCTTTGGGGTCAAACGTTATGCCATGTTAAAGACAAGGACTCTTTTCCAGCGGGTGTGGAAAGCTCTTGACAAGAATTACAGAAGTTCAATTCCGCCTGCTCCCTTAACCTTTTGATGGAGTTTCCGATCGGCAGTAATGAACCTGCATTTCAATCTATGTGCAAGTTCGATATATGATGCATCGTAGAGGGTTATGCCATAGAGCTTTGAAAGGCGTATTGAACTGAGGTATTCATTTCGTCCGAAATCAAAGACCTCCAAATCGAATGCCCAAATGAGGGAGAAGGCATCGGAAGCATCCTTATAACTCAGAGTTGTTTTGGTTGAAAGGACATTTGCTATCTCATAAAAAAAAAGGTTGTGAACAGCTATCGCATCTTTGCCTGAAGCGTGGTTTTCCCTGAAAAGTTTTGCCTTTTCCCCCCTGTCCTCATCCCCGAATATCCATTTAAGGACAACGGATGCATCGAGGACTATCATCTGCCCTCTCTGATTTCCCTGACGCCTTTTACAGTATCTATCTTTGTTTCTTTAAGATGTTTCTTCTTCCATCTGTCCATGCTTGCCGCTACATCCACGAGTCTCTTCTCTCTGTGTTTCTTCTGGATTTTTTCTTCGTATTCATCAACGGAGATTATTACGGCAAGGGGCTTATTTCCCCTTGATATGATTACCTCCTCGCCTTTCATCGATACATCGTCAAGAACAGAACCGAGCTTTTTTCTTAAATCGAGCGCCGTTAAAGTTTTCATGCCGCCCTCCTTTTACTATAAAATAGACTATGATAGTTGCTATGTCAATAGAAAATTGACACTCGAAAGAATTGACAGTTTTTGCTGAAAGTCAACAACTTTTGGGGGAACTCCTGTTCAGTCCCGGGTTGCAAAATGAAATCTCTTGAGCGTACTATTAATATACAGTGGAAGTCCCTATTATAGAAAAAGATTCTGAGCTGAAATTCCCTCATTTTACTGTGCTGAAGGCCTCCGCAGGCTCAGGTAAGACCCACATGCTCACCAAGAGGTTCGTTCAGTTCTTACTCTCCGAAAGAATACCAAGGAACAGCCTGCGAAATATTCTTGCCATAACCTTCTCGAACAATGCCGCCAAGGAGATGAGGGAGAAGATCATCGACTGGCTAAAATTGCTTCATTTCGGCGACCCGGAATTGACCGAACAGATGCTTGAATCCATGTCGATGGACCGGGAGAAACTGGCCGAGCGAGCCGGGCAGATGATGGAGGGAATACTATGGGATTACGCCGATTTCGAGGTGAGGACCATAGACAGCTTCATGACATCGATCTTCAAGACCTCCGCCATCGACTTCGGATTCAACACTGAGTTTGATATCCTTATGAACAATGATGCGCTCATGGAATACTCTTTTGATTTGTTCTTGAGGGGCGTCCGAGAGGGCACAAGAGAGGCAGAACTCCTTCTCAGTATAATCTCAGCGATCCAGGAAGGGAAACAGGGACAGGAAGCCTATATGTGGGACCCTTCATCAGTCCTCCTCGAAGAGGTGAAAAGTCTCTACGGAAAGCTCTCAGCGACCGGAAAGAACCCCATGATAGAGGACTACTCAGGGGCCTTTGATGATATAAAAGATGAAATAAGTACCGCCACTGAGGGCCTTGAAAAAGTGATCCTCAAGTCAGGGCTTGTAAAACGGGCAAACTCTTCTTTCGATACGGTCCTCGATCTCGTGAAGGAGGGAAGGTTCGCGGATCTCATCGGAAAGGGGCTTAAGAACCCACCGGTCAATAAGCCGGGAAAAGGCCAATCCCCTCTTCAGACCTCATTCGATCAGATTGTCGGACAGTGGGAGAACGCCGCCAGTCTTATCAACAAATACATTGCCCTCCTCGTCCGCTCCCGTTCCATGCCGTATCTCAAGGTATATGAATCATTCAGAGAAATCGTCGAATCCGTCAAGAGACGTCAAGGGAAGATATTCATCGAAGACATAAGCAGAAATCTTGCCGAATACCTTAACGAGGAAATCGTTCCCGACATCTATTTCAGGATCGGCGAGACAATCTACCACTTCCTGATTGACGAATTCCAGGACACTTCCCTCATTCAATGGCACAACCTTTTCCCCCTTTTCGAGAACGCCCTGTCTCAGGGTGGAAGCCTCTTCGTCGTGGGCGACACCAAACAGGCGATCTACGGCTTCCGAAACGCCGACTACACGATCATGAGAGAGGCCGAGCGCACCAACCCCTTCCCTTCCGCCAGACATTACGTAAAAGAACTTACGACAAGTCGCAGAAGCCTCAAGAAGATCCTTGACTTCAATGAGAAGGTATTCAAGGATATCGTGGCGGGAAATGACAAATACAAGGAGGCTGGGACCAGAAGCGGGCTAACCGACTACGCCCAATGCGCCAGAGACGGCAGCTCGCAGGGATACTGCGAAGTGGTGCTGCAGGAAAGGGATGACGAAACCCCTCCAGAACGGCGCGTCTTACAGGACCTTGTCGCAGAACTTAGATCGCGGGGGTTCAGCTATGGTGATATAGCCATACTAACCCGGAGAAATGAAGACGTCGTAAAGACCACCCTCTGGCTGAACGAGAAGAACATCGACTTCATTTCTTACAGCAACCTCGACATACGGAGAAGGAAGATAACCGGCGAGATAGTGGCGCTGCTGAACTTCCTTGATTCGCCCATGGATGACCTCTCTTTTTCTACCTTCATAAACGGAGATATCTTCGGCGCCTTGCTACGTGCGGACCATCCTGAGATTACTCCGGAGAGACTCGGGGAGTTTCTTTTTGGATATAGAGAGAGCCCTCCTCTCTACAAGTCATTCCAGAAAGAGTTCTCTATTTTATGGGAGAAATGCTTCGCCGGCCTTTTCAAGGCCTCAGGGTATTTTCCGATCTACGACCTTGTGACAGAGGCTTACGCTGTCTTCAGGGTCTTTGAGACACTGGGGGACGAGGAGGCGGCACTTGTGAAGATACTCGAAGCGGTCAAGGAGTTCGAGGGGGCCGGCTATAACAACATCAGGGACTTCCTAGATTTTGCAGGCGACAGCGACAGCGGCGAGTCCGAGTGGAATATGGACGTCCCCAAGACCCTGGACGCTGTCAAAGTGATGACGATTCACAAGGCAAAGGGCCTCGGATTCCCCGCAGTCATTGTCCTTCTCTATGAAGGCCGCAACAGGGGCTTTGACTACATCATAGAGGAGGAAGAAAATGGGGTGCGGCTGCTCAAGATCAATAAGAAGACCATGGTCAGCGATCCCACTTTCGAGAGGCTATATGAAGAGGAAGCGACAAAGGAAACTGTGAACAGGCTTAACAGCCTTTATGTCGGATTCACGCGGGCAAAAGAAGAGCTCTACGTCATCGGTGTGAAGGGCAGAAGCGAGACTTTTCCATTCGATCTCCTTCCCGCAAGCGACTTTGCACCCACGGCAAAACCTGACAGATGTGACATTCCAACTGCAAAATCTTCCGGGGTCTTCAGTGTGAGACATCACCCCAAACAGATAGAAGCAGAGGTCAGAACGGATGAGATGATCAGCGTCGAAGAGAGGGCGAGGGGAGAATTCATTCACAGGGTTCTTTACCACGTCGAATATCTGCATGATGACATGGAAAGCGTGCTTGAGGACATCATCAGAAAAGTCAACGTCGAAACAGCATCAAAGTCAGCCGTGGAGGGAGTGAAAGAGCTTCTTCTTCGCCTCTTCGGACGCAAGGAGATAGCGACCTACTTCGATCCCCATCCCGGGAGAGAGGTGAAAAGGGAGCAGGAATTCTCGGATGAGAAAGGACATCTCTTCAGGATGGATAGAGTCGTGATTGACCCGGACAGGATTACGATCCTGGATTTCAAGACCGGGGGAGAAGGCTGGGCTGATGAGAAATACAAGGCACAAATGAGAAAATATATGAAGATCGCGAAGGACATTTATCCTGGTAGACGCCTGGAAGGCAAAATCGTTTATATAGACCTCGGAGAGATCAGGACATTATGACCAATACGCTGATCATAGGCCCACAGGAAAACCTTATCGAGAGGACAGCAAGCCTTATAGGCCCTCTCAGAAAAGACTACTCTCACAACCTTGTCGTGTTTCCGGGCAGAAGACCGGCGCATTTCCTTCGAAGGGAGTTAGCACAAAGGGGAAAGGGTAGCTTCATACCTCCCTTAATTCTGTCCATGGACGGATTCATGGATTACGTTACGGAAGCCGTGCACCCCATGAGGCATATGGAGACAGTCGATGCCATTGCCATCCTCTACCAGATTCACAGGAGCGCCCCGGAACCCCTCGGTGGAGAAAGCTTCCTCACTCTCGATAGCTTCTTTTCTCTTGGAATAAAGCTTTTCGCGGACATTGAGGAACTCTATATTGAGGGGGTGCCTCCTGCCATGGTAAAGGAAATCCAGCCCTTCACTGATCAAATGATACCCAAGCATGCACTGGCGAGGCTTCAATCACTGCATTTTTTCTACAAGACTTTTTACGAGAAGATTTCCCAATTGGGTATGGCGACAAGATCCATGAGATACCGCATGGCAGCGGAGAGGATCCCCGAAAGCGGCATTGACAGGTTTGAAAAGGTGATATTCGCGGGATTCTATGCGTTGACCAGGTGCGAGAAGGATCTCTTCAGGAAGCTGTTACCGAGCGAAAAAGCAATCTTCATATTCCAGGATGGTCCTGGTCTGAGAGAGCGACTGTCGGAACTGGGAATAGAGACCAAGGATGTCCAACCCTCTCATCCTGAACCGGAAATCCATTTCTACAGCAGCCCCGATACCCATGGCCAGGTCTTCGCCCTTGGAAGCATCCTCAGGGAAAAATCTGAGAAGAAAGGATTGCCCGACGAAAAAACTACAATAGTACTGCCGTCTTCGGAGACCCTCTTTCCCCTTCTCCGTCAGGGGATGACATGTATAGACAAGGACGACTTCAACATCTCTCTCGGATATCCATTGCACAGGACGCCGGTATTCGGCTTTCTTAATAATCTCATGGAATTGATTGGTTCCATGGAAGATGACCGGTTTTACGTCCCTGACTATATGAAGTTCATACTACACCCTTACATGAAGAATATTTACTGCAAGGGAAACGCCGAGATCACGAGGATTATGTTTCACACCATTGAGGAGATACTCCAAAAATCCAGGACCAGGATGTTCGCAACACTGTCTGACATAGAAAACAACGAAAAGATACTCAACAGCATCACTGAAAAGCTTCGTCAGGAAGAAGAAGGCATGACCAGGGCGGAGATCAGGGAACACTTAAGGATGGTCCATCTCAACACAATTGAGAAATTTCTCTCCTTCAGGGATATCGGGGATTTTGCCGCAAAATGCACCGAACTTCTCACATTTGTCTTCAGCAACAGTACGGCCCGCCTTCATCCCCTCTTCTACCCTTTTTCGGAGTCCTTCATAAGAGCCCTGGACACAGTCTCCAAATCCTTGATGAAGGACATGTCGTTCACGGATAGGACAAGCTATTTCACATTTTTTAGAAAATACATTATGACTGGTCACGTGCCCTTTCCCGGCACTCCGCTTAAGGGTGTCCAGATCCTCGGTTTCCTTGAAACGAGAAACATCAGGTTTGACACTGTTTTTATTCTCGATGCGAATGAAGAGGTGATCCCTGACACCTCCAAAGAAGATACGCTTCTGCCTTTCAAGGCGCAAGAAATCCTGAAACTGCCGACCTATTTGGACAGGGATAAGCTGTCGGCCTACTATTTCTACAATCTCGTAAAAGGCGCCAAGGAAGTCCACATTTTCTTTGTGGAAAATGATACCAAGGAGAGATCACGCTTTGTAGAGAGTCTCCTATGGGAAAGACAGAAAAGGGACAGATCTACCAGGACAAGTGACTATGTGCAGGCTGTCCAATACAAAGTAAAGCTCGGCAACGATACACCTGCCGGCATTCCTAAAACCGACAGGGTAGTCAGCTTCTTAAAAGATTTCACATATAGTGCGACGGTCCTCGACACATATCTGAATTGCCCCCTTCAGTTCTACTACAGCTACGTACTTGATCTCGGGAAGAAGGAGGAACTCACAGGAGAAATCGAAAGAGCCGATGTCGGCAAGTTCGTCCACCGCGTCCTTTCATCATATTTCTCAAAAAGGCTGAACAGAGTTCTAAAAGAAGCGGATATCGATTTGGAGGAGATGGATAATTTGATCGACGATCTTTTCAGTAAGGAATACGGCTCTAACCCTACTGGGGCCGTTTACCTTCTGAAAGCACAGATCAAAGAACATTTTAGAGAGTATCTCAGCAAGTACCGCATACCTCTTATCAAAAAGAAGAAAGTGACGATTATCGGAGTGGAAGAGCCTATCGAAGCGACTTTAAATTCCTACAAGCTCAAAGGTCGGCTGGACGTAGTCGAAAAAAGAGATGGTAATATCTGCATAGTTGATTATAAAAGCGGTTCCTATGCAAAGAACCTAAAGATCAACTTCAACAAGCTTGATCCTGGCAGCAGGGATTCCTGGGATGAAGCGATCGGAAGCCTCCAGCTTCCTTTTTATCTTATTTTATATTCTGAGCGCCACGGCATAAAAATAGAGGACCTGAGAGGGATGTTTATGCTCCTTGGCCGGTCCTTGATAAACAGAGAGATTGAACTTCCCTTGTTCGATACAGACGACGAGAGTTCGACATTCGACGGATTAAGAACAGTGATTTTGGGTCTTCTGGAAGAGATAGTTGATCCAGATGTTCCATTTGGAGCGGCATCGAACAGAAAGACCAGTTGTCCGAAGTGCGACTTCCAGTACGTTTGTGGAACACAATGGGTAACTGGTTAGATTTCAACGCAGGCAAGACATATCTTAAGTTTGTGCCCTCACGGGCGAGATATTATATTAGATGTCCATACTTTCTTTATCTTTCCAATAATAAAGAAATCTATATACCTTATTCTCAAATTGCGAGACAGAAGGGAAACTTTTTTGAAAAAATTGTTCTCAACAGAATCTCTGAGAAAACGGGATATGAGATAAGCAAGGCTAAGCAAGTAACTGATCTTCTCAAAAGGGGTGGTCTCTATACTCTAAACAAACAAGTGGATACGGAATTTTATGTTACTGAAAATGTTGTTTTCAAGGTGGGGATGCTTAAGCCGGACCTCATTCTGTCAGAAAAGGCAAAAAACAGTATTGAAATAACCATAATAGAGATAAAGCATTCTGATGACTTAAAGGTTTATCACTATTTGCAGGCTTACATTTACAAGCTGACGTTGGAGAAATTATTGTCAGATAAAATAAAAATGCCCATTCATATCAGAGTGAGCATGATACACCGGGAAAAGGGATGCTATCCTCAAGACGAATATGAATCAGATTTTTCGAGTTTTAAAGAACGGCTTGTAACGATGAACCTTGAATCTTTTATCGTTGAGAATTATACAGATATAGAATCCGAAATTGTATTGAGCCAAGCTCTCCAAAATATAGCTTCATTACAGGCAAACACCGCAGAGTGTAACGCATGCCCAGGGGCAGGTCAATGTGAACATGCTAATTGAAGGGCACGTTGTCTTTCTCAACTGTCTTCTTATAGAATAGTCGCTAGATATCAAGGAGACAAGGCTGCCAGAGGAGGATATATGGCCGATACCAGTATTAAGGTCGAAGGAATGAGCTGTCAGCATTGCGTGATGAGGGTCACAAAGGCATTACAGGGCCTCAGTGGCATTCAGGATCTGGATGTGCAGATCGGAGAGGTCAAGCTCAGGTTCGATGAACACTTACTAAAAAAAGAGGACATCGTAAAGGCAATTGAGAATGCCGGGTATAAAGTCACGCGCTGAGACCTTAAGGGCAGGCTCATGGCAACGTCCTATGATTTCCTCAGCCTCAGCCTGAATCTGTTTCCCTGCAGGCCCCGCAGTTTCTCGGGCGTTATGCCCCCCGGACAACGCCCCCGGTTCTGGTGGTCACATAGGTGACCAGCCCCGCATGAAGTTCTTCTATCTCTGAATCAGTGAGTGTCCTATCCTTTGCCCTGTAGCGGACAGTAAATGCGAGGCTCTTCTTCCCTTCAGGAATGTTCTTCCCCTTATAGAAATCGAAAAGCACTACATCTTCCATGAGTTCGGAGGGATAGGCCCTTATCTCCGCAATTATTGTAAATGCGGGAAGAGATTCGTCAACAATAAGGGCGACATCCCGTTCGATTCCTGGATATTTAGGGATAGGGGTATACGTGGCGGTTTTCGGCACAAAGTTGAAAAGGAGGTCAAGGTCAATCTCAAGAAGAACGATGTCTTTTCGTGAGACCTTGAGACCGAGCTTTTCCACAATCTGGGGATGAAGCAATCCAAGAAATCCGATCCGCACGCCCGACACCTTTATATCACAGGACTTTCCAGGATGCAGAAAGGGCTCAGTGGAAGGTTCGAACGTGTAGCCCTGAATCCTTAGCCCGCGCATGAGGGACTCCACCACCCCTTTTACCAGGAAAAAATCAGGGGTTTCGTCCTTCCACAGAGATGGCCCCTTTTCCTTGAAATAGAGGACTCCCAGATGATGCTCTTCCTTCGGGAGGCTTTCCCCCTGATCTATATATACCCGGGAGATTTCAAAAAGTCTCACATCCCTGCTTCCTGTGGAGACATTGACCACAAGATTCTTGACAAGGGACGGCACCAGGGTAGTCCTTAAGCAGGACTCATCCTCATTGAGGGGATTGCGTAACGTAAGAGTCCTGCGCCGCGGGTCGTCACTGCCAAGAGAAAGCATATCGAGGGCCTGATAATTCATGAAGCTGTAATTAACCGCCTCCGTAAACCCTTCGACTACCAGTGCAGTTTTTACCGTAGACGTATGCTCATGGCGTCTATCCGTGCCTCCCCCTGATGTATGAATCTTTGGGACCGTCACCGGAATCTTTTCATAGCCATGGAAACGCGCCACCTCTTCCACCACATCAATCTCCCGTTCCATATCTCTCCGATATGACGGAGGGGTAATCGTAAAGGCCTTGGTATCCGCTTGAAGAACCTCAATCCCAAGCCGCTTCATGATGTCCAGCATATCATCTGGGATAATGGAGGTACCGAGAATCTTATTCACCCTCTCAAATCTGACCGTTATCTTCGGTGGCTCAAAAGGCTTTGGGTACACATCGACTTTCTTCGAGACCCTTCCCCCTGCAAGCGTCGCCATCAGGAATGCAGCCCTGTCGAGTGCCTTCTCAAGGAACTCAATATCAGTGCCCCTTTCAAACCGGTACGCAGACTCGGTCTTCAGTCCAAGGGCCTTTGAGGTCCTCCGCACAGATGCAGGGAGAAAATAAGCACTTTCGAGGAAAATCTGTTTTGTGTGTTCCTCAACTTCTGACTCCGCACCGCCCATTACTCCCGCCACTGCTACCGGTCGTTCTGCGTCCCATATGAGGAGGCTGCCATCAGGGATATCGCGCACCGATCCATCAAGAGTGGTTACCCTGCTCCCGGGAATGGCCCGCGCAACCCTGATCCTGCCGCCCTTCAATTTCTCCTTGTCAAAGGCATGCAGAGGATGTCCCATCTCCATCAGCACATAGTTTGTGATGTCAACAATGTTATTGATAGGCCTCATGCCGCATTGTTCGAGCCTCCTCTTCATCCATTCAGGAGAGGGCCCTATTGCTACGTCCTCGATATCCCTCCCTGCATACCGAAGGCAAAGGTCTTCATCAGCGATTACTACGGCCACGGAGGATGGTCCGCTCTCTGCTTGGATTCCACACTCGGGAAATCGCAAGGGCGAATTGATCATGGCCGAGACTTCCCGTGCGATACCCAGGATGCTGAGGCAATCAGGCCTGTTCGGCGTCACATTTACCTCAAGGACCGTGTCATCGTACGCCTTTTCCAAGGATTCGACCTCAAGTCCTATCATGGTCAATTTAAGAGCCAGTTCTTCAGGGCTTAAGGAAAACTCCACAAACTCCTTTAACCATTCTATGGGAACACGCATTTCACACCTTTATAAAAAAATAATGACAGGATGGAATAAGGTATACACAATCCCTCTCAGTCGTACCCTTGGGGCTGAGCTTGATCTCTGTAGCATTCAAAACTGCCTCAGAAAGCGTATATCGTTTTCGTAGAACATTCTTATATCGTCTATGGAATACCTGAGCATGGTGATTCTTTCCACGCCCATACCAAAGGCAAAGCCGGTGTATATGTCGGGATCATATCCCACCATTTCAAATACCCTGGGATTCACCATCCCTGCGCCCAGCACCTCGAGCCATCCCGACCCTTTGCACACCCTGCATCCGCTTCCTGCGCAGAGGATGCATCCGATATCCACCTCAGCACTCGGCTCTGTAAAAGGGAAGAAGCTCGGCCTGAACCTCACGGGGATGTCCTTGTTGAACATCCGGCGAATAAAGAGTTCGAGCACGCCCTTAAGATCGCTGAACGAAATATCGCTATCCACCATCAGCCCTTCCACCTGATGAAACATCGGGGTGTGTGACACATCCGCATCGCACCGATAGACCTTCCCCGGTGCGACAAATTTCAGGGGAGGCTTTGTTTTCTCCATGATCCTGACCTGTACAGGCGAGGTGTGGGTTCTCAGAAGCACCTCGTCGGTGATATAGAAGGTGTCCTGCATGTCCCTGGCAGGATGGTCTTTCGGCATGTTGAGGGCTTCAAAATTATAATAGTCCAGTTCAACCTCAGGGCCCACTTTGATATCAAACCCCATACCCACAAAAATACCCAGGATCTCTTTAAGAACCTGGTTGATGGGATGCATGCTTCCGGGAGGGACATAGTTCCCTGGCAGTGTGATATCAATGGCTTCGGAAACAAGCTTTTTGTCGAGCTCTGCGTGCTTTAGTTCCGATTCCTTGAAATCCGTCTTTTCCTCTATGAATGTCTTGAATTCGTTAATAAGCTTTCCAAACGCGGGTCTTTCCTCCGAGGATATGGTGGGGAGAAGTTTAAGCTGCGCAGTGAGTACCCCTTTCTTACCAAAGTACTTCACCCTCAGAAGCTGGAGGTCACTCACTGTCCCTGCAGCACTGAGTTCATCAAGAAATGCCTTTTTGATTTCGGTTATATCTGCCATGAAGAAAAAAAGCTACCCTCCTTCATTCTCTCGCATAGGGAGATTGAGGAGGGCCTTGAAATGATCGTTATCGCCCGCGCTGATTTATGACGCCAGCTTCTTCTTTACGGTCTCTGTAATCTGGCTGAATGCCTGGGGATCATGATAGGCCATATGGGCCAGCGTTTTTCTGTCAAGCCCGATCTGTGCCTTCTTCGCTCCTGACATAAACTGACTGTAGGTGAGTCCCATGGCCCTTGCCGCGGCGTTAATCCTGATGATCCAGAGGGATCTGAATTCCCGTTTCTTGTTCTTTCGGTCCCTGTACGCATACTGCAGGGCCTTGTCAACGGCCTCTGTGGCAATCCTGTAGAGACGACTTTTCGCTCCGTAGTAGCCCTTGGCCCTTTCCAGTATCTTTTTCCTTCTTCTTCTTGTCTTAAAACCACCCTTTGCCCTTGGCATCTATTCCTCCTTCTCGACTCTCACATATAAGGGATGAGTGTCTTGATATTTTTCTGATCGACCTTTGCAACCAGCGTCGCAGTCCTCAGACCTCGCATCCTCTTCGCCGGCTTTCCGGTGAGGATATGACTTTTGTTGGCCTTGCTACGCTTGACCTTCCCCGTCCCTGTAAGCTTAAATCTCTTTGCAGCTCCTCTATGCGTCTTGATTTTGGGCATCGAAACCTCCTGTCACTTTGGTGCAACCACCATGGTTATATTTTTGCCCTCCATTTTTGGCGGCTGTTCAGTACTGAATTTTCCATCAAGATAGTGCAGCAATCTCTCAAAGACCTTCATGCCGAGATCAGGCCTCACCAATTCCCTTCCCCTGAAGAACATGGTAACCTTGGCCTTATTTCCGTCATCCAGGAAACGCCTTATGTTCCTTGCCTTCAATTCAAGATCATGTTCGCCTATCTGGGGTCTCAGTTTCACCTCTTTCACCTCTATCTTTTTCCCTGAGCTATGCTTTTTGGCCAACTGATATTTGTATTTGCCGAAATCCATTATCTTGCATACCGGCGGGACCGAATTCGGTGCGACCTCGACGAGATCGAGCTCTTTCTCTTCTGCCATGCGTAACGCTTCTTTTACCGGCACCACCCCTGCCTGCTGCCCATCTGCGTCAATCAGCCTGACCGTCTTGGCAAAGATCCTCTCGTTTACCCTTATCTCTTTTCCGATGTCCTTACTTATACTATCACCTCCTGAGTCTGATATCTTCTTTGATCATCGCGATAAAATTTTCCTGTGTCATCGCTCCAAGATCTTCCCCGTTCCGTCTTCTCACAGAAAGGGTTCCTTCCGCGATTTCCTTATCGCCTATTATACCCAAATACGGGACCTTTCTGATAGTGGCTCCCCTTATCTTATGACCGATCTTTTCATTGTCAAGGTTTACCCCGGTCCTTATCCCTTCGGCCTTCAACCTCTCTGCAGCCTGGGTTGCATACTCGCCGTGTCTCTCCGCAATGGTGAGCACGCTGGCCTGGACCGGTGCAAGCCAGACAGGAAAGGCACCTGCGTAGTGTTCAATGAGGATGCCAAAGAACCTCTCCAGCGACCCCATGAGAGCCCTGTGGATCATGATAGGTTTGTGCTCTTTCCCGTCACTGCCTCTATAGCTCACATCAAACTGTTGCGGGTTGTTGAAATCCACCTGAATAGTACTGCACTGCCATGCCCTCCCGAGAGAATCCTTCACCTTGATATCGATCTTCGGTCCGTAGAAAACCCCTTCACCAGGATCTATGGAATAGGAAAGCCCTTTCACCTCAAGCGCACGTTTGAGGGCCTCTGTGGAACGCTCCCAATTCTCAAGCGTGCCCACATATTTCTCCGGCCTTGTGGAAAGGTAGACGTCGTACTCATCAAATCCAAACGTCTTCAATATAAAGAGTGTAAAATCAAGTACCTTTAGGATCTCATCCTCGATCTGCTCTTCCCGGCAGAATATATGGGCATCGTCCTGGGTAAAGCCCCTCACCCTCAACAATCCGTGCAAAACACCCGAACGTTCGTAACGGTACACAGTGCCCAGTTCAGCATACCTGATAGGGAGATCTCGATAGCTCCTCAGAGAACTCTTATAAATGTAGAGATGAAAGGGGCAGTTCATGGGCTTCAATTCATACTCCATGCCTTCAATCTCCATAGGGGAATACATATTTTCGCGGTAAAAGTCCCAGTGTCCGCTCTTCTGCCAGAGATTCAGTCTTGCGATATGGGGAGTAAAGAGAATCTGATACCCGGCCTTGGAGTGCTCTTCACGCCAAAAATCCTCTATTTCCCGTCTGATAATGGCGCCATTGGGATGCCACAGAATCAAACCCGGACCGATTTCATCACTTATGCTGAACAAATCAAGCTCTTTGCCAAGCCTTCGATGGTCTCTCTTCTTGACCTCCTCAAGAAACACAAGATATTCCTTGAGCGCTTTCGCGTCCCCAAAGGAGGTTCCGTATATACGCTGCAACATCCTGTTTTTTTCGTTCCCTCTCCAGTATGCCCCTGCAATGCTCAGGAGTTTGAATGCCCTGACCACCCCTGTTGAGGAAACATGGGGTCCGCGGCAGAGGTCTACAAATCCACCCTCTTCATAGACCGAGACCTGCTCGTCGGTAATCTCATTGAGGAGCTCAACCTTATACTCTTCGCCCTGCTTTCTAAAAAGCTCAATGGCTTCTTTCCGCGAAAGAATCTTCCGGTTGAAGGGCTTATTATCTTTGATGATTTCGGCCATCTTCCCTTCAATTTTCTCCAGGTCTTCGGGAGTTAACGGTCTGCTGATATCAAAGTCATAGTAAAACCCGTCTTCTATTGCAGGACCGATAGCCAATTTGGCATCCGGAAAGAGATCCTTCACCGCGTGGGCCATGATATGAGACGTGCTATGGCGGTAAGTCTCGATGTCCTCTTCAGATTTTATGGTAATTTCAGCACCTCCGGCTACGCAATTCGATATGATACACAACTTTCTTCTTGATTTTCAACACCTTATTCTTTAACAGATCCAGGTTGGATTATGACATGCGCACTACATGGCTATTGTTTATGAAGAATGAAGAAAGGATACCCTTCCACAATGGCTTCCCTTTATGAAGACTCCTGCCTTCTTCTGACCGCAAGCTTATTTAATGC
>DATKOU010000270.1:0-11348 GCA_035524455.1 Thermodesulfovibrionales bacterium | reverse complement strand
CGCAAAAAACCACCCCACGGCTCCCCCGAGAATCAGTCCAAAAAAGATATAAACGATTATTTCCATGTCTGCCCTCTGATGTTACACTTTCTCATACACCCAGACTCTTCCTCCTTTTCTCCTCTCATCAGTTTTTCTCGCAAGTCTTTTCTTATAGAGGTTCAGCAGTCTTGTTCCTCTGGTACTTGCCTCCAGTCTCAGGGAATCAGAAAGCTCCTTTACGGTTGTTTACCCCTCCCAGCTCCTTCCTAAGAAGTTCATAGAGTTGCATCAAGATTCCCCTTCGGTTATCTCTGTCCGGACCAGGGCGAGGATTGCTGAATGGGGAACTATGAGATATTTCTTCCCTTCAAACTCGATTTCTACTGCGGCCTCCTTGAGGAAGATGGCATAGTCACCTTCAGAAGCCTGGAGGGGAAGATATCTTAAATCCATCCTTTTGTGAGAAGACCATGGTTCTTCAATCACCACGTTAGGGTCATGGACCGGATAGCCGGGACCGACTCTAATGATATAGCCGCCCAAGACCCTCTCCTTTTCCTTGACAGTGGGAGGGAGGTAGAGCCCCGAGGTCGTCTTGTCGGTCTTCTCGTCCTGTTCTATGAGAACCCTGTCACCTACGATAATGATATTCTTCTTTGCTTTCATCGAATCCTAAGAAAGGGAAGCTCTCAATTGCCGATATGAAGCGTCCCGCTCACATGCCCGCTTCCACCCACAGGTAGTACAGTATATCCTATACCAGGAAGGAAAGAGCTCAGGAATCCTCTTCCGTACCTCATGCCATTTGACCTTTGCGCCTTCCTCTTCTTTAAGCAACTCCAGGGCCGTCTTATCCATCTCCCTTATTCCCTCATCCGCATCTTCAGTATAGCGGCACCTGAACTGCTTCAGATATGGACATCCTTCACAGATATCATCTGCTCCCGGAGATATTTCCACGTCCCCTGATTTTGTTTTCTCCAGCACGTCTTTGAGATTCCCAACAAACTCTGGATTATACCCCTCGCCATTAAAAAAATGGAGGCAGATGAGATGATGTCCTCTCAGACGCGGCATCGCACCTCACGCATAAAGGGTGAGGAGAAGACGAATGATTTTTTGTGCGGTTGTCCTCACTGATTTTTTATTATATAATACCTTGATCTAAGGGGAAAAGATAGAGATAAATCAAGGAGACCCACGTGCACTTTTTTAGATACCGAAACGGTGAACTATACGCGGAAGACGTCCCCGTAAGGGAGATCGCCGAGGCACACGGAACGCCCCTTTATATTTACAGTCATAAGACTCTCCTCAGGCATTTCAGGGCTTACGCTAATGCCTTTAAGGGCATCCCCCATATCATCTGCTTTGCACTCAAGGCAAATTCCAATTCGGCAATACTGAGACTGTTTGCAGAACGCGGTGGAGGTGCTGATGTGGTCTCAGGAGGGGAAGTGTTCAGGGCCTTAAGAGCAGGCATTCCTTCACGCAAGATCGTGTATGCGGGGGTCGGGAAAACAGAAGAGGAGATCGCCTATGCCCTGAAGTCAAAGATTCTGATGTTCAATGTCGAGTCAGAACAGGAACTCATGGAAATTGACAGGGTTGCAGGGACCTTGAAGGTTAAGGCGCCAATTTCGCTCAGGGTGAATCCTGACATCGATCCTGAGACGCATCCATATATATCGACGGGCCTGAGAAAACACAAATTTGGTATCCCTATTGAGGATGCCTTTGAGTACTATAAACTTGCAAAACATCTCAGGAACACACACATCGTGGGCATTCACAAGCATATTGGTTCTCAAATCACCAAGGTTTCCCCCTTTGTGGAGGCGCTGAAAAAGACGCTTCTCCTTGTGGATGAACTCAATGGCCATGGTGTACATTTACAGTATCTTGATATAGGAGGTGGGCTGGGCATTACCTATAAAGACGAAGAAGCCCCTGTTCCCCAGACCCTTGCAAGGAACCTTATACCGATGCTTAAGGGGCGAAGGCTCACCCTCATTATGGAACCCGGCAGGTCTATTGTGGGCAACGCGGGGATACTGGTTACGAGAGTCTTGTACCTGAAAAAAGGGGAGGAAAAGGATTTCGTGATAGTGGATGCGGGGATGAATGATCTTATAAGGCCCTCCTTCTACGATGCCTATCATCAGGTACTGCCGGTGAAAAAAAACCGAAGACGGAACATGCTCGCTGATGTGGTGGGCCCCATATGCGAGTCCGGCGATTTTCTCGCAAAGGAGAGGGAGATCCCCGTTGTAATGCAAGGTGAATACCTCGCGGTGATGTCCGCCGGTGCATATGGATTTACCATGAGTTCAAATTACAACAGCAGGCCGAGGGTTGCAGAGGTACTGGTAAAAGAACAGGATTTTGCTCTCGTGCGCAGGAGAGAGACCTACAAGGACCTCATCAGCGGCGAGATCGTCCCCTCGTTTATTTGAAGGACAAGATGAAAATAGAGTTTACCAAAATGCACGGGCTGGGGAATGACTTCATCCTCATAGATTGCAGGGAAACTAAAATTCCCAATCTCTCAAAGCTCTCCGAGAGACTCTGCGACAGAAGGTTTGGCATAGGGGCTGACCAACTCCTCACCCTTTATCCTTCACGCGTCGCCGATTTCAGGATGGGTATTTTCAATGCAGATGGAAGCGAGGTTGAGATGTGCGGCAACGGCATCAGATGTCTCGCAAAATATATCTGGGACAGGGGCCTTTCTGAAAAGAGGGCCATCCAGGTAGAAACCCTCGCGGGCATTATAAGACCAGAAAGGGTAAATGGCCTTATCAGGGTGGATATGGGCGAGCCGATTCTTGAGCCGGAAAAGATACCGGTGGATATTCGTCAACGGTCAGCAGTCAGCAGTCAACAGTTAGCGGGACAACCAAGAGCCAAAAACTCAAAGTTCGTTATGGATTATCCTCTTCAGATTGGTGACAGGGAATTCAGGGTCACCTGTGTCTCTATGGGAAACCCCCATGCGGTGATTGTTACTGATAGTCTATCGGAATTCCCGGTGGCATACTACGGGCCTGCAATAGAGCATCATCCTCTCTTCCCGAAGAGGACAAATGTGGAATTTATTGAGGTCCTGAATCGCTCAGAGATACGAATGAAAGTGTGGGAAAGGGGTGCAGGGGAGACCATGGCATGCGGTACAGGGGCATGCGCGGCCGCGGTTGCCGCTCACCTCCAGGGCCTCACAGAGAGGAGCGTCACCACTCATCTGGGCGGTGGTGATTTGTTTATTGACTGGGACAAGGATGCCCATGTGTACATGACGGGACCCGCGGCTGAGGTATTCACAGGTACGATCAACCTTGACTCATTGGGATGAGGGAGGAGGGGTGATACACATCACGGGGGGGGCAGATAAGAAGAGATACCGTGTAAGAGTAATGTGCCGGAAAAATGAACATGGTGAGGGAAGGAGCGCGGACGGTCGCTCATTCCTTAAATAGGCAACCGAGAAATTTTCTATATTCAGTGAGGAGGACACTATGCTGGAAGGTTCTATAGTAGCAATTGTGACCCCATTCAAAGGGGGAAAGGTTGATGAGAAGGCATTGTCTGAACTGGTAGAGTGGCATGTATCCAGCGGCACAAATGCCATTGTGCCCTGCGGTACCACAGGGGAATCCGCGACCCTTGAATACGAGGAGCACTACAGGGTGATCGAGATCGTGATCAAGACGGCAAATAAACGTATTCCCGTAATCGCGGGGACCGGAGCAAATGCAACGGATGAGACCATAATGATCACCAAGAAGGCAAAGAAACTCGGTGCGGATGCGGCACTCCTCGTAGCCCCCTATTACAACAAGCCAACCCAGGAAGGTCTTTACCGGCACTACAAAAGCGTGGCAGAGGCTGTGGACATCCCCATTGTCCTTTATAATGTCCCTGGCAGGACCGCGGTCAATATTCTCCCTTCCACTGTGGCAAGACTTTTGGAGATCGAGAACATCGTCGCCATTAAAGAGGCAACAGGCGATATGAAGCAGGTGAGCGAGGTCATCAGACTATGCGGTGACAGACTGACCGTCCTTTCCGGTGATGACTTTACCACCTTCCCCCTGCTCGCACTGGGAGGCAAGGGGGTCATTTCGGTCACGGCGAATATAGCGCCCCGCGAGGTCTCCGAGATGTGCAGGCTCTGGAAGGAGAAGAAATATGAAAAGGCAAGGGCCCTTCATTACAAGCTGGAGCCCCTCAACTCCACCATGTTCATAGAAACAAATCCCATTCCGGCAAAAACAGCCGTTGCTATGATGGGGAAGATACGAGAGGAATTCCGTCTTCCCCTCTGTGAAATGTCTGAGGCGAACAGGGAGAAGCTCAAGAAAACCATAAAGGATTTCGGATTGATTAAATAGGAGAGTGAAAACGGGATAGTCGAGTTCCAGGCCCTCTCAGCAGAGAGGGCTTCTTATTCGTGTTAACGATGTCGCGTCACCCCAAGCTTCGGACAATATCTATGCAGGGCACAGGTGCTGCAGAGGGGAGAGAGGGGTTTGCATATGCTCTGGCCAAAGGCAACCAATAATCCATTGATCTCTTTCCAGTACTTCTGGGGAAGTATTACCCTGAGTGCAAACTCGGTCTCATGGGGAGTCTTTGTCCTTACCAGCCCCCATCGGTTTGAAATCCTGTGAACATGGGTGTCCACACATATGCCGGGTTTGTCATATCCAAGGGTTACCACAAGGTTGGCGGTTTTTCTCCCGACTCCCTTCAGTGTCAGCAATTCGTCAATCTCATCCGGCACACGGGAATTGTACCTCAGGAAGATTTCTCTGCTCAGAGTTTTGATCGTCTTTGCTTTTACTCGGTAAAAGCCAACAGGATATATGGCCTTTTCTATCTGCCGGGGTGAAAGCCCTGACATGTCTTCTGGTGTTGATGCCAACTTAAAGAGCCGTTCTGAAGCGAGCCCTGTTGTCCTGTCCTGCGTTCTTAAACTTAAGATGCAGGAGATGAGTATTTTGAAGGGGTCCCTTCCGGTTGATGCCATATCTTCCAGCCATGGTATCCGGAGGCTTTTCACCTGTTTTTTCAGCAAGGGCCATATCCTATAAATAGGGAAATGCTTCATATGTGAGTGGGCATTATAACCGATCGATCCGCAATTATGTATAATGAACTGACACTTACTATCTTAATTATGAGATACAAAAAGATAACAAGCCCGTCGAACCCGCACATCAAAGAGGCCCTAAAGATAAGGGATAGGAAAATCAGCAGGCGTCACGACATGCTTATAGAAGGACCGCATCTCATCGAGATGGCGCTTGCTTCCCGCACAGGTATAAAAAGGGTCTTTTTTACAGACAGTTCTTACTCGAAATATCCGGGGTTGTTCAAGCAACTGTCGAGCAATGATGCAGAACTCTTCGAAACGACCGAGCACGTGCTTGGACACCTCTCCGATACCGAGACACCGCAGGGTATTGCAGCTATCGCATCCTTTAATTTCCTTGATCTCGAAGAACTCTCATTGGGTCTAAATCCCCTTGCGGTTATCTGTGACAGCATCCAGGATCCGGGTAATCTTGGCACCATAATCAGGACCGCTGATGCTGCGGGAGCTGATGCGGTCATTATTCTCCCTGGGACATGTGACCCCTTACTGCCAAAGGTGGTACGTGCCACGGCGGGAAGCGTATTCACCATTCCTCTTGTCTTTGTAGAATCCAGGGTGTTGCTTCAGTGGCTGAAGGAAAAGGCCATTACCCTTTTTGTAACTGATGTCAATGCATCGAGGTCCATTTATGAGACAGACCTTCGAAAGCCACTGGCCTTTGCACTGGGGAATGAGGCGAAGGGAGTAAATGAATCTCTGAGGAGGGAAGGAGAAGTCTTCGTGAAGATACCAATACTGGGCAGGGCAGAAAGCCTCAATGTTGCAACATCCGCGGCCATCTGTCTTTATGAGGCGGTCAGGCAGAGGGGAGCACTCGCTTCGGTATGGTGAAGTGTGAAAAGTGAATAGTAAATGGTAAGTTGTGACACAGATAATCGTCCAGTTTTTTCTGTACAGTCTTGGGGAGTGCCCTCCACCCCACCGGGGGATAATCGGCTTCAGCCCAAAACATGCGGCGAGATTTCCTTCCTGGAGTCAACACCTTTAATGCAGTTCTGATAACTAAACCCTGCAAACGGAAATCTATAGGGGACGTGCCGTGGCACCCACAAAAACTTAGAACTATTTCGTGATTGTTTGACTAATAATTCGCCAGGTTATACTTTTTCCAGACTTCCTGGCATAACTTTTCTCCTGCATTTATGCCTTCTTTGGCAAGTTGTTTTGCGATAGACATATTTCTGCTCACTCCCCTACCGCTGGCGTAAAGAGCTGAAAGATTACATTTCGCCAAAGCATCTCCCTGGTCAGTGGCAAGACGAAACCACTTTGCAGCTTCCCTATAGTCCTGTGGAACTCTCTCGCCAGTCTTGTACAAAACACCAAGATAGGTTTGTGCCAAAGCATACCCCTGGTCAGCAGCTAGATGGTACCACTTCAGAGCTTCTTTGTAATCCCGCTGCACACCGTCGCCTGTCTCGTACCTAACACCAAGAGCGACTTGTGCCCTAGCATCTCCCTGCTCAGCGGCAAGACGGTATGACTTCACAGCTTCTTTTTCGTCTTGCGGTACTCCTTGTTCTTTATCGTACAGAGCACCGAGGTTAGGTTGTGCACCAGCCTGTCCCTTTTTAGTGACAAGACGGTCACTTTTTGCAGATTCCTTGCAACCCTTCTCCACTCCCTGTCCATTAGCGCACATCATGCGAAGATAGGTTTTTGCCCTAGCATTTCCCTGCTCAGCGGCTTTCAAAAATAACTGGTATGCAGTTTTGTAGTCCCCGCCCCTATATGCTTTTGTTCCATCCTCAAAATCATCTGCAGAGGCCAACAAGATGCTTAGAAGGACATAACACATTAACATCGCGGCTTGAATCTTTATCCTTTTTGACTTTTTAACTTGTCCTTTTCCCCCCACAAAAGCCTTTCTCATTTTATGTTCAATCGCGATTCGTCTATCACTTGTTCTTTTTCTGGTTGTTTGCTTTGCGGACAGCTCTCTATAGGCCACCAATAGACTTTTCCTCTCTCGGATGCAATAAGTAGAAATCGAATCATATTTTATGAACCGTTTCTTATATCATAACCTTCTTTTCATACTCGTCTCAATATCTGCAATATGTATACGTTCCAAGTTGATAACAGCGAATCGCTTCTATCAATAATCTTCATGGTTGCGTCTTCTTGAACCACGTTGGTTCGTCGGTGGACTGCATACAATAGCCATGTGGAGTATGGGGCGAAGGCCTTACCTAATGAAAACGGAGTCTCTGAGCAACACCTGCTTCCGTAATCCGCGCGGAAGGAATATAGGGATAAATGTTTTATTTTTCAAGTGGATGATTCCTTCGTAATCTGATATCCTTCCCTGCATGGCGTCACCACAAACCGTATCCCGCAATCCATGGTTCTTCGTTCCCACGCTCTACTTTGGTGAAGGCCTGCCCTACGTCCTCATCAACACAGTTTCACTCATACTCTATAAGAAGATGGGAGTGGACAACACGGACATTGCCTTCTGGACAAGCTGGCTGTACCTCCCCTGGGTTATAAAGATGTTCTGGGCACCGATCCTCGATCTCACATGGACCAAGCGCACCTGGGTGCTTGCGGCCCAAGGAGCCATCGCGTTGAACATTGGCTTCATTGCCTATGCGGTCGGCAAACCGGACTTTTTTTTCCTATCCCTTGGAGCGTTCATGATCGGCGCATTCATCTCTGCAACCTATGATACTGCCACTGACGGCTACTATATGCTGGCCCTTGCGGAAAAGGAGCAGGCCTTTTTCACCGGGCTTCGATCAGGCTTTTATCGACTGGCAATGATTTTCGGCTCGGGATTACTGGTCTATTTCGCAGGAGGTGTCGAAACAGCAACGGGCAGTATCCGTGCCAGCTGGATGGCGGTCCTGGGTATCAGTAGCGGAATCTTTATCATCTTTTGGCTCTATCATTATGCAGTCCTTCCGTACGCGCCGACTGACCATCCCCGTTCAGCGGCAGATGCTATTCAAAAACCCACTTTCAAACAGGTTTTTTCCGCCTATTTCCGGCAGGAAAAGGTGAGAGTGCTCGTGGCTTTTATACTGTTCTATCGTTTAGGCGAGGCCATGCTGCTCAAGCTGGTCACGCCGTTTCTGCTGGACAGACGAACCGATGGAGGGCTCGGGCTTGCTACATCAGAGGTCGGCCTGGTCTATGGTACTGTGGGCATTATCGCGCTGGTGCTGGGAGGCGTGCTCGGGGGATGGCTCATCTCGCAGTATGGACTCCGCCGTTGCACCTGGCCGCTCGTGATCACCATGCACATGCCAGACTTGTTCTTCGTGTACATGGCATGGGCGCAGCCCTCCCTTGCGATGGTCTATCCGCTGGTTGCACTGGAGCAGTTCGGTTACGGCATGGGATTCGCGGTCTTTACGGTCTATCTCATGTACTCCGCCAAAGGCCTGTACAAGACCTCCCATTATGCCATCTCCACGGGTATCATGGCCATCGGTATGATGCTCCCCGGGTTCATCTCCGGCTGGGTTCAACAAAAGATCGGGTATCCCCTCTTCTTCGTAATTGTCTGCCTTCTCACTATCCCCGGCATGCTGACTATCCCGCTCCTTCCAAAAAGGGAAAAAACTTAGCCTTAGTAATTCATCAATTCGTGAAAGGTATCTGGCTCGGACGGCAATCCGCCTGAGGCGGAAGGGTTATGTGCCAGTCTGCAGGTGCAGACCTTAACGATACATAAACACAGGGTATTGTTAGGTATGCAAAGCCCAGTACAGTCGAGAAGAGCTATTGTCTTGCAAGGTGAGACGGATGCCTCTCAGGAAGCAAAGAAATCAATGAATAAAGTGAGTTAGGGAAACATTCACTGTGATATTATACAGCATGCCTGAATGGATACAACAGCTGGATACTGCCCTCTTTTTTTTCCTGAACAAAGATTGCCAGAACTGGTTGTTCGACCTTATCATGCCCGTGTTTTCGCACAGGATGAATATTATTGTGCTTCCCTTCCTTCTCCTGTTCTTTATAAAGGAAAAGAAGGGGGCGATGGTGATCTTTGCGATATCTTTTTTTTCGATCCTGCTTGCGGACGGAACAAGCCATGCCTTAAAGGAGATGATTGAAAGGGCGAGGCCATGCAATAGCTTCCAGAATGTGCATCTCCTGGTAGGCTGTTCACAATCCTTCTCCCTCCCCTCAGGCCACGCCACGAATTCCTTTGCCTTTGCGGTCCCTTTCCTTTTCATGACACGAGACCGCCTTAGATATGTCTTTCTGGGGATAGCGGTGTTCGTATCTCTTTCGAGGGTATTCGTGGGGGTGCATTACCCCTCTGATGTTATTACAGGAGCCGTGGTGGGCATCCTCTCATCCACGGCCGTGGTGTATCTCTATAGGTGGGCAGAGAAACGATTTCGAGAGAAACCTCATACAACTGTCATGTGTATCTTTCTCCTCACTCTCAGTATTTTCCGCATCTATTACATTCTCTACGGCCCCCTCGATCTCAGTCCCGATGAGGCCCACTATTGGGAATGGTCGCGGAGGCTCGATTTAAGCTATTACTCCAA
Source organism: Thermodesulfovibrionales bacterium (assembly GCA_035524455.1). Classification (GTDB taxonomy): domain Bacteria; phylum Nitrospirota; class Thermodesulfovibrionia; order Thermodesulfovibrionales; family UBA9159; genus DASPUA01. The sequence goes on along the minus strand of DATKOU010000270.1, from coordinate 1,694 downwards.
AGGACCAATGATCGCGTATCTTATCGCTCTCTCCACATCTCTTTTCGGGAACAATGTGCTTGGCGTGAGATTCCTTGCGGTCGTCTTTTCCGTCCTGAGCAGCATATTTCTCTACAAACTGGGCAAGGAGATGTATCATGAAACTGTGGGAACGGCCTCCGCCCTCCTTTTTCAGCTCATACCCCTTTATTCCGCCTTTGGAGTGATCTTCACCATTGATTCGCCGTTCATTTTTTTCTGGATCGTGTCACTGTACCTTTTCTGGAAGGCAACGGGTCAGGACACCTCCGGACATTCATATCGGGGATATTGGCTGCTCCTCGGTGTCTCCCTGGGATTAGGCCTGCTCACAAAATATACAATGGCCTTTTTCTATCTCTGTGCATTCCTTTTTCTTATTCTCTCTTCGCATAAAAGGGTCCTCCTTAAGGCTATCTCTCCCTATCTCGCCCTAGTGATCAGCATACTCATCTTCTCACCCGTACTCATCTGGAACGCAGGGCACGACTGGGTGACGTTCAGACATACCGCAGGTCAGGCGCATCTGGCTGACGGTTTGCAGATATCATTCAAAAGCCTCACTGAATTTATGGGTTCTCAAGTGGGAGTAGTAACGCCCATTCTCTTCGTGCTTATCGTTATTGCCCTATGGAGAATTAAAGGGAAAGTGAGAAGGGACTTCCTCCTCTGGTTCTCTCTCCCGGTAATTTTGTTTTTTGTCGTGAAGAGCGTCCAGGGAAAGGTCCAGGCAAACTGGGCGATGACCGGATATATCACCGGTCTTATTGCATTTTCAGAGGTATACATGAGCAGATGGAAGGAACACGGAGACCTTCTTAAAAAAATCATTATTGCTGGCATTGTCCTGTCCTTCATGGTGGCCGCCATTGCCCATTACCCGTCGAAATTTCATGTTCCTGTAACGCTTGACCCGTCATCGAGACTCAGAGGGTGGAAAGAACTCGGCCGGCAGGTGAGTGATCTTCATGACGAGATGCGGAAGGGGGGAAGGGTGTTTATCCTTTCCGACAGTTACCAGATATCCAGTGAACTTGCGTTCTATGGAAAGGGGCATCCCATTACCTATTGTGTGAATCTCGGGAGGAGAATGAACCAATATGATCTCTGGCCTGATTTTTACAACCTTATCACTTCCGACGCCATTTTTGTTACAATAGGCGGTGCAGAACTGCACCCGGGGATCAGAGACGCCTTTCACCATTACGAAAAGCGTTTTCTGAGGGTTTATGATAAGGACAGACTCTTGAGGGAATATTCCGTTTTTTTATGCCATGGGTTTAAAGGGATGAAGCGAGAGGCGGCAGGGAGTTATTAATGACCGTATCGGTTGTGGTTCCGGTCTATAATGAGGAGGATAATGTTGAGACCCTCCACAAAAGGCTCAGGGCGAGCCTTGGCCGTCTTGGTCAGGAATATGAGATCATCTATGTGGACGATGGGAGCACAGACAAGACCCTTTCCCTCCTTGAACAGATGCAGGCACACGACCCCGCGGTAATCGTGCTCAGCCTGAGGAGGAATTTCGGACAAACGGCTGCCTTTGCCGCGGGTTTTGACTTTGCCAGGGGTGATGTGGTGGTTACCATGGATGGTGATTTGCAGAACGACCCTGACGATATCCCCAAGCTCCTTGAGCTTATAAAGGACAATGACCTCGTGAGCGGCTGGAGAAA
>DATKOU010000269.1:0-8510 GCA_035524455.1 Thermodesulfovibrionales bacterium | reverse complement strand
CGGCCTACTTCATGAAAAAGAGAAGCGAGGGGCAACCGTTCAAGAAAGCGGTCTTTGCAACGGCGCATAAGCTCGTTCGTGTTATCTTCGCGATGCTTACTCAAAGGACAATGTTCAAGGAGGTCTGTGCATAGATGACTGTACACCGTACCGATTTCAAGTTTTCATACCTATCGATTTCCTCCTGCTGTGCAATAACAAGGGCGGGAGATGAATAAGCAATGAAGGCCGGATAACCAACAAATTAAAACTGTAATTTTATGTTGACAGGGATGATTTTTATATTTAAACTCTATTCGTATGAAGATACAATCCATTCTGATTTTGATTGTCCTTTCCTTTTCAATTCTTTCCCCTTTGTCTATTTCAATTTCTCCTTTAGACGATCATTCGTATATCGTAACTCTTGACGTATGTCACGCATCCGGCAGTGCCGTGTCCGTTAACGCCGACATCCCCGCTCTTCAGGAATCCCTCTGTAAATTATGCCCTTTGGGGCTTTGCGGATATACCAGAATCATTGATCCTTCAAGCAAGCCATCTTTAATCGCCTCTGACTTAGAACACCCTCCCAAGTCTTAATCAACAGTACCGAAGTCTTCGAGCCAGTTTTTTCAGAAATACTGGCGTGCAGCCTGTATGAGGAGAGTTCTTCTTCAGACTTTCCTCCCCTTTAAACTCGGCTCCGCTTCGGAAATTATTGAAAAATAAATCCGGAGTGGAGCCACCTTTTTACGGATGCTCTTAGAAACGGCGAGCTTTCAGTACGCTGAAAAAACTATTGAGGAGGAAAGTAAGATTTCTGCAAACAGGAGGGGAAACATATTGGCTTCCATAAAGAAATGCTTGATGGCAATCTTCCTCATCGCGATTCTTAGTGTGGCACTTCCACCGGAAGTCTTTGCCGCCGGCGCAGCGGATGGGGTTGAAAATCCCAAAAGTTGCAAGCAATGTGGGATGGATCGGACCGTGTTTACCCGGAGCAGGATGCTCATCGTCTATGCCGATGGGACCACTGTAGGGGTCTGCAGTCTCCACTGCGCAGCTGCGGAGATGAGACAAAATAGGGACAAACAGGTCAAGTCGCTCATGGTTGCCGATTACGTAACCCAGGAGCTGATAGATGCGAAAACTGCAACCTGGGTGGTCGGAGGCAACAAGCAGGGCGTCATGACCTCCCTGCCAAAATGGGCGTTTGCCAAGGGAGAGGATGCACAGAAATTTGTGAAAGAAAATGGAGGGGAAGTAACGATCTTCGCGGAAGCAATGGGATTGGCCGAAGAGGAAATCAGCGGAGAGGCTGCGACGACGCACACGCACACACATGCGGGACATGATATGGGGCTCGGCGCCCAGATGCTGTTTAACCCTGCCATGGGTGACCAGATATATCATACGCACCCTGCCGGAATGTGGATGTTCAACTATAAATTCATGCACATGGATATGAATGGGCTCCGCGACGGTACCACGAATGTCAGCCAGGAGAATGTCGGCTTCATGCGAGGCAAGCCTTATAATTATATGATGATTCCCACCGATATGACTATGGATATGTATATGTTCATGGCGATGTACGGCATCACCGACCGGCTTACAGTGATGGCCATGGCGAACTACCTGTGGATGAACATGAGTATGCTGATGGACATGGGACCGATGTCGATGAAACCTGTCAAGGAGGAGCCCCCTATGACGGTCAACGGTTTTAGTGACACCGAATTGAGGGCAATGTACAAGATCAACAAGTATTTAGTCGGCAGCCTTGGTCTGATCTTTCCGACCGGCAGCATCGACAACGAGTTTACCACGATGGGAAGGACATATCGCAACCCTTACGACATGCAGCTTAGCTCAGGCACATATGATCTAAGTCCGGCGCTCACATATAATGGCCTGAGTGACGATGCAAAGTGGAATTGGGGGGCCCAGGTTCAGTGTACCTGGCATATCGGGGAGAATAACAATGGCTGGAGCTTCGGCGATAATTTCAAAGTAACTAGTTGGCTGCAGCGTGCCTTAGGCCCGGTGACTTCCTGGCTGAGACTTGCCTATAACGACACCGGAAAAATTAGAGGGTATGACCCAGAGATTGCAAAGCTCCTCGATCCTAATCCTATGAAAGGGGCATCGATGCCTGACGCAGACCCCAACAACTACGGAGGACAACGACTCGATGGCGCTATAGGGCTAAGTTTTCAGAAAGGACCCTTCAGCATAGGTTTTGAAGGCGGTATACCTCTCTATCAGAACCTAAATGGTTTGCAGCTGAAAACTTCCTGGTTTCTTAATGCAGGATTGCAGATAATGTTTTAAACTCCGATTTGCCACTGGGTAAGTTATGGATGGGTTATCGTGCTTTAATTGAGGCCTTTAGGATTCTATGATATGCTTTATCAAGTCATAAGACCTTTGAAGGCAGAAAGAAATGAAGCTTCTTGCTGGTGTCTCTTGTGGCTCTTAGATATGGTTAACAAATGAGCAAAGGAATATTCGCGCTACCTAGCATCAAGGTGCTCATCCTGTCTTTTATCTTGTCATTTCTCCCTGCATGTTCTGAGCAGCCCTCCTATCCCGCACCGCTCCAGATGGGCAAGGATGTTGTGGTTGACATAAGCAGGATTCCCTCTGAGGTCCCTGAGTTTTTTACATATCACTATCACGGGAAGAAGATCAACTTCTTTGTGGTTAAGGCTAACAATGCATTTCTTTCGTTCCTTGACGCATGTGTGAGTTGTTATGCAGAAAAAAGAGGATATCGCTTTGACGGAGGATATGTGATTTGCAGAGCGTGCAATTTGAAATATCCGGTGTCTGAGATAGAAAGAGGGTTCGGGAGTTGTTATCCCATAAGGCTTCAAGGACACGTGCAGAACGGAAAATACTATATCAGCCGTTCGCTCTTAGAAGGACAGGTGGACAAGTTTTGAAGAAAAAGCCATTGGGCATCTATGACTTTCTCGCGATTTGCGGTTATCACGGGAAGTGACAAGTGAAAGGACGAGAGACTGAATTATGAAAATTAAGGCACTTGTTTTGCTGATCGCGTTTCTTCCTTTGAAGGCTGAGGTCGCCTATGGAAAAGGATATGAAGTAAAAAAGGAAGTGGGCGGATACATCGTGGTTATGAAGATTGATCGGAACCCACCTGTTGCGGGTGACAACAATGTGAGTATAGAGGTCACCGATGCAAAAACGTTATGCGCGTGTCAGGCGAACGTGGCAATCGAATATTTCAGGCCTGCGATGCCGGGAATGCCTGCTCAACGCTATAACGTTAACATGACTTTCAAGAGAGGAAGACACATAGGAAAGATAAGCTTAACTTTGCCCGGTCCCTGGAATATAGCAGTGAAAATAACAACAGGAGATAAGACCTGGACAACAAACTTCGTCCTGGATGTCGAATAATGATGCATTGGGTATGAAGTGCAATCCGTTAAGACAATGTGACTATTGGGGAAAGGAGGTTTTCACAGAGAAATACAGGGGTGCGGTGTTTCTTTGTTAATTCATGTGGTAAAAGGAAAAAGGTATTGTCGTAAGACGTCTCATTAATTTTAAGGTAACAGGAGGTATTGCGATGAAAAGTAAGGTTACGTTGGTATCTTTGCTCACTGTGGTGGTCGCTGTTTTTTTAGTGGTTTCCGGTCTGGTGTATGCCGAGGAGATGAAGCATAAGCATGGCGGAAGTGCTGACATGGGCATGCACCATTTCCACTTGCTTATGAATCATGGCATTACGATGGTTACTGAGGGCTCCAATATGGCAATGCTTGCGGAAATGAAAATGGCTCCAGGAGTTGACAAAAAATCCCTGCAGCACGGGCAGCACATGATCAAGGAAGGCAAGGACCTTATTACTCGTGCTCTGAATGGTCCTGAGATGACAGCCATGATGAAACAACACGCCCAGGACCCTCTCATGGACTATACTCATCAGTTGGGTGAGTCAATGCTCAAGCTGACGGATATCCTTCAGAAGATGTCCATGGAGGACATGTCATCTCCCGATATGATGGCAATGCATCACATGCATATGATGATTAACCATGCAGTTCAGATGGCTGCTGATGGTGCCAATCTTATAATGCTCGGCCAGATGGGCATGGCAGGAGATATCGACAAACTTACCATCGACCATGGTAAAGCAATGTTGAGTGATGCGAAGTCTATGGTCAATGAAATGATGGAGGGCAAGGAAATGAAGGACATGCACGCAAAGGGTACAACGCCTGAGAAATCACCAATGATGAGCATGTCCCACAAGCAGGCTGAGGCAGCAACGAAAATCATTGATTTGCTTGCAAAAATGCCTGCGGCGAGCTCTAAATAATAATATTGAGGGAACAGGGCGGGGCTTCTAAGCCCTGCCTTGTTTCCCTAGAAGGAACTCACATATCAATAAACATTGAACGGGAGATAATAACATCTCTTTATTTCTTTGAATCGAGGTTGCGACCATGAGAGCTGTAATCGTGTTTATTCTCGCGTTGTTAATCCCTTCTGTAGGGCTTGCCCATCACACAGACCCGCCCAGTGCAGGGTCGTATACAAAGCATTATGAGCAAAGCCTCTTTAAAGTGACCGAGAAGGGGTTGTTCTCTGTGGAAATGGTGATCAAGGAAAAGGAACTGAAAGTCGGGGTAAACACTCTCGATATCATCGTGCATGACAAGAGCGACAAGGATGTGGCTGGTGCTGAAGTAACGGTTACTCCCTGGATGCCTGAAATGGGGCATGGCGTTTATGAAAAACCGGTTGTCAGAGAAAGGGGCGGAGGGCTCTATAGTGTGGAAAACATTATACTGATCATGGGAGGGCGCTGGGAATTAAAAATAAAGATTAGGAAGGGGGATATGGAAGACAGCGCAGTCTTTGATTTTCCTGAAGTTAAAGTCTCTCAAACATCATCAGCGGATGAACATAAAGCGACGTATTCTTCAGCCCCTGCTGATGTTGATACCTCCACGGTACGCATGTCGGCGAAGAAACTCTTCAAGGTCTCCTATGTGAGCGAGACTGTACCGATTCCCGTCGGGAGAATCATCGCCTGGAAATTGAATGTTAATACAGCAGACGGGCGTCCTGTAAAGGATGCTGTAATTAGTATTAACGGTGACATGCCGGAGCATGGCCACGGCCTTCCAACTCAACCTGAGGTTGTCAAGGGGACAAAGGACGGGGATTATATTGTTCAAGGCCTCAAATTCAGCATGCCGGGATGGTGGGTGATAACGTTTACAGTCAAGAGACAGGACTTGGATGACACTGTTACATTTAATCTTGTGGTCCAATAGCAGAAAGGTTCACATGAAAGCATATTTCTGTCTGTTGAGCTTTAAGCGTGTGATAATACTCGCGGCTGTAGCGTTCATGGCTTTGTGTAATATTGCGCTTGGCTGGGCGTGGGCCTCAGAGATTGGTACTTACTCATGGAGCAAAGAGGAAATATCGGTTATTCGCTCGCTCTGGATAGGGTCTCTTCCTCCCCTGCCGAAAGATCCTTCCAACGCCTATGCCGATAATCCTAAAGCGAGAGCCCTCGGCAAAAGACTCTTCTTCGATCCTCGGTTTAGTGGAAACCTCCAAGTTTCCTGTGCCACCTGCCATCGACCTGACATGAATTTCGACGATGACCTTCCCCTGGCACATGGCATGGGGTCAACGACAAGGAGAACGATGCCTTTGCTTGGCGTTGCGTATAACACATGGTTTTTCTGGGATGGAAGAAAAGACAGCCTCTGGTCACAAGCTTTGGGGCCGATTGAAAGCAACGTAGAGCATGGCTTTACCAGAACAGCATATGCTTATTTGATCAGCAAGAATTATCGGAACGAATATGAAGAAATTTTCGGGAAATTGCCGGATATTACAAATGCAGTGGCAACTCCTGCAACTGAGGACGCTGTTGCTCTTAAAACATGGGTGTCAATGACACCTGACAAGAGGGAGGAGGTCAATCGCATTTATGCGAACATCGGCAAAGCAATTGCCGCTTATGTGCGGACTATTGTCCCCGGACCTTCTCGGTTTGACAGGTACGTTGAGGCCCTTCAAAAAGGAGATACGGCTACAATGGCCATATCTCTGACCCCCGAGGAACTAAATGGTCTCGGGCTTTTTATCGGTAAGGCAAAATGCACCAATTGCCATAGCGGACCTCTCTTTACCAACAGCGACTTTCACAACACAGGTGTGCCCACTCCCGCAAGAATGCCTTACGATAAAGGACGTGCAGATGGTATCAGGAAGGTTCTCTCGGATGAGTTCAACTGTCTTGGCAGATATAGTGATGCCGGGCCTCACGATTGTGCTGAGCTGCGATTCCTAGACACTAAAACAGATAAATATGACGGAGCTTTTAAAACTCCTACCCTGAGAAATGTTGCCGAAAGGCCCCCCTACATGCATGCGGGCCAATTCACTACCCTAAAGGAGGTCCTGGAATTTTACCGTCAATCAGAAAGCCATGAACTTGGTCACCGCACATTAAGTGACGAGGAATTGAGACAGCTTGAGGCATTTTTGCGCTCTCTGAGCGGTCCTATAATAACTGCGGATAGTCATCAGTGAACATGGTGTATGAATTCACAAATTTATGAGAAGGAGGGAAGCATGACTTACAGAACAAAGGCTTTAACAACGGTATTCTCATCAGGCTGTGTACTTTGTATCGCTTTGGCGATTATTCTCCTGCTACCGGCCTCTTCATGGGCCCATGGGTTTGCGGGTGAGAGGTTTTTTCCTACCACATTTCAGGTTGACGACCCGTTCATTTCAGATGAGTTTTCGATTCTTATTAACCGTGTTAAGCAGCCCGGAGATGAGCCTAACATGTTGACTCAAATAGATATCGACTATTCCAAGCGTATCCTGCCTAACTTCGGACTCGAATTCCATGAGGCATACGTGCACCTCGGCTCAAACGGAGATGGTTCGGCAAACGGCTGGGATAATCTCGGTATAGGCGCAAAATGGCAATTTCTCACGAATGCGCCCCATGAGCTGATCCTTTCAGTCGGCACTGACTTCGACCTCGGCGGAACCGGGGCTCACCAGATAGCCGATTCTTTTACGACGATTTCCCCTGCGCTTTTTTTTGGAAAAGGATTAGGCGACTTGCCGGAATCCGTGAAATATCTCCGGCCATTTGCGATCACCGGGGTTATCGGTCCTAATTTTCCGACAAGGAGCAAGAACGTGCTTGTGGATCCTGACACCGGAGAAACCGATATAGAGCGTAATCCGACCACTTTGACGTGGGCATTCACCTTACAGTACAGCCTTATATACCTTCAATCCTTTGTAAAGGATATCGGGCTTGGAGCTCCCTTTAAGCGGATGATACTTGTGACTGAATTTCCCATGGAAACCTGCATGAGCGCAGACTGTAAAGGGAAGATTACCGGGACCGTGAACCCGGGAGTCGTCTGGTGCGGCAAGTATATGGAGTTTGGTGTTGCGGCACAGATTCCCATCAACTCCAGATCAGGGCATAGTGTGGGGATCCTCGGCCTGCTTCATTTGTATGTTGATGACCTGTGGCCCAAGGGAATAGGGGGACCAATTTTTCACTAAAGAAAACCTTGCAGCATATGAAAATCAGGACTGTAGTGGCACTCTTTTCCCTTTCTTTTCTGTGCATAATGCCGGAGGTCGCGACGGGGCATGCGTTTCCCGACCACTCTGACCCAAAGGTAGGTGCGACAATATCTGCTTCTCCTGACCGAGTCCGCATATGGTTTGACAGCGAACTGGAGCCAGCCTTTTCTTCGATTATGGTTCACAGCGCCGACGGTAAGATGGTAGACAAGAGGGACGGACGTGTGAATCCGTCCGACCCAACACTTCTGGAGGTTAGTGTGCCCAAACTAGCTCCGGGTACCTATCGAGTGTTCTGGAATGTTGTGGCGAGGGATACACATAGGACCATGGGGGATTATTCATTTACAATCAAATAAGGAGGTTAACGTCAGATGAATGCTTTTCTCCACATCGTTCCTGAATGGTTCCAACTCATTTCTTTGACCTTTTGCATCGGGGCTCTCGTCTGCCGTCTCTTCGTTTTTACTCCTTTGGCAGGTGCCGAGTTTCCCTCTCACGGAAATATCCTCGCCTCCATGTGGCGGTTATTCGGTATCTGTTTAGGTGTAATGGTCGCAAGCAGTGTTGCTGAGTTGCTGATGCGTGCTTCAGAGATAAGCGGCCAACCCGTTTCTGCTGCTTTTCCTATACTCCCAACGGTAATTCTCAAGACCCACTTTGGGTCGGTCTGGCTCATTCGCATTGCAACTCTCATACTTTTATCGATTACGTTGAAGGCGGGGAGGCCGTACCGTGATTCGCGTGGATTCCTGTTACTTATGCTGGGTTTCTCAATGCTTATATCCATGACTGCGAGCGCATCAGGGCATGCCTCTGATAAGGGAGATTTCAGTGTTGCAGAAATAATGGACTGGCTCCACCTTCTTGCTGCTTCCGTCTGGGGAGGAGGTCTTGTAGTGCTT
>DATKOU010000268.1:0-5625 GCA_035524455.1 Thermodesulfovibrionales bacterium | reverse complement strand
ACCGTGAGATAGAGATGACCCGGCGCTATGCACGCCTTACCGACAAAAGCCGTGAGGAGGAGTACTTCCGTGCCATGGCGGTTATCGAGCAGGGAGGCATTCATGGAACCTACTGAGCCGATTGCCAGGTACCGGAGATTCCTCAAACGAAGGAACTACTCGGTACACACCGTAAGGAACTATATGTATGTGCTCGGTCAGTTCTTTGCATGGCTATCGGTTCCTCTGCAGCAGGCGACCTTCAAAGAGACCGACGCGTACATGGACTACCTCCTGAGAAGGAGAAGAAAGCCCAAGACCATCAACTGTCATCTTAACTGTATCCATAGGTTTTACGAATACCTGACCGAAGATGAAGCAATACCCCTTGCCAATCCGGTCAGAAAGAACTACCGGTTGCGGCTTCCCCGGCCGCTGCCCCGACATCTCAGGGACGAACAGGTTGCCGTGCTCTTCAAAGAGATGAATAACGCCAGGGACCGGGCCATGTTCATGCTCATGCTCCGGTGTGGCCTCCGGGTCCAGGAGGTTGCACGGCTGACGCTGGACGCAATAGAACATCGCAGCAGACAGCTGTGCGTCTTCAATGGCAAGGGTGGCAAGGACAGGATCGTCTATCTCAGTGAGGATGCGCAGACTGCCTTAGAAGAATATATGGCAAAGCGCAGATGGTCAAAAGAGAGAAGAGTATTCTTAGTGCGGAAGGGACCATTAAGAGGGAAACCGATCTCGGTCCGTGGTATCCAGAAAAGGATCGAGTACTATGCGAAGACAACAGGGATCAATGTATCCTGTCATCATCTCAGACATACGATGGCAACCCAGCTATTGAATGCTGATGCCGATCTCGTGACCATACAGGATCTCCTGGGCCACAGCAAGATCACTACGACCCAGTGCTATTGCAGGGTCTCCAATCTCAAAGTGCAGAGAGACTACCACAAAGCCATTAACATTGTCTTGCAGAGAACTCAACCGATAAGGCAGAATAACTCCCAATGGAGCAAAAAACGGCTATCAGAACACAGTATATAACTGGCTAATAATAAAATTAAAAGCAGGTTATGTTACGCATAGCTGGGTGAAACAAACAAAGAATGGATACGCTGCGGGGTGCACCTTTGCAGTAAAATGAGGAACCCTACATCCCAAGAACGCACATTAATACCATTCAGCCTTGCTCTGGGAACATGCCAGGCGTAATCCGAGACTCAAAATCCTAGGAACCTGCTCTCTATAAGAGAGCAGGTTCCTAACAATTCAATCTATCCCTCACAAGATATTGAAAACGTGTTATTTCACAGGCTGGGGAGGCTGCTGTGGAGATTGCACCGGCGCATTCTGCATCGGAGCCTGGACCGGTCCCTGCTGGGGTGCCTGCAGAGGTCCCTGTTGGGCAGGTGCGCCTGCCTTCTGTTCAATGGGCACTGTCTTCTTGATGACGGAGCCGCTCCTTATATCCGCCATGGAAAGGAAAAGAGATGAGAGCATAAATACCACAGCAGAAATCGTCGTGAGCTTGCTAAAGAGTGTTGCAGCCCCGCGGCTTCCGAAGAGTGTCTGGCTGGAACCTCCAAAGGCAGCACCGAGCTCAGCGCCCTTGCTGCTCTGTATCAGCACAATGAATATCAAGAAGAAGCAGACTAAAATATGGATAATCAATAGTAGTGTAATCATATGGTCCTCCTTTTGAATTTTACGATTCTTTCAAAACTTTCAGGGTTAAGGCTCGCACCACCCACCAGGGCGCCGTCTATGTCAGGACATGCCATGAGGCTGTCCACATTTTCAGGAGTAACACTCCCTCCGTACAATATCCTGATGGAATCTGCATACGCGCCGTATATCTTGGCTAATTGAGTTCTAATGTAATGGTGTGCCTCCTGCGCCTGATCAGGTGTCGCGCTCCTGCCCGTGCCGATGGCCCACACAGGTTCATACGCCACAGCAAGTTTCTGGACATTCACCTCTTTAAGACCGTCCATGATCTGTCCTTGTAGCACGTCATACGTCTTGCCCGCTTCCCTTTCCGCAAGTGACTCGCCTATGCAGAAGATTACATTCAAACCGTGCTTCTGGCAGGTCTTTATTTTTTTGTTGATTATCTCATCCGTCTCTTGAAAGTACTGCCTTCTCTCTGAATGTCCGATAATCACATGGCTGCACCCTGCGTCCTTTACCATGCGGGGAGATATCTCTCCCGTAAAAGCTCCCTTTTCTTCATAGAAGGCATTCTGGGCAGAAAGCTCCACGTTTGTTCCTGTCAATTTTTCTGCCACTGCAAAAAGTGAAGTAAAAGGGGGAGCAATGACAATATCCGCATCTACAATGCCCGAAACAGAAGGCAAAAACAGACGGGTAAACTCCCTTGCCTCGGGTATGCTCTTATTCATCTTCCAGTTGGCTGCTATCAACGGTTTGCGCATAATAGAATTAAATATTTAATCCTATCTGTAAGGGAAATGTCAAGGAATAACGGGTGGTTCCGATACCCGGTCTAATTGTCCACTCCGGACAGTTACCTGCGTAAATGCGTTGATACGCCGCTGATTGGACCCAACATGACACCGTCTCAGACTGATAACCAGCAGCAAGAAGTTTCATCTCACATTGACAAATCAGAAAATAATCGCTAACTTAAGTGTATACGCCTGTAAAGATTACGTCGAAGGAGGGAACGCTATGTCTCTGAATATCATTATGGTGGCATTCTGTGTTGTTGTTCTCGTAGTGGCAGTGGTTGCAGTAGTTCAAATGGTTCAGAAGAATAAATCTCAGAAGTGAGGGCTTAAGAGAGGAGTCCGGCGATCACGGGTCTCCCCGCTCAAACTGTCTGACTTAAGTTTTCTTGATTTTCCATTGCGCGTAACCCTTTAGGCGCCCGGACACTCACTTTGGCGTCCTCGGTCTGGTTGTAACGCTTGCCACAAGGCGCAAGGGTCTCTGAACTTTGACCAGACCCTGAACTTTTATCTCACCCTTTCAACAATCATCGCAATTCCTTGTCCCCCGCCTATACAGAGGGAGGCGAGTCCCAGATTCACATCCCGTCGTACCATTTCGTAGAGCAGGGTTACAAGGATCCTTGTCCCACTTGCTCCCACAGGATGTCCCAGGGCAATGGCGCCGCCAAGAACATTCACCCTGGTCATGTCCCATCCCATCTCCCTGTGGACCTGGATCGACTGGGAAGCAAATGCCTCATTGATCTCAATGAGATCAAGATCATTCACCGTACAGCGTGCCCTTCCCACCAGCTGCTTGCACGCATTGATGGGACCGAGCCCCATATATGCAGGATCCAGGGCAGCGGATGATGATCCCTTGATCTTAAAAGCCCATTCGGGCTTTAGTTCCTTCATCCTTTCCTTTGAAACCACGAGTACGGCAGCCGCCCCGTCATTGATGCCAGAGGCATTCCCCGCAGTTACAGTCCCCTCCTGCTTGAACGCCGGCTGAAGCTTTGCAAGGTTTTCCACGGTCGTACCAAAACGGGGGTGTTCATCAGTATCAAAAATCTTATCCTCACCTTTGGGCTGCTTAAGTCTCAAAGGAACTATCTCGTCCTTAAACCTGCCCTCCTTAATTGCCTGCTCGGTCTTTTTCTGGGAAAGGGCAGCAAACTCATCCTGTTCCTTTCTGGTAACATGATATTTCTCTGCTACGTTTTCAGCGGTCATTCCCATGTGGCACTCATAGAACATGTCCCACAGCGCGTCATTAATGAGGGTATCTATCATTTCCGTATTTCCCAGGCGCTGTCCCCACCGCGCAGACTTCACGACATAGGGTGCGCTGGTCATGTGTTCCATGCCGCCCGCGATAATGGCACTGGATTCTCCCGAGGCGATGGCCTGACCCGCAAGGGCAACGGACTTCAATCCCGAGCCGCACACCTTGTTCACGGTAAATGAGGGTATATTTTCCGGGAGACCTCCGCGGATCGCAGCCTGTCGCGCAGGGTTCTGTCCCAACCCTGCCTGGAGCACATTCCCCATAATCACCTCTTCAACTTCCTCACCCTTTATTGACGTTCTCTTGATGATTTCCTTAATCACTGCCGAGCCGAGTTCAATGGCGTCCAGCCCTGCAAGGGATCCGTTGAATCTCCCGACCGCGGTTCTCACGCCACCCACGATATACGCTTCCATAGTTACCCCTCCTCTATTACGAGTTTATGAAACACCAAGAATAAATGACTCTGCCACAAAAAATCAGATTCTCATACCGCCGTCCACTTCCATGATCCGGCCGGTAAAGAAATCGTTTCTTATAATAAATTGAGCCGCCTGGGATATTTCCCCCATTTCACCCAGTCTCCCGAGAGGGATGCTCTGGATGACCTTTTCGAGCACATCTGGTCTGATCTTTGCGACCATCTCGGTATTGATATACCCCGGCGCAATGGCTCCAACCCTAATCTTGTACCGCGAAAGCTCCTTCGCCCATGTCACGGTCATGGAATCAACCGCAGATTTCGTGGCTGAATAATTGGTCTGCCCAAGATTCCCCGCACGGCTGATGGAGGAAATATTAATGATCACCCCATTCACCTTATGCTTCACCATGTGAAAGGCAGCTTCCCTCGCGCAGAGAAACACCCCGGTGAGGTTCACATTAATCACCTTTTCCCAGTTGGAAAAGGGAAATTTGGTAATTTCATCCCCCTTTTGCTTGATAAAAAGGGCATCAGCGGTAATACCCGCATTGTTAATCAATACGTCCGGCGCGCCGTGTTCAGAGGTGTAGCTTTCAAAGAACGCTTCTACGCTCTTTTCGTTGCTCACATCAACCACCTGTCCGGGGATACCTGTCTCGTTCTTCAGGGCATCAAGGTTTTCCTGAACCACGTCCACCACATAGGGTTTTGCCCCCAGATTCTTAAGATCCACTGCAAACCTTTTCCCCATTCCCCGTGCACCGCCAGTTATAATGACTTTTTTCCCTGCAAGTTCCATGATGATATCTCCCTTTAATAGTTTTTTGGGAAGTAGTGACTCCCCTTTTGTATCTTTTTCCCTAATACTTGCCCGGCTTTGTTGACGTGTATTCCTGTGAGTACCCGCCTAATGGCTGGTCTTCTTAGTTCGGCTCCCTTGGTTTCTGGTGCCGTTCTTGGGCTTTGCTATGGTACTTTGCTGTCTTAGGGATTTTTTTTTACTGTTTCCCCGTTCGCCCGTTCATGAAGCCATTTTGATATGGCCGGAGCCAGCTCCTTTTGTGATTTTGAACCCACAAAGACACCAATATGACCGCCCTTGAATTCATACAGCGATTTATCAGTGCTCCCCACAAGGTCATTGAGCGGCCTTGTTGCCGCAGGAGGGACCAGGTGGTCGCCAGACGCGTATATGTTGAGAAGAGGCATTGTGATATCCTTAAGATCAACCAACTTTTCACCCACCTTTAACTCACCCTTCACAAGCTTATTTCCCTGATAGCAGTCCCTGATAAACTGCCTCAGGCATTCCCCCGCCTGACCCGGACTATCAAATATCCATTTTTCCATCCGAAGGAAATTGAGAAGGGTTTCCTTCTCTTGTGTCACATCAAGCATGTCCACGTATTTTCCGATGTTGAGGGTAAAGGGCATAAGCATCAGGAAGCCTGCGTTCAGAAAATCGC
>DATKOU010000267.1:0-11581 GCA_035524455.1 Thermodesulfovibrionales bacterium | reverse complement strand
ATGTCTCTGTACGGCCTGTGGGTCAGAGGGAATTGGGCACAAGGACCGAGGTGAAGAATATCAATTCCTTCAAGTTCGTGGAAAAGGCGCTGGAATACGAGATAAAACGCCAGATACGTCTCCTGGAGGAAGGGGAAAAGGTTATCCAAGAGACCAGGCTGTGGGACTCATCAAAGGGGATAACCGAATCCATGCGCGGCAAGGAGGAGGCACATGACTACCGGTATTTCCCTGAACCGGACCTGGTGCCTATGACGCCCACGGATGAATGGGTTAATGAGATCAGGGCATCCCTGCCCGAACTGCCGGACAAGAAAAGAGGGCGTTTTATTTCCGAATATGGCCTCCCTGAGTATGACGCTGATATGTTGGTCGCTGAAAGATCAACAGCTGAGTGGTTTGAAGAAGCGGTAAAGATGGGAGGTAAACCTAAGAATATAAGTAACTTGATTCTTACAGAGGTCTTCAAATATCTTAAGGATCAAGGCAAGGACATCAATGAAACAAACTTGAAGCCCATCCACCTTGTGAGCTTGTCTGGCCTTGTGGAAACAGCTGTTGTAAGCGCTACTATGGCGAAATCACAAGTACTATATGAAATTTTCAATACTGGCAAAATGCCCGAAGAAATCATTAAGGAGAAAGGTCTTGTGCAGATAAGCGATTCAGGCGCCATTGAAAAGGCCATTGACGAAGTCATCGCAAAAAACCCCAAAGAAGCGGAGAGATTCAGGGCAGGTGACGAAAAACTCATCAGCTTCTTCGTGGGTCAGGTGATGAAGTCGACCAAGGGAAAGGCAAACCCCCAAATGGTGAATGAGATTCTGAAGAAAAAGCTTGATGGCTAAGAGACTGAAAGCAAGTGTCCGTTACAGAGCAGGTACCGCGACCCTGCCTGCAAGTTCATCCATGAGGGTCTTTACAGAAACTATTTTATCAACTCTGCAGGCATTGGTGCCCACGGTATAGAGCGGCTTTTCCACATCAGAATTATACCCCGCGGAACTTAAGAGCCCGTTGCAGATGCAGAAATTTGTCTCATTGCTCTGCTTTGCCGCACAAATACTGTATTTTCCCTCAGCATCCTTAAGAAGCACATACCCCTTATCACACTTCGGTTTCCTCTCCTTGACATACGATAGGCACTGCTTAATTACCCTGAAAGGAAGTCCGCACGGAGAAGCAGGCTTGGTGGCAACAATGATATCCTCCTCTTTTGCGTTCAGCACCGCTTGCTTATATTCCGGAGTTGCGCTGCTCTCCTCGGTAGCGAGAAACCTCGTACCCATCTGGACCCCGTCAGCTCCCATTTTAAGGAACCGAAGGATATCGCCATGAGTGAAAATTCCTCCTGCCACAATAACAGGGAAGTCGCCGTATTTCCTTGCCACATCCTTCACAGGGGGGAGGAGGGTTTCCAGTTTATTGGATTCCAGAGTTATCTCATCGAGCTTAAAGCCGAGATGTCCCCCTGCCAGAGGGCCTTCCAGCACAACCGCATCAGGCCTGTACCTGAGCCTTTCCCATTTCCTGCATATCAGGTCGAGTGCCCTCGCGGACGATACAATGGGGACAAGCGCAGTATCGCCCGGAGCCTGTATCGCGGGGAGACTAAGAGGTAACCCTGCCCCGGAGATAATCATATCCGCACCGGCATCCAGGGCACCCTTCACCGACTCTTCATAAGTGCTGCCGAGCGCCAGCATGATGTTGATGCCTGCAAAACCTCCCGCACTCCTGGCCAGTGAGATCTCCTCGTAGGCAGCCTCATAGGTGTTCACCTTTTTGCCATTCCTTTTCGAGACGAGCCGGTCGAGACAGGCGCTGGATACAATACCTACGCCCCCTTCTCTCGCAACAGCGCGGGCAAGGGGATGCAGTGAAACTCCAACTCCCATTCCGCCCTGGATAATGGGCAGACCTATTTTTTTCCCTTTAATGATAAGCAGCGGTAACGCTGATTTTTGATCTAACATATAACTCCAAAATAGTTGTAGGTTGAGAATTAAGCAGGATACTCAGATAAGAAGACTCTTCGCTTTTCCGACGTTACTCTTTTGAACACCGTATCTCATGATCGCTTGGTCTCAGCCGCATCCGTGCCTTATTCTTCCTGCGATTCATTTCCCTCTTAGAAAAGAAGCCCCCATCAGAGGGGGCTTCCGCCGTGAATTAGAGTTTCACCACATTGACTGCTTTGGGACCCTTCGGGCCCTTTTCGATATCAAAGCTGACCTTCTCACCCTCGGCAAGACTCTTAAAGCCATTGCCCTGAATGGACGTATGGTGGACAAAGACATCGCTGCCGTCTTCACTGGTAATGAAGCCAAAGCCCTTGCTGTCGTTGAACCACTTCACAGTTCCTTGTGCCATTTCATTCTCCCTCCTTCTCTGTAAATTAAATCTCAGAAGGCCCAAACAAACAAAAGGCCGCAAAGTTAAAAGTCTTTGGGGCCTTTTGTGAACGCAAAAACCTCTAAAATTCTGAAGTAATGATACCATGTCCTCACACCATTCGTCAAGAGAATTTCCTCACACGATTAACGTGTATACATTGCTTATACTTTTCTTGAATATGCTCCTGCGCTTATGCCATCCCCTCACGGAGAAGACGCACCTTATTGCTCTGCCTTCCAGACCACATACGCCCGCTGAATTACGGTGATGTGGGTAAGGACAAGCATTACCAAGAGCACAGGTGCGAGCCACCCGGTGAGTGTGGCAACGATAAGGAGGATTATCCTTTCGGGCCTTTCCATTATCCCCACCTGACTCTGGATTCCAAGACCTTCTCCCCTCGCCCTTGCATAGCTCACCAGGAACGCACCCACCATAGTGCCGATGCTCAGGAAGGCTCCCGTAGAGTCTCCCATCCGGGCAAGATACCAGGCGATGGAGAGAAAGAGAAAGGAATCAGAATACCTGTCGAGGAGGGAGTCAAGGAACGCCCCGAAGTTGCTCACCCTACCGTTTGTCCTGGCAAGGATACCGTCTCCCAGATCACAGATCCCTCCAAGAAGTATCAGCAATCCGCCGAGTCTGAGGTTTACAGGAATGACAAGGGCAGCCATGACGGTAATGACAAATCCAGCAATGGTGAGGACATTGGGATGAATCGCAATCTTTTTTGCGAAAGGGCCGAGGGGCTTATCGAGAAAATGGCCTAATCGCGCACTCAGCACCCCTCATCGCTCCCTTTTCCCTGATATGAACTCTTCCACCATATCCCTGGCCTCTTCGTCAGAAAACTGTGTGATAGGGTGCTTCATGAAATACGAAGAAGGAGAAATGAGCACCCCTCCCACATTTCTGTCCTTAGCGATCTTGAGACAGCGTATCGCGTCGATGACTACCCCTGCACTGTTGGGTGAATCCTCCACGGACAGCCTTAGTTCAATATTGATGGGGATATGTCCAAACCCCCTCCCCTCCATCCTCAGGAAACATACCTTATTATCATAGAGCCACGGGATATAGTCTGATGGACCGATGTGCACGTGTTCATTGTTCAGAGGAGTATGGAGCTGTGATTGTACTGCCTCTGTCTTAGATATCTTTTTTGACTTCAATCTGCCGTTATTGAGCATATTGAGGAAATCGGTGTTCCCCCCCACATTGAGTTGATAGGTATTGTCCAGCTTCACTCCCCTATCCTCGAAAAGCCTCGTCAGCATCCTGTGGATAATAGTCGCACCGATCTGGCTCTTAATATCATCGCCGATAATGGGGATGTTTCTCTCTTTAAAACGTCTTGCCCACTGCGTATCAGAGGCAATAAATACGGGGACACAGTTGATGAATCCGATACCGGCCTTCAGACAGGCCTCCGCATAGAAGGCCGTGGCCTTTTCCGAGCCGACCGGCATATAGCTCACCAGTACATCCGCACCAGACCGCCGCAGCACCTTGGGGACGTCGCACGGCTTCCTTTCCGAGACAACAAATCTCCTCTCTTCTGGATAATCCTTCATATGGGGAGCCACGCCGTCAAGTACTTCTCCCATCTCTACCTTTACAGAATAATCTGAGACGTGGGGATTAAAGAGCTTTGTACAGTTGGGCTTTGCCAATACCGCTTCTTTCAGCGGTCTGCCGACCTTTCTCTTGTCGATATCAAACGCAGCAATAAACTCGATATCAAAAGGCTTGTATCCCCCGAGGTTGTAATGCATAAGCCCCAGGGTCCTGTCTGAATGACCTTTACCAAGCCTTCTGTAGTAATCCACCCCCTGAATCAATGAACTCGCGCAATTCCCTATTCCCGCAATGGCTACGCGTATCTTTCCCACATGTCTTCCTTTCAGTGATCCGATGATGATACCATGCCATCAAACACACAGAGAGGCGCTTTGATAGCAGATATGAGCTTATATATGATCAATTTCAATATGCTTTTTGACCGTTTCTTCCTTTTTCGGAAGCACGATCTTCAGGATCCCGTCCCTGAGGGTCGCCGCTATCCTCTCCTGGTCAACAGACCCCGGAAGGAGAAATGTCCTCTGGAACCTCCCGTAGACTCGCTCAACCCTGTGGTACCCTTCCCTCATGGAGCGACGCGGCCTTCTCTCGCCTTCGATGCTAAGGGTATTCCCCTTGACCCTGATATCGATCTCGGATTGTTTCACCTCAGGAATCTCCGCCTTCACGAGAAATTCCGTCTCGGTCTCATAGATATCCACCGCGGGCGACCAGGTCCCCAGCAGAGTAACATCGCCTCCACTTTCGCCGGCGCCAAAGGCATCCTCAAAGAGCCTGTTCACTCTTTCCTGGATGAAAAGAAGGTCCCTGAAGGGGTCCCATTTACTCATGTTCGCTGCAAAGCCCCTTTCTGGGAGCAATCTCTTCATCTCCACAGAGTGTTTCCCAAAAAGTTCCTGACCCTTTATGGAGACTTGATATCGCTGAACCACAGGGCTTTCTCGGGTGCCCTCTTCTTTGGTACAGCAGGGTGATAAGGTCCTCAAGTCTGATGTTAAATTCCTTGAGCAGGCCATCCATGGATTCCTCGCAATACGCAACAAACCTCTTCCATATGCGAAGCACGGTATCCTTGTCAATCCCTGCGCTCACTGCAGTTTCCCTGAAGCTCTTGCCATCCAGCAGGTAAGTGATAACCTCCTTGATCTTGCTCTCCTCAGTGTGGAGGCCGAAAAAGAAGGTATTGCGCCTCTCAGAGAACTTAAAATTACAGGTCCTGCATTTGAGCAGTCTCCTGTGATCCCTTCCGTAACGGTTGTAAAGAATGATATTGCCCATCCCCCTTTTGCCGTGATCAGGGCATGTCTCATTAGGACAAAAGAAATCTGCGATTTCCGCTGAAACTATCATGCAGATTTTATATCCTAATATACCTGTGCGTGTCAAGGACTATATTCAATAAAGTGGGGACATGCCCATACGGGCATCACGCACGGACTGAGGCGAGAAAAGTTCTGCTGCGGCATGGTCGCCGCCCTTCGTTACTTTTTCAATCCGGTGAGAAATGCCTTGGTCTTCAGAGGTTTTGCGATGGTATACTGGATATGAGAGTTGAGCACCTCCGAAAGCTCGGCAAGGAGTGTTCCGGTCATCTTTATTCTGTCTATTTTTGAGATGTCCCATTTTCTCAGGGAATCATACAACCGTATCAGACCGAGGGAAAGCCTCATAGGGTTATCCATGCCCTCTGCGCAGGTCCCGCAGATTATGGAGCCATGGGAAATGTAAAAATTATACCCTGACGTGCCGCAGCGGGCACATCCTTCAAGCCTCGGTCCGTACCCGACCATATCAAGGAGCCTTATCTTGTAAAGAATCGTATTGAAAACCGCGCCATTTTTTGAGCCGCTGTTCTCGATTCTGTTGAGCGTGGTAAGCAGGAGATGAAAGCATTCCCTGTTTGTCTCCCGCTCTGCCAAAAGACCGAGGGTGAGTTCTATGATCTCCATGACCCGAAAGAAGTTTCCGTTCCGCTCCCGCAAAGACTGAAAAGGCTTGATGATATCTGACTGTGTCAGCCGAGGAAGGGTACTCTCTTCCCTGCCCCAAAAGGAAACCTTGGCGTACGTGAGGGGTTCCAGACTGCTTCCGAATCTGCTCTTTATTTTTCGGCTGCTCTTGGCAAAGGTATTTACCAGTCCGTAATCTAGGGTAAAGGCGGTGACAATAAGATCTGCCTCAGAAAATGCTGTGGTCTTGAAGATGACGGCTTCAGTGCGGTGTAACATAAGTCAGCGACATTACTTTCTCGAAAAAAATGGAGAAGTCCCAGAATGTTTCGGCCCCAGTCTCTTCATTCCGAATTCACTACATAACATTTCCAAAGTCTTCGGGCTTTAGATTCTTGAGCCACTCTTCCAGTTCATCCGTGCTCCTCTTTTCCATAATGCCTTCCTCAACAAATATGGGCGCATTGACCCTGAGGGCAACAGCCACGGCATCACTTGGCCTCGAATCAATGGGAACCTCCTTCTTGCCATCGGCAACGTGTATGAGTGCATAATAGGTATTGTCAAGGATTTCCGTAATTACGATCCTGGTCACTTTCACCTTGAGTCCCGCGACGATATTCTTGATAAGGTCATGAGTGAGTGGTCTCGGGGTCATCACTCCGCCAAGGGCGAGAGCAATGGAATCTGCCTCGGGTTTCCCTATCCATATGGGCAGGGTGTTATTCCCCTCCAATTCCTTAAGGAGCAGGATATACATACTGCTTCTTGGATCAAAGAGCAAGCCTTCAACCTTCATACGCACCAGCATCTAGTGCAGCCCCAGATCTTTCAGCACCCGTGTATCACTGCGCCAGCCTTCCTTCACCTTCACCCATAATTTCATGAAGACTTTCCTGGCAAGGAACTTTTCAATATCAGCCCTTGCTGCAGACCCTATCGCCTTGAGTCTCGCTCCGCCTTTTCCTATTATAATACCTTTTTGCCCCTTCCTTTCAATATAAATATTCGCCGATAAAAGGAGCAGTCCGTCCTCTCTCTCGGTCCACTGAATAATCTCCACGGCAACGGAATGGGGCACCTCTTCCTCAGTTACTTCCATTACCTTTTCCCTTATCATTTCACCCACCACAAATCTCTCATACTGATCCGTAACGACGTCATCGGGATAGTACCTCGGGCCATGGGGAAGTCTTTCCTCCACATCCTGCACGAGAAGCTTCACATCCTCGGCATTTAAAGCGGAGAGAGGGAAAATGGCGTCAAAGGGGTGGCACCGGTGATACTCGTCCATGATCGGGAGAAGTTCGGATTTTTTCACGAGGTCTATTTTGTTAATCAAGAGAAGAACAGGACATGTCTTTCCCAGTTCTTTAAGCCGCTCGATGATGAATGTGTCACCATGACCAGGACTCCTTGGTTCTACCATGAAGACAATGATGTCCACGTCCTTCAGTGACTCCCTCGCCTCTTTCACCATAAATTCTCCCAGTTTATGCTGTGGCTTATGGAAGCCCGGGGTGTCGATAAAAATGATCTGACTGCGTCCTGTTGTCCTGATCCCGATAATCCTCCTCCGGGTGGTTTGGGGCCGGGAAGTCACAATGGAAACCTTTTCCCCGAGAACACTGTTGAGGAGCGTTGATTTCCCTACGTTCGGTCTGCCGATTATGGCCACATATCCTGAACGAAAGTCTTTGGCGGTGTCTTCGCCCTTCACTGCTCGCCCGTCACTTAAGTTTTCCCACTGCAGCCCTTATTCTCTCCACCCCTTTCTTCAGATTCTCCATGGAAGTTGCGTAGGAGAGTCGGATATGGCTGTCATTCCCAAAGGCATCACCGGGAACGAGAGCCACATTAGCATCCTCAAGAAGGTATAATGCGAGGTCAGAGGAAGAAAACACGGGCTTTCCGTCCACCTTTCCGAAGAGTCCAGAAATATTCGGGAAGGCATAAAAGGCACCGGTGGGACTCAGGCAGCTCACCTCAGGGATCGCATTCAGCTCCGAGACAAGGAATTTTCTCCTTCTGTCAAATTCGTTTCTCATTCTCTCGATGAAGTCCTGCGGGCCGGTTAAGGCTTCAACTGCTGCCTTTTGCGCAATGGAATTGGGATTGGATGTTGACTGGCTCTGTATGTTGGTCATGGCCTTAATGATCTCTCTTGGGCCCGCAGCAAACCCTATGCGCCAGCCGGTCATGGCATGCGATTTTGAGAGGCCGTTTACCACAAGGGTCCTTTTTTTGATGTCACCCCCCAGAGAGGCGATACTCACATGCTCAGCACCTTCGTATACGAGTTTCTCATAGATCTCGTCGGAGATCACCACGAGATTATGCTTAAGGACAACCTCCGCGATGTTTTCAAGGGTCCTCCTATCATAGGTGAGGCCCGTGGGATTCGAGGGCGAGTTGAGGATGATGGCCTTTGTCTTCTCAGTGATATGGGATTCCAGCGCGTCAGGGTTGAGCATGAATCCGTCACTCTCGTGGGTTTTCACAATTACAGGGATCGCATCATTCAGGAGAACCTGATCTGGGTAAGAAACCCAGTAAGGGGAAGGGATAATCACCTCGTCACCTGGCCCGTACAGAGCCTCCGCAATATTATAAAGACTGTGCTTTGCACCGCATGATGCGATGATTTCTTCCCTTGTGTACTCCAGGTCATTGTCCTTCCTGAACTTTTCGATAATCGCATCCTTCAGGGGATCGATGCCGCCCACAGGGGTATATTTCGTGAATCCTTCTTTCACTGCCCTTATGGCAGCTTCTTTAATATTTTCAGGTGTATCAAAGTCAGGTTCACCCACACCAAAGTTCACGATATCATACCCTGCAGCCTTCAATGCTTTCGCCTTTGCATCCATTGCCAGTGTCGGGGATGGCTTGATCTTCCTCGCTCTTTCAGAAAGCATAATGACCCTCCCTAGAATTTTTGCTATTGTAAACCATTTGAATGTCTTTAATAAAGGAGCACATCCGCTTCTCTATTGTTCAAATAACCATGCGCCGAGGACAACCTCCTTGATTCTCCATGGCTGCCTGACAGGAGAAAGAGTGGGTTGTATTGGCGCCCATTACTGTATCGCTCATGACCATACTCGCCACATTTCTTGCTGCACTATTTATCCTGCTGACACAACCCCAGCACGTCTTCCCACATAAAAATTTTTAATACACACAAAAGCGTACTTTAAATTAATGCCATCTTATGGTAGAGTGAAAGAAAAAGCAGGGAGGACACTATGGCAACAGCAAAAACACCGAAATGTGCGGCAAAGACCAAAGAAGGAAAGAAGTGCAAGAATTCGGCCAGTGGTAAATCAAAATTTTGCGCCAGTCATAAGAAAAAATAAGCACACCTTCAGATAGTACGCGAAAAGTCGCTGCGGCTCCGGAAGATGCTCTTGACGGGGTATTTTCTTTTCCTGCCTTGGTGAGCAATTTTTGAAGATCGTCGTATACGGAACTGCATGAGTGACCCTTCTAGGGTTGTATCGATTCCATGAAAGTAACCCTTTCGCGGGTTTACTGGGGGCTTGACAATAACGCAGAGATTTATTATAGTTCAGTGCTTTGATTAATTGTTTATTTCGCAATTACCTTATTCAGGCAACCTGTCAGGATGACAGCACTCAAGAATGAAAGGGGGTGAAAAGAGAATGAAACTGTTGACCATTTTATTAACAATAGCAATTGCGGTGATGTTTATCGGCAGCGCGATGGCAGTTCCTCCCGGAAAGACCGTGGATTGGGACACGGCATCTGGCAAGGTCGTATTTGATGGCAAAGCCCATGCTGACAAGGGTCTTAAATGCAACGACTGCCATACAAAGATATTCCCAATGAAGAAATCCACAAAGATGACGATGGCGGATATGAACGCTGGCAAGTTCTGCGGCGAGTGCCATAACGGTACAAAGGCATTTGCAACAAAAGATGCAGCCAACTGTGGAAAGTGCCACAAGAAATAGTGAGAATAAAAAACTAATAAAAAAAGGCCCGGGAAGCCGGGCCTTTTTTTACATCCAATTCAGTTCTTTCTAAACATAAGTAAGCCACGAGTCATAATGCTTATTCCGTCCCTTCACCACATCAAAAAATATGGACTGTAACTTTTTTGTGATTTTCCCTGGTTTGCCCTCCCCTATGATCCTTCCATCCACCTCTCTTATAGGAGTCACCTCGGCTGCAGTCCCTGTAAAGAATGCCTCATCGGCGATATAGATCTCATCCCTTGTAAACCGCTCCTCAACCGCCCGGATACCCTCCTTCCTAGCGAGTTCCATAATGCTGTCCCTCGTAATACCCTCCAAAATGGAAGTGAGGGGGGTCGTTTTGAGTATCCCATCTCTTACGATAAAGATGTTTTCCCCGCTCCCTTCTGAGACATACCCCTCCGTATCGAGCAGCAGGGCTTCATCGTAACCACACGATACCGCCTCCTTCTTTGCGAGCTGGGAATTCACGTAATAGCCGCAAACCTTTCCCCTTGTGAGGTTGGAGTTGACATGCCCTCGTATGAACGATGATACCTTTATCCTGATTCCCTTGGTGATTCCCTCTTCCCCAAGATAGGCCCCCCATGGCCATACCGCAATGGAAACCCTGATGGGATTGCCCTTGGCATAAACCCCCATTGCACCAGGTCCGATATAGACCAGGGGCCTTATATAACATTCCCTGACCCTATTTACTTTGACCGTCCTGACAATCGCTTCCTCAATTTCCCTCTCGCTGAAAGGAATCTCCAGCAAAAAAATGTGCGCCGACCCGAAAAGCCTCTTCACATGCTCTTTGAGCTTGAAGACGGCTGGACCTTTTTCTGTGTCGTAGCACCTGATACCTTCAAATACCCCAAGCCCATAATGGAGAGAATGGCTCAGGACATGCACCTTGGCATTATCCCAATCCACAAACTCGCCGTCCATCCAGATTTTCTCGGTTTTATCAAGCATTGGTGTATATTTATACCAGTGGAGCCACACAAGTGTCAACTGTTCTTAGGCTGAAGCTGCGCGGGGGAAACATGAGAAATTTCTGCACCATGAAGCAACACCTCTCTCACTTTTCGAGTCCGATACTTGTTTCACAACGAATCAATGGGCAGGGGAGTACTTTAATGTTCACCTAATAATCCCATTAAAAAAATTAATTTTTATCTCTTCCTGTCGTTATAATATCATACAGCGGAATTCCCGAGACCATAAGGGGCTTCTGTGAAGGATCCCTGTCTGCGCAAAGGGCTGCCTGAATTCGCTGTCCACAGGCTCTTCAACGATTCTGACAGCACCCATGGTGCCCGCATGAAGATTCGTGAAAGGAGCGACCGTTGTAAATTTCAGACTGATTTCGAAAAAATTGGATAAACTCAAGGAGGAAGGACCATCGATATGGTATCGAGAGAATTAAAGATCACGCGACCCAATGCGAAGACAACAGCATATCTCATTGGAGTGGCTGCATTGTGCATTCTCCATTTATTCGCCGCTTCGGTATGCGCATCAACCGATCCTCCGCCAATTCCCAGTTCCCCTGATTCAGCGATCCCCTGGTGGGTCTGGCCGCTTGTATTATTTGTGGTGACATTTCTTCTCGGCATTGTGGCAGTTTTGGGAGGGGTGGGAGGCGGCGTCCTTTTTGTCCCCATC
>DATKOU010000266.1:0-22061 GCA_035524455.1 Thermodesulfovibrionales bacterium | reverse complement strand
CTTGCTTTGAACCGTTCCAGAAACTTTCCGTAGCTCTTGAGGGTACTCTTCTTAACGGTAACATTTTGATGCTTTCTAAAGAGTTCTATGGCTTCTTCTATAGTCATACTGATACCTCCTTACAAGTTGTTAAACGGTTGGTTTTTGCCAGAGTCTGCATACTACAATTGTAAGGTACAATCTCAGCGGAGGCGGCAGACGAGGGAACGGAGAGCGGAATAGCGATAAAAGAATGTTACAACCAGCATTTCGCACACAGGAAACAAGACCTATTAAAGAGGGATCTGACGGGGTCACAACGTCGGAGAGGCCAGAGGTGACATACTACGGGGCGAACTCAACGGTTTCGTTTTGTCGAAACCCGCGTTGGCTTCTGTGAGATCCTGTTATGCGGGGAACACTTGCAAGTACGCAATGAAGCTAATGGCATAGAAGTGGCGATTCTCAACCTCACCACCACCGCTAGTGACCTAAATATTGCTAGGGACACATTCTATTTTCTTAACGGCTCATGTGTGGAGAAGGAAACGCGGTCAGGTCTTGAATCTTCCCTAAGGATGATTATTCCGCATATCTGCCTTTGTAACGGGTTCCTCTCCCGCTGCCCAATGTCCATCAGGAAAAAGAGCCGTGGTAGAGAGACGGCAAGAATTAACGTGCCGCCGCACCTGCTGAAGAATAGGGATGGATTGCCTGAACCTCTCTGCCATGCGCCCTTTCGCCTTATAAGGCGACATTTTAGTATTCAACAACGAGATACTTGAAATCACATACACCCCGGATAAGTTTGAAGTCCTTTGCATTCCTCGTGATGAGTACCGCACCGATATCCCGAACTGACACGGCAATCAAGATGTCCGCCAGGAGACTCTTCACACGTTCTCTGTCGATCTTTTTATCCCTGCGGAGCCTCAGCATGACTTCGCCGGAGCGAAACCACTGACGCTCAGTTACCGACAGGACAGTAAAATTTCGCGCGATCTGGTCAATAAGCTTCCTCTCCTTTGGATCGAAGGCCCCGGCGAGCAATTCCATAAGCACCACGGAACTGAACGTAATGTGGTAATATCTGGTGAGATTCAGAAAGGCTTCCTGAACCGTTTCTTTTCTGAAATGTTCCACGAGGAAGGAAGTATCAGGCACAGCCTTTGTTTTCAATTGACGCCTTCGAACTTGTATTTACCGGCGGTCTGTTCGATAAATTTCCTCATCCTTTCCTGATAGATAATTTCGGAAAGCGCGGTTTCGATTGCCTCGGTCTCAGTCTTGGAGCCGAGGATCTTCTGAGCGCTCTTGATCATTGACACATCCAATCTAAAATGTTTGGCCGTCTTCTTCGCTGTCGTCTGCATGGTTCCTCCTTGCCCTATTTGTATATACATTATATGATACTGTGGCTACAAGTCAAGGGAGTTAAATAAGCAGGGACACAACCCGTTTCGAAGTTCAGAAGTCCGAAGTTCCATAGTCAACCGGCGGAATCAAGAAAGGGGGCAGGGTTTTAACTAGCAACTTTTGGTATACTTATCAATGGGTAGATGGGTAAAGACACATTAGACAAGATTTTGTCGGGGCTTTCCGACAAGAATATCAGGTTCGAGGACCTGAAGAAGGTCATTACTGATTTTGGTTTTGGTTGCCGCACGAAAGGCGATCATCATATTTTCGCAAAGGAAGGTGTTGCCGAGATTATCAATCTTCAACCGCTTAAAGACGGGAAGGCAAAGCCATATCAGGTCAGGCAGGTGAGGAATCTGATACTGAAGTATAAACTCCATAAGGGGGCAAAGAATGTATAAGTATGAAGTGATCGTATACTGGAGCGACGAGGACGAAGCGTATATCGCCGAAGTCCCTGAGCTGCCCGGGTGCATGGCAGACGGGCTAACCTATGAGGCTGCCATAAAGAACGCCCAGGTTGTTATCTCAGAGTGGATTGAAACGGCGAAAAAACTGAAGCGCGATATTCCGAAACCAAAGGGCAGATTGGCATATGCATAAGAATAAAACTAACAAATAGGGACACAGAGCCTGTCTAAAAACTATGGTATCTTTATGACGACCATGATAGAGTAAGGGGCAAGAAATTTTCAGGAGGTATCGATGCCACTTCTTTTTTGTGAATTATTGAGGCAAATAATGGTGATGCCAAGAAAAAGGTGCAAACCTGGACAATGAAACCCATTGAAGTAAAAAAACGTTATTTGCTGAAGCCAGCCGCCAAATAGAGGACTGGCTAAATATTTATTAACTCAGGAGAGGTATCCGGCTCGAACGGCAAGAGTCGGGGTTATGTGCCGGTTCGCACAAGCGGACCTTGACATTCCATAAGAACAAAGCAGTGTAAGGCGTATCACCCCCCCCTACAGAATAAGGGCTATTGTCTTGCCGAGAGGCGGATGCCTCTCCTATTAGAAAGAAATTCATGGATAAGATGGGCTGGAGATTATCCCTAAGGCTGTGTCCGTGTCTCTTCCCTCTTCATCTTCAACATAAGAAGTGCAATCGTGCCGGTCATAAAGAGGATACCCCCCACCAGATACCCCCACTCTCCATATCCGAATTCTTTAGCCGGGGACAGTCCCGATTCTACGACGCCGCTTCGCTCTGTCCGTAAATCTGGGATAGAAAAATAGGGTCAGCGCCTATTAATTTGAGGGAAGAAAACGACGAGAGAATTTCTCTGGGGGAACATTGGGGACACATGTACCCGGTTCACTAATTCGGTAACTTTTCCTAATCCTTCTTGGTGAACAATCAGGGAGAGATCCAATTTTTTTAATTACAAACGATTCTGAAATCTTTGCCATCATAACGCGTAATCACTGCTGACTAACCGAGTCAAAAGAATTAAAGCAGGCTGCTCTTCCCATATATTCTACCTATAACATGTTGAAATAATTAGTTCTTTACATATTTTTCCAAATATGCTATACATAAGTAGCATAAAAGGAAAGTGAGGATTTTTTGCTTGCAGTACAAAGAGTTGCTTCAGCCATATAACCAATGGTGGGATAACCCTGAAGAGGCCTTGAAGACTCTTCCGACATTCCGCCGTCCGATATTTGATGAAATATTTCGGGGATTGAAGGAGACACCGCAAGTCATCTCAATAACCGGACCCAGGAGGGTTGGAAAAAGTACTCTCATCAAGCAGGTTGTGAAGAGCCTGATTGCAGAAAGCGTGAGCCCTTCGCATATCATCTACTACTCTATGGATGATCCCGCACTATACCGTTCCGGGATAGATCACGCTAGTTTTTTCGACGCTCTAATGGATTATGCAAGGAACCGCACCGGCGAACAAGTGCTCTACCTTTTCCTCGACGAGATCCAGCGCTTTGAACGATGGGAGCTTTTTCTGAAGAAGTATTATGACCTTCACTATCCCGTCAGGTTTACTATCTCCGGTTCAGCATCATCACCCATCTTCAGAAAGAGCAGGGAAAGCCTTCTTGGCCGCATCAAAGATTACCACATGCTGCCTTTTTCGTTCAGAGAGTTCCTGCTTTACAAGAATCGGGCTGATGAACAAATGGTTGGCAGACTAGAGGAGATATACAAAACTGGTGAAGCAGTGATGGGGATGTTAACGAAACACCCTGAATACGCCGACCTGAAGAAGGTGACAATTCCCGCTGTCGCTACTGATCTTCGCTCCAGCATCGATGCCGGTCTTAGTGAATTTCTCATGGAAGGAGGGTTCCCTGAGGTGTGGACGTTACCCGACTGGGAAACGAAGCAATCCTACTTATTTGATAACCATGTGGAGAAAGTGATCCTTGAGGATCTGGTGCTGGCGGTGGAATTGCGGAAACCAGAAAGATTGAAACGGTTTTATATTTCGTTACTTGAGACCCCGGGCCGTGAGATCAACTGGCAGCAGCTGTCCCAGGAACTGAACATAAACAGAGCGACTATTGAAAAATATTTCCCTATGCTCGAAATGACGGACTTGATCCATCACGTGGAGAAGTTTACCAAAAGCCCGCTCAAGGTACGAAGGGGAAATGTGAAGTGCTATCTCGTTGACCTCGCTCTCCGCAATGCGGTCCTGCGGTTGCAGGAGACATTGCTGCAGGACACAAATACGCTCGGGCTTTATGCAGAGAATCTCGTTTTCAATGCCCTCAGGAAATGGGAGGGCACCGTATCTCTTAGTTATTACCGCGAAAAGACCTATGAGGTCGACTTCATTGTCCATACTGGCGCCGGAACATATTTGCCTTTCGAAGTAAAGTATAAAGAAAATATCGAGAACGCAGAACTACGAATCCTCAGGAATATCTGCGACAAGTTGAAATGTTCAAAGGGGATAGTTGTTACAAAAAAATGGGATGATTTCGGCGTGAAAGAGAATCTCTTTTATATGCCTCTCCCCCATTTCCTCCTTCTCTTCGATTAACACCCAATGAGATAATCCAGCCCTCGTCTCAATCGGGTGAAGATTGTGGAATTGGGCGTAAATGCTTTCATGATTCGACGTGTGCAATATGATGCGTTTATTGCGAGCCCTCTTCACGACTGCTTTTTCAGTTCAGATTGCGGATATAGCGTTCAGCATCCTTTTTGCTCAAGACCCTTAAGACTACCACTCTGCCGGATTCAATAACATAAAACACCCTGTACTTATCCACCCTGAGTCTATAGAAATCGGCGTTCTTCCCTTTGAGCTTCCTTATCAGCTTGCCCCTCGGGAAAGGGTTTTCGGTGAGTGTCTTAAGCGCATATGCTATTTTCTTACAGACGCTATCGCTAAAGCCGTCCAGATCCTTTACTGCGTGGGGGGAGAGAATAACCTCGAACTTATCCACGCCTCTTTTTCCTTTTTGCAAGATAGTCATCGAGCGGAACGCCGCCTTTGGCGTGATATTCAGCCAGGGCCTCGGCAAGCGTGCTCTGAAGGCCCGGGCTTGTTTCGAGCAAATAGTCCTCGAAATCTTCCTCGGAGATAGCGGTCACCATAGCCCTCGGCTTGCCTTTAGACGTAATGATTACGGCTTCTTTTTCCGCCTTTCTTAATATCTCCGAAGTCTTGTTCTTCAGTTCTCTGACGTTGGCAAATTTCATTGACTCACCTCCATGTAGCTACATTTATAGCTACTATGACACAGCCTTTAGATATAGTCAATGACCCATAAGAAAAATACAGTTTCGCAGGAATCGTGGACACTTCTTTATTGCGGTTTGATCGAATCCCCATTCATCCCCCTCAAAATGACGAGAATCCTTGAGAAAGCTTCTGTTCAACTCCACACCCGGTCAATAATCTCTGTCAATTTGTCTGGGTTATTTCTCAAATATTTATTAACTCAGGAGAGGTATCTGGCCCGAACGGCAAGAGTCGGGGTTATGTGCCGGTTCGCACAAGCGGACCTTGACATTCCATAAGAACAAAGCGGTGTAAGGCGTATCACCCTTCCTACAGAATAAGGGCTATTCTCTTGCCAAGAGCCGGATGCCTCTCCTATAAGAAAGAATTTCATGGATAAGATTGGCTGGAGATTATCCCTAAGGCTGTGTCTGAATCTCTTCCCTCTTCATCTTCAACACAAGAAGCGCGATGGTGCCGGTCATAAAGAGGATACCTCCCACCAGTGCCCAGACGGCGCCTGGCTCTCTGCTCACCTCCAGAAGCACCATCTTCTTGGGGAAGGCCCGAAGGTCCTTTACATAGACACCAACCCCCTTAAGAAACACCGGCTTGTTCGGCAAGAGCCTCTCTTTTTTCAGCACCTGCCCGTTGTCCCGGTATTCAACATCAACCGACCAGTCATACAGATACCCATAGGAATCGAACGACATGGCGATTCCTTTAATCTGTAATACCGAGTTGTCCGGCATCTCCAGGGATGTCCCCTCTGCCGCGACTGCAAAGGTCTTGAATCCTCCCACAGCGCTCACCAGATGAGCTATAAGCATGAAGAGGAACCCTATATGGACTATCTGAGGTGAGATCAGGAGCATCCATTGCGTGACTTTTCTCTTTTTTGCTATGGAGTCGATGCTGCACACAAGGGTGTTTGCGGCCAGAACAAGAAGGAGCCCCATGGAAGACCACAACCACCATGTGCTCTTTACAGGCTGCTCCCTCATCCATTCAAGGAGGGGCATGGAATGGATAGACTGAACTGCCTTTTCTCCCGGCATGATAAAGGCACCTGCGAAGAGCAATACGGTAACAAGACAGAGAAGCCATAGAGATGTCTTTAGGGATACGAAGAATCCTATCACGGCCCTTACTGCCATGGCTCAAAAGGTATGTGAGCTCTTCATAAAAAGGCTCACTCCGAGATAGGTGAACATTACCACAAGAAAACCTAAGATGCCGAGGGATGCCAATGGTCTCCCCGCCCATCCCTGCATCAGCCTTGCATGGAGATAGAGCGTATAGAAGAGCCAGACGATGGATGTCCAGAGTTCCTTCGGGGTCCAGAGCCAGTAAGTGCCCCATGCAAGATATGCCCATATGCCGCCCAAAATCATGGACAGGGAAAACAGACAGTAACCAATGAGTATGGCACGGTATTGGAGGGCTTCATGATAAACGTCCTTTTCCCTGAGAGAAAAGGCCCCGAGTGCCGCTCCTATCCCAAAGAGCGCATAGGAGAAAAATGCGAGAACAACATGAAGTTCAAACCACAGGGTCTTGAGTACGGGTGGAAGAGGCGCGTTATGCGGCTGCCAGAGGATTCCCGAAGCGGTAAATACCATGGCCGTAAATGAAATTCCCCTGGAGAGTGCAGGGTCTCCTTTCGTTCCCCTGTTGAAAGGAATGGAGAACGCAACTATTGCCGCAGAGAGAAAGATGAGGGTGTCATGAGGACCCACAAGGGGGAGTCTTCCCAGATGAAGCCCCCGGGAAATGATATACATGCTCTGAAGGATGAGGCCAACATAGAGAAAGACTCTCTTCCAGAGACCCAGGAGATAGAAAGGCAACGCGTAAACGGCTGTGACCATAAGAGACCTATTTTACAGGAAAAGCGGCGTGAAAGGAGTGTGACACAAATGCAATCCTTAAAAGATGTGTGAGTGTCAAAACAGATACGAATTTGCTATGATAAAAAATCCTTTAAATCCATGAACATGAATTTCTCACACTTTCTTAATTCCTACGCCGGCATGTATATGGCCCAGGCATTCTGCCATTCCGTCATCGCTGCCCTCATTGTGGACAGGGCCATCCATGCATGGCGCATCAGTGATCCCCTTATACGCCAGAGGTTCAGTCTCATTGTCATGGTATCCCCTATCCTCTGCTTTCCGGTCTACCAGATAGTAAACCCTGACAGGGGCTCACTCTCTTTCAGGCTAGAGGCTCTCTTCGACATAACCAGGTGGCTAAATATGGAATTGTGGGCAAAGTTTCCGTTAAGTATCCTTTTCATCCTGATCCTCTCTATCACCACCCTCGTCTTCCTGTTCCAGGAGATGATCCCTATTGTAAAGCACACCATTGAAACCTGGTCTGCACCTGAAGAAGTAACCACCCACGACGATCCTGTCATCCGTAAGGCATTGGAACTAATCCCAGGGGAAAAACCCCTTATCTCTCTCATTGATGATGATGACGAACTGATCCTTTTTTCCACCACAGTGAAGACTCCCACAATTTTTTTGTCCACCGGACTGATAAGGGGACTGAGTGTTGATGAGATACAGGCAGCCATTGCCCATGAGATTGCCCACATCAGAAGGAACAGACGTCCCTTACTGATAATCATCTATTTGATCCGGGTACTCATGTTCTTTAACCCCGTGGTGCTTATCGAATTCAGGAGAATTGTTCAGGAAGAAGAGAAGGTATGCGACGACATTGCAGTGTCCTTGACTAAGAAACCACATGCCCTGGCCGAAATCCTCGAAAAATTCAACAAGAAGACAGAGGCCCTTCCTCTGGATAAAATGAAGAACCTTTCAGCGTTGAGCACAGTGGTTGAGGACTATAGCCACAACATCCATATGGAAAGCAGGATTATCCGGCTCGAAAAAGGAACCGGACTCCAAACAGGCGGGCAATGGGGGAGGTTTTTTGTCACGGTAGTGCTCATCTTCGTGATAAACTATTTTATTGTATGAGGGAAAAGGGGTGAACGTGCGAAAGAGGGTATTCGGCTTTCTTTATTTTGCGGTGACCATCGCAATCCTCATCGGAGTGCTCAAGGTTACCAACTGGCTGCCTACGGTGCTCCAGGAGGGTATTATAAGGACGTACAGCAGCATTGAGGAAGTCAAATCAAGACTGAAGGTGAGGGATATTTACATCCCGTCTTACTTTCCCCAAAAGTTTAAATGGCCGCCCTCAAGAATCCTGGCACAGTCAAAGCCCTTTGTCGCCGTGGTGATGGAATTTCGAAATGTGGAGACAGGAGAGACCGACCTCATTATCTCCCAGGCTGCAAGCAGGGACTTTGCCCCGGACAAGAAGATAGTGATTTCGCAGATCAAGGAGAGGGTGAACTACCCGTTGAACGGAAGGCCATCCATACTGGAAGTGGGCGTATGCAAGAATGACGTGCCCTGCAGCAGGATTTCATGGAATGAAGGGAGCAATGAGATCCGCGTGGAAATGAAATCCGCTCCCTTTGAACTGATTAAGATCGCTGAAAGCATGATCCATTGACACAATGAACCCAGAGGTTTCCCTGATTTAACGCCATCTTAGCGGCAGTATCCCCTTTCCTTTCATTCCCGTCCGGAAGGGTGCGTACATCCTTTCCACCCTGCCCAACCACAAAACTGCAGCAAGAATCCCGCAGTAAGGCCAAAATACTCCACCCAGCCTGCATTTCGAGGGATCTTTTTTCTTTTTTTTCAGACATATAGGATAAATTCCCAAAGAAAATAGGAACTTCTTCCAATTATATTCATCCCCTGCATTTGTTATATATAACTTTGGAACAGCGCAGAGGCAATAAGAAAGGGGGTGAGTGGGATGCTTAAGTACAAAGGAGGACAGAAGGTAGGGAAGGGAACTTACTGGAACTTCTCAAACGGAACGAGGGTAGATATCCCGGACGAAGGGATACTCCCGGGAAATGGCAGGGCAACATACAGACGATTTCCTCCAGGCATTGTGCTCCTTGCAGGTCCTGTAATCGGACTGTTTTATGTCATCGCACTGCCTTTCATGGCAGTAGGGACTGTCCTGGCGCTGGTCGGAAAAAAATTATTTTCAAGCATGTTCAACGTCCTCGGCAATCTTGTGTCATTCGGGTGGAGGCCGAGTGAGGCACATCTTGCCGGTAAGAGAAAGAAACACAAGGGAATGGGGGGAGACCAAAAAAAGAAGGAGGAATAGGTATAGATAGTTATTCGTAAAGTGCCGTAGAGGAATGACTAAAGAGAAAGGAGGGTAATTATGAATACGCTGTTTGATTTCATGACACACATAAAAGGGGTGGAGTACATTTTGGCACTCCTCTTCATTGCAGGATATATCCTGTATTCAGAGGTATTGAAACCAAGGCCTTTCAAGACCATGATCGACACGGGAAAAGACGATATTGAGCACATCAGGAAGACCGGATTCAGGAACACGCTAAAGGTCATTGGGAAGATTGCGGCAGCTCCGTTCATCGGCATAGCCTATGTGGTCGTGCTTCCTTTTGCCTTTTTTGCTGCCCTGGGTTCTGCCGCGATGAATGGAGTGATGAACCTCGCGGGGAAGACGGCAGTATTTGGCTGGAGACCCACAGAGGCATATTTTACCGGCAAGAAGAAAAAGAAAGAAGAGAAGAAGGAAGAGAAAAACTAGCATGTCAAGCGTGTACCACTCAAGAATCCTAAGCAAGTCCCGATGGATGGATGCCGGACGTTATCAATTCGCCGGGAATTACACTAACAAAAAGGAGGCTCCTAAATGAAAAGAGGTTTAGTACTGTTTTTCGTTATCACCCTTTCCCTGTTCTTCGCCGTCTCCCTCTATGCCGGTAGTTCGGGAAAGCCACCGGATGTCGTATCCCTCGATACTATGAAGGACAAGTATGAGGCGGTACCATTTACTCACAAGAAACATGCGGACATGATTTCGGATTGCGGGAAGTGCCACCATCAACATGGAAACAACGCTGCCGACCCCTGTAAAGACTGCCATGCGGTGACGCCTTCGGTATTTAAGCAATCGGTGACCGCCGGCTTCCTGCCCTGCAGAAACTGCCACACCTCACCGAACCCTCAAAAGCCACACCTCGTGAGTTTAAAGGTCGCATACCATAGCAAGTGTTTTGAATGCCACAGGGGTATGGGCAACATCGGCACTGACCCGAAGGGGTGTACCGAACTGTGCCATGCCATCAAGGGAACAAAACTGAGCTCATCAAAATAATAAAGGAGGTTTTTATGGGAAAGTCGTCTCAAAACCCTGATGAACACAATGGGGAGAAAAAGACCCCGCGCACAATCACGCGCAGATGCTTTTTGGGTACCGTAGGCGCCCTCAGCACCACCGCTCTCATTGGGACCGGCTCCAAGGCATCCGCAGCAGGTAACTTTGAAGGATGGCCCAATCGTTTTGGAGTGCTCACCGATCTGACCGCATGTGTAGGCTGCCGGAGTTGCGAAAAGGCCTGCAACGAGGTGAACAATCTCCCCTCTCCAAAAGTTCCGTTTGACGATAAATCTGTCTTCAATGAACCGAGAAGGCCCAATCAAAATGCGTATACTGTGGTGAATCAGTATGCCAACCCGAAGGATAAAGACAAGCCTATCTACCGCAAACTGCAGTGCAACCACTGCGAGGAACCGGCATGCGCAAACTCCTGCCCTATCCATGCCTATAATAAAACCCCTGAGGGCGCGGTCCTGTACAGGGAAGATTTCTGCTTCGGCTGCAGGTACTGCATGGCAGCCTGTCCCTTTAATGTGCCTGCCTTTGACTACTGGAGTGCCTTAGAGCCAAAGATCATGAAGTGCACCATGTGTTATCCAAGAATCAAGAACGGCGGCATACCTGGATGTGTAGAGGCCTGCCCGGCAGGAGCCCTTACCTTTGGGAAAAGGGATTTATTGCTCAAGCTGGCAGCGGAAAAGATCGCAAAGAATCCCGATAAGTATGTTGACCATATCTATGGCCAGCGTGAGGCGGGTGGAACGAGCTGGATCTATATCTCTGGGGTACCGTTCGGCGAGTTGGGCTTCCCGACAAACCTTCCCAACAAACCGCTCGCTGAAGAGACGAAGGGGTTCCTCGGTGCAGTCCCGGTGATACTGACCGTATGGCCGGCCCTTTTCGGCATGTGCTATGCAGCCCTGCGCCATCGAGACCAGATCGAAAAAGAGAAGTCCGCGAATGAAAAAAAAGAGGAGGTAACACATGAATAATGAAGCTGTAGCCAGACCAGAACAGAATTTCAGGGCCTGGTTCATGGACAAGCTCCTGATGGGTATGACCTGGCCTGAATACAGGAAATCACTGATTACACCCTTCAACATCGTTGCCGCACTCATATTGAGTGTAGGCCTTCCCCTCATGGCCTATCGGTTCATTTTTGGACTTGCAGCGATCACCGACGCATCCCACGATTATCCCTGGAGCCTCTTTCTCTGCTGGGGACTGTTCAGCGGTGTCCCTCTCTCTGCTACCGGATTTGTGATGGGCACAGCCTATTATATCTTCGGGTTCAGGAGATATGCCCCGCTGCTAAGACTCGCCTTGCTCGCAGGACTCCTGGGTTATTTCTTCGCGGTCGTCTATCTTCTCATGGACCTCGGCAGGCCCTGGCGCATATACTACCCGATGATCATCGATTTCGGTACCGCCTCTGTCCTCTTCCTCGTCGCATGGCATGTGGCTCTGTACCTGTCCGTTCAGATCTTGGAATTCAGTCCTTCGATTCTGGAATGGGTCAAGTCAAGGCGGGTCAGGAGATGGGCAATGAACATCACCATCTTCTTGACCATAGCGGGTATCGTCCTCTCGACGCTCCATCAGTCTGCCCTTGGTGCGATGTACCTGCTCATGCCGGGCAAGGTACATCCCCTGTGGTATTCCTCCTACATACCGATTTTCTTCCTGAGCTCCAGCATCTTTGCTGCCATCTCCATGATAATAGTCGTAAGTACACTCTCTGCCAGGTTCCTGAGGCACAGGTGCGATAATCATTTCCTGAGCAGCGTCGACAGCCTGACGGTCGGACTCGCTAAGGGCGCCGCTATCGCTATTTACGTCTATATCGTACTGAAAGTCATCGGCATAGCACACGATATGAACTGGCATTACCTCAACACACCGTATGGCTACTGGTTCCTTGTCGAGATGCTAGGTTTCGTGCTTCTGCCCGGTCTGCTGTTCAGCCTTGCGGTCAAGAAAAACAGCGCCGGCATAGCCAGATTCGCCGCCGTGTTTGCGGTGGTAGGGGTTGTTCTTAACAGAATGAATTTCACATTAATAACCTTCAACTGGAATCTCCCCCACCATCTTCACGAGATTATTCCGCGCTGGCGGGAATTTGCAGTTGTCCTCTCTATTGCAACCATCCACATTCTCATTTTCCGCTGGATATTGAACCGGATGCCGGTCCTCAGCGAAGAACCGGGGTACCCCGACGCTCATTATAGACAAGAATGAAGAACGTGCGGAAAATAAGGCGGGGTACCCACCTGTACCCCCCTCCCTCCCTTGTGATGAAGGGAGGGGGGTTGAGCCGGGGAGATACCCCCCTGCCCTCTCCTTTGTATCGTTTACTGCACAGAACCCGGCATAGGGCGATCGCAGCTCTATCGACTCGGACACTTTTCGGCTTCCTTTTCACATGCCTTAATCTTTCGGAAGGGGGTGTTTATGAAAGGGAGGATGGGGATAATCGTCCTGCTGCACTTTTTCCTGGCAGCCACCTTTTCTGCTGAGCCTGCAATCGCCAGAGAGACTGTGCTCTCCAGAGATCTCACGGCACTCTCTGATGATGCACGGTCTTGTCTGGGATGCCACGGGAAGCAGGGGGCAGTAAAGACATTTGAAAACGGCGAATCGGTTTCGGCATACGTGGATGCCAAAAAATTTCAGGCCTCCGCCCACAGCTTTCTGACCTGCGCACAGTGTCATACTGAATTTTCCGCAAATAATCATCCCTCAAGGAGATTTAGATCAAAAAAGCAGTATCAGATTACCTCATCCCTCGCATGCAGGCATTGCCACCCTGACGAACAGATCAAGGGGAAACCCATCCATGCAAATTTGTTACGCGGAGAAAAGGAAGGTAAACTCTCTCTGTGCACCGAATGTCACGGTGCTCACTACATTATGCCGGTTGGAGGGGGAAAGGTGTTCGCCGGTGAGGAGCAATATTGCCTGAGATGCCACGGACATGGCCTGAGCATGACATTTAAAGATGGAGGACCACAATCACTTTTCATCGACAAATCGCTTTTGGAGGGTTCGGTGCATAACAAGCTCAGCTGCTGGGACTGCCACTACGGGTTTTCATCCGAAGACCATCCCCGGAGAACCTTTGGATCTAAGAGAGAATACGTCATTGCCTCCTCCGACAGCTGCAGACGCTGCCATTTTGACAAATACTCAAAGACCCTTGAGAGTATCCATTACGCCACACTCAGCAAGGGGAACCTGAAGGCCCCTGTCTGTATCGACTGCCACGGCTCCCACTCCATCGCACATGGGAGCAAGGATAGGGCAGTGACTACCAAAGGGTGCCAGCAGTGCCACCCGGGGATCTACTCTATCTATGCAGCAAGTGTTCACGGAAAGGCACTCATTGATGAACATAATCAGGATGTGCCGGTCTGTATCGATTGCCATACGGCACATAACATGACTCAAACCCACACGCTTGATTACCGCGAGAGAATACCCGAGATCTGCAGCAGTTGCCATGCAACCAAGGCGGTTGTGGAGAAATATGGCCTCTCCACGGATGTGGTGAAGACCTATCTCACGGACTTTCACGGGGTCACACTGGGATTTTATAAGAGGCAGCGGGAGACGCTTGAGAAACCCGCACGTCCCATAGCCGTGTGTACCGATTGCCACGGCACCCACAATATCATCAGCACAAGAGGCACTGATGCGGCTCTCCTGAAGGCCAACCTTGCAAAGAGGTGCCAGCAGTGCCATAAGGATGCGCCAAAGAACTTTCCTGATGCCTGGCTCTCTCACTATGAGCCGAACATGAGGAGCGCCCCGCTCGTCTTCATCGTGAATTTGGTGTACAAGATCTTTATCCCCATTCTCGCAGTAGGGCTCGTCTTGCAGATTCTCCTGCATATATGGCGTTACGCAGTGGACAGGTAGAAAAGGAGGGATATGATGGCAGAGGATACTACCGCTCGAGAAAAGAGGATAAGGAGGTTCTGCACCCCGCGTATTGCGGAGCACTGGCTCGCGATGCTCACCTTCGGAACACTCGTAGCCACAGGGCTCGCGCAAAGCTTCTTCTCCCTTGATATTTCCCGCTGGATTATCCTGAAGCTGGGAGGAATCGACAACATCAGGTTGCTCCACCGCTCTACCGGCGCGGTGTTTGTCCTTGCAACGCTCTCCCACGTGGTCATTGCGGCCACAGGGGTCGTGCTGAGAAGATGGCAGCCGTCAATGGTGATCAATACAAGCGATTTTATGGATGCGATACACGACATCAGGTATTACCTCAGCATGGAAAACTCCCCTGCAATGTGTGATCGTTATACCTATAAACAAAAGTTTGAATACTGGGGAATTCTCACCGGCAGCTTTCTCATGATGGTCACGGGGCTTGTCCTGTGGTTTCCGGTCCTGGTTGCCCGGTTTTTCCCTGGCGAACTTATTCCCGTGGCAAAGGCGCTGCACTCCAATGAGGCGCTGGTGATAGTCCTCCTCATCGCGGTTTGGCATATCTACAATTCCATATTCAGCCCCGAGGTATTTCCCCTTGACACAAGCATCTTTACCGGATATATCTCGAGGGAAAGGATGATACGTGAACATCCCATCGAGCTCGCGCGGAGGGAAGGGGTGCAGGTGGAGGAGATCATCGAACAGGGGAAGGCAATGCATGAAATGGGCTCGGAAGAAGCCTTGCCTTAAGTCTTCTTCTCTGCAGATGATCTCAGCTCATTCTCGGTTTGGAATATTTTTTCACCCCTTGCTCCCTGAGCTGACCCGCGTTATGTGTCCCCCATTCATCCCTTGACTTTCCCCAAATTCTTCTCATTATAAGTTAAACTATATTCATGCGAAGAAGAATCACATTTTCGGTTGTCCTAAGCATATTCGCCATCCTCACCGCCCTTGGCATTATCAGCTATCTCAGTGTTCATGACAGCATCCAGCGGTCTTTACAAAGCCGCCTCACCCTCGCAAATATTATTGGAAAATACTTTGACTATATTCTCGAGACCAACCTCACACGCCTCTATGATATCTCTATTTCCGGCAAAATAGACTTTAAGGACAACGACTGGGAATCAAAGAAAAAGGCTCTCAAGACCGCATATGAATACTCTATTTTTACTGACAGGATTTTTCTCACTGACCTCCAGGGAAACGTAGTAATGACCTATCCGCACCGGGAGGGGGGAAACGTGAATCTGTTAAACATCCCCTACGTGAGCAGGACCCTTTCGGAACGCAAACCGGTGATTTCGGATGTCTATACCATCGAGCCTACACAGAGAAAGGTCATTTTTGCCCTTGTTCCTTTAAAAAGCAAGGAGGGAACTATCATCGGTGTCGCAGGAGGAGAGATCAATCCGACGAGTTATATAT
The DNA here is from genome assembly GCA_035524455.1 of Thermodesulfovibrionales bacterium. Taxonomy (GTDB): domain Bacteria; phylum Nitrospirota; class Thermodesulfovibrionia; order Thermodesulfovibrionales; family UBA9159; genus DASPUA01. The sequence continues at coordinate 6,358 of DATKOU010000266.1, read as the reverse complement.
TCACCCATGTTATCAAGTCCGTATCCGCAGGCCCAAGTACGAATATAGAGCTTGTGGATAGCCATGGTACGATCATCGCTTCCAATGATCCCAAACGAATCCTCACATCCAGCGATCACAATAGATTTCTGGGAAATCTCATTGCCCAGAAGAAAAGCACTGTAGGAACCTGTCATCGATGCCACTCCGAGGAAGCCTCTCACACCACGAGGACGAGCGATATGCTCGCCTTTGCTCCCCTCTCCATGGCCCCATGGGGAATTTCGGTAAGAGAACCGCAGGATATCGTCTTTTCTCCCTCAACCACCCTGCGCAGGGGCTTCTTTATTCTCAGCGTCATCTCTGTAATTACGGCGCTGCTCCTCGGGATAGGCTTGAGCAGGGGGATTGTGAGGCCGGTACAGGCCCTCATCACTGCAACCCAGAGAATTGCAAAGGGAAATCTCACGGACCCGGTGACGGTATCCAGCAGGGATGAAATTGGAATCCTTGCCAAGAGCTTCGACACAATGAGGATGAAACTTTCGGAGTCCCTTGAGAGTATCCGGAGACATAACCTTGAACTGGAACATCGCGTTCAGGAGAGAACACAGCAGATTCGACTGAGCCGCCAAAAGGTGGAAAGCCTGCTCAAAAAAATCATCTCCTCGCAGGAAGAGGAGAGGCGAAGGATCGCCCGCGGACTCCATGATGAGATCCTGCAGGACTTATCGGCATTTCTCATAAAAATGGATATCTGCAAGCTTTACCCTGAGCAGCTCAGTATGGACAAGCTGGAAGAGATGAGGGGCATTGCATTAAAGAGCCTCGACGACATCCATCATGTTATCCAGAATCTGAGGCCGTCGGTCCTTGACGATCTGGGACTCGGCGCCGCCGTCAAATGGCTCCTGGACAAAAACTTGAGCGAAAAGGGGATCCGGTACTATCTCACTATAGATGCAGAAATGGAAGAGAGATTCGACCCGCAAGTTGAGATCACCCTGTTCAGGATCATCCAGGAGGCCATCATTAACATCGCGCGACATGCGAGGGCAGAGAATGTTATTGTGATACTGAGGGCGCAGGATCATTCGGTCTTTGTTGATATAGAAGATGACGGAGAAGGATTTGATGTCCATTCCATGTTACGATATACCAGCGATGGCGGACGCGGGCTCGGACTGCTGGGGATGAAGGAGAGGACATCCCTCCTGGACGGGAAATTGGAGATATGTTCAGCTCCCGGGAGCGGAACAAAAATAAGTGTGCGGGTTCCTTTGGGAAAGCCTATCGAGGAGGCAAATGTCTAAAATACGGGTGTTGATTGCTGATGACCATACGCTGGTAAGGGAGGGGATCGCTGCATTTTTGAAACTCTCCGACGATATAGAGGTCGTTGCAGAGGCATCCGATGGTCTGGAAGCAATCGAGAAGGTGAAAAAATTCACCCCGGACGTGGTTCTTATGGATATCGCGATGCCCAAGCTGGGCGGGCTGGAGGCAACTGTCGAGATAAAGAAGATGAATCCGGACACCAAGATACTCGTCCTCACACAATATGATGACAAGGAGTACATCTCACGCTTTCTCAAGGCAGGAGTTTCGGGATATCTCCTTAAGAAGGCGGTGGGAAGCGAACTCGTCTCAGCAATAAGAGCAGTGAATAAGAATGAGTTTTACCTCTTTTCTTCCATTGCATCAAAAGTGGTTGAAGGATATTTGGGGAAGGACAAAGAAGCAGCGATGGAAGATCCTTATGAGAAACTGACTGACAGGGAAAAGCAGGTACTCAAACTCGTGGCAGAGGGGTATACGCATAAGGAGATCGGCGATATGCTCTCGATCAGCACCAAGACCGTCATCGCGCACCAGACCAACATGACCGAAAAGCTCGGCATCAGCACAAGGGCAGGGCTTATCAAGTTTGCCATCCAAAGAGGGATTATAAAGATAGACTGAGGTGAAACAACCTTTCACGTATCTTCCACTCCTGGCCGTTCCTGTAAGAGCAACCCCGCTCCGTCTGACACACATATAGCCGCGGCGAAAATTGTATAATATGGCATGAGGAGCGTGTATTCGGAGAAGCACTATTCTGAGGTGACGGGAAAGCTCCATATCCCCTGTCCTCATCGAGAAAACACAGGAATCAGGGTGCATGTGGTAATAAAAGGAGGTTTTTGCTACCGTTCAGAACAGTGTATGGTAATCAAGTGCAAGTTTAACCGCCTCCAGTCAGACACTGCGTGCCTCCTCTCGTTAACCTGGTAGGCAACAACCCTCTTCCAAGCTTTGGACCCTGAAGGCCGCAGAAGTGCGGGGGGACCGCTGGTTGACATCCCTCGCCATGAAACGTGTCCGTAAAATTATGCCTCGTCTCCTTTTGTGAGGAAGGAGAAAAGCCTGGCGAGCATCACCCCGAATATCCCTCCCACCAACGCGCCAAATGCGCCGATGATACCTACCACAATCGCCACCCCCGCAAGCACCACCACTGAGTTAATCCCAAAGGTCTTTCCGGTGAGGGCCCCGAGGTCATGAGCGACCGCTTCCCTCCAGCCGCTGCCGAGTGCGCCGCCGAGAACAAGGTCCATGCTCAGCGCAACAATCACTCCCAGAATTCCCCCGCAAAGGGATCCGATATAAAATCCCTTCTTCACTCCTCTATTCCGTATTTCTTCAATTTCCTGTAGAGGGTTGCGAGATCAACGCCCAGCGCCTTCGCGGTTTCTTCCTTGTTGTTATTTTGCGAATGGTACACATTCAGTATGAGGTTCTTCTCATATTCTGAGAGGGAGAGTTTCAGGGATGACGTCTCCCCCTGTCCCAAAAGAGCGGGCTCCTCTCTCTTGAGCTTTTCCGGAAAATCATCAGGGGTGATGAAATCTCCCTGGCATAACACCACCGCCCTCTCGATCACATTCCTCAGTTCCCTGGCATTGCCGGGCCAGCGATACTGCATGAGAATCCCCATTGCGTTGCTCTCCACCCCCTTTATTGCTTTCTTGTTGTCTTCAGAAAACCGTCTGAGAAAATGATTCACGAGAAGGGGGATATCCTCTTTCCTTTCCCTCAGAGGGGGAATCTTTATCTCTATGACATTCAACCGATAGTAGAGGTCCTCCCTAAATGTCCTTTCCTTGATACACGTTTCAAGATCATGATTGGTGGCGGTGACCAACCTCACATCCACCGTTCTCCCCCGAGTGTCACCCAGTGGGGTAACCTCAGAAGATTCAAGAACCTTCAGTATTTTTGACTGAAGGCTCATGGGCATATCACCGATCTCATCGAGGAAAAGCGTTCCCTGATCTGCCATGGTGATAAGTCCTGTCTTGTCAGACACCGCACCGGTAAAGGCCCCTTTCTTATACCCAAACAGCTCTGACTCAAGAAGGCCTTCAGGGATGGCGGAACAGTTGATGGAAATGAAGGGTTTGTCCCTCCGGGGGCTGTTGCGATGAACCATTTCGGCAATGAGCCCCTTCCCTGTACCGCTCTCACCAAGGATGAGGATGTTACTCTTGGTCGGGATGACCTTTTCCAGGGTCTCAAGAATCCGGATCATTGACTCCGAGCTCGCCACAAAATCCGTATATCCCATGCGTTGGCTAAGCTGTTGTCTGAGGGCGATATTTTCTTCAACGAGCCTCCTCTGTTCCAGTATCCTTCTGAGGGTAATCTTGATCTCCTCGTTAAGAAAGGGCTTCACGATATAATCGGACGCCCCTTTCTTCATGATGTTGACCGCAGATTCAACAGACGCGAAGGCGGTCATGATCACCACCGCAGTGTCGGAACTCAATTCCTTTGTCTTTTGGAGCACCGCAACGCCGTCCACCTTATCCATTTTTAGATCGGTGATAACCACATCAAAGTGGTCCCTTTTCAGTTTTTCCAGGGCCTCCTCCCCATTGTAGGCAACAGACACCTCGTATCCTTCACTTTTCAGGAGAAATTCGAGGACCTTGCAGATATCCTTTTCGTCATCTACTACCAGTATCTTTGCCTTCATTTAGCACCTTCTATTGGGAGGGTAATCACGAATTTGGTCCCCTTTCCGAATTCACTCTCTACCGTGAGGCTACCGTTCAATTTCTTGATGATGCTGTAGCTCACCGCGAGCCCCAACCCCGTTCCCTTCTCTTTCGTAGTGTAGAAAGGATCGAATATCCTGCCGAGATTCTCCTTGGGGATACCCACTCCCGTATCTGTGAAATCAATGACTATGCTGCCATTTCTCACCCTGCTCCCTATGGTGAGCGTCCCGCCTTGGGGCATGGCGTCTACCGCATTCAGAACGAGGTTCACGATCACCTGCGAGAGTTGATTTCCATCAGTAGTGATCTCCGGGATATCAGGGCCCAGGTCTCTCACAATGGTGACATCCTTCGCCCTCTTGTCGTACTGAATGAGGGAAAGGGAAGCCTCAATGAGACTGTTGACCTTCCATGCCTTAAGCTCCACAGGGGGCGTCTTCGAGAAACCGGAAAGCTGCTTAAGGATTTCCGCTATCCTGTTGATATGAAAGTAGATGGTCTCAAGGCTCTCCTTCTTGAACCCATCCTGCTCCATGTCTTTTAATATCTGGACAAAAGAAAATACCGAGGTAAGCGGGTTCCCGATCTCGTGGGCAATACCTGCGGTCAGCCTTCCAAGGGATGCGAGTTTCTCTGAGTGCATCATCTGCTCTTCCATCCTTTTCATCTCGGTAATATCCTGTACAAGCCTGATATACCCGTGGACACCCCCGTCAGCCCCTTTGATCGGCACGCTGGTTACCTGAAAATATTTATCACTCCTTCCGAAGAGATTCACGACGATTTCTGTCTGCATTTCGTCCACAGAATAGGAACCAAGAATGGTACAATCCGCACATATCTCTTCACAGTACTTGCCGGTGATGTCTTCCCCTGCCATCTCCTGCATGGTCCGGTTTGTCCATTGTATCCGCCCGTTATTGTCGAGGAGAATAATACCGCTCCCTATGGCACTCACAATGGTATTGAGTTTTTCCTTCTCAGCAGAAAGCTCTTCTGTTCTCTTGTGCACCTTCCGCTCGAGGTCCTCCGCGTACTTCTCCAGTTCTTTTTGGTGTTTTTCCAATTCCTCGGTCTTTGTCCTCTTCCTATAAAAGAAAATAAGTACCACCGACACAATACTTGTAGTAATAAAGATGGATATGATAAGCCAGGAATAGAACCTCATTGACCTCTGTATCGTCCTGGTGACTTCTGAATAGGGGGCAGACACCGCCACAATCCATTTCGAGTTGCCGATGGACGCTGTGGAAAAGGCAAGGACCTTGTCCTCACCCGATGGCGCAACATACCTGCCGTACGCATCGCCCTTCCCTTCGATAATCTTCTTTTCCGCTTCAAATGTCCTATGACATTTGAAGCACGAGGCATCAGTCTTATATAAATTCTTACCCACCATGCCGGGCTGGGTTGGATGGTAGAGAAGATCGCCTTTGCCGTCCATCATCCAGGCATATCCCCGTGAACCCGACTTAAGGGGACTCAGGAACTCCTCTGCCACATCCTGGATGCCCAGGGAAAGGAGCGCCGCGCCCTCAAAAGAGTCTCCCCGGCATATCGGTGCCGCAATCCGGAGTCTCTTACTGTCCTGTTCTACCAACATACCTTCCGAGCACAATCCCCTTGTTTTTTCCAGCATTGTCTTTACGTTCATTGTTTCCAGAGAAGTTTTCCCCTTGGTAAAGAAAACTTCTCCTGACGACCCGATGAACGTAATGTCTGTCTTGATCATGTCCTTTCCCTTGAAGAACTCGGTGACGAGCCGGGAAAAATCCCTCTTCTCTTTTACCTTCAGTCCCGACACCACCACCGCGATATGCGACAATTCATCCTTGAGACCATTGACATAGGACTGTATGTTTGAAGCCTCCGCATTGGCCAGAAGCAGCTGCTGTTTATTGAACTGCTCGGCCATTTCCATCTGGAGAGTCTGTTGAAAAAAGATGTTTAATGTAATGAGCGCTGAGATGATGACGGCGAGTATGCCTATGATAATGATGTAGCCTTTCACCGTTTTATCATAACAGAAACAGAGAGCCCTGGTACAGGGATCAGGAGAGCGGGAGATACGCCACAGGATTCATGTCCATGGGGGCAATATCATGTGCCCTCACATGATAATAGCCGGCAGCGGCGATCATTGCCGCGTTATCCGTGCAGAGAGATGCGGAGGGAATAAATAATTGAATCCCCTTCTCCTTTGCGAGACGCGCCAATTCCTTTCTCAGTGCGCTATTTGCTCCCACACCACCTGATACGGTCACCCGGTGTATCCCCTCCCTGGTTACCGCCCACTCAGTCTTCCTCACCAACACATCAATGACCGCCTGCTGAAA
>DATKOU010000265.1:0-8244 GCA_035524455.1 Thermodesulfovibrionales bacterium | reverse complement strand
TGGCACGTACCGGGTTTGTCCTTGTCCTTCACGCTGATGAAAATGTTCCCTGAAAGGGGAAGTTTGTTATGTGAGGATTCTTCTGCCTTTGCATACGCGAGACCAAAATCCTCATCAATCCCCATCACCTCACCAGTGGACTTCATCTCCGGACCGAGGATGGTATCTACGCCATGAAACCTGTCAAAAGGAAACACCGCCTCTTTCACCGCGATATGGGTTATCTCCTTCTCTGAGGTAAGACCAAGTTCCTTCAAGGTCATCCCTCCCATGATTTTTGCAGCCATCTTTGCCAGGGGTACGCCGGTTGCCTTTGAGACAAAGGGCACAGTTCTTGATGCCCTGGGATTCACCTCCAGGATGTATATCTCTCCCTCCTTTACCGCAAACTGGATATTCATAAGACCGATGACTTTTAACTCATTTGCCAGGGCCTTTGTCTGTCTCTTGATCTCATCCACAATGGAATTACTGAGGGAATAGGGAGGCAATGAGCAGGCAGAGTCCCCTGAATGGATGCCTGCCTCTTCGATATGCTCCATTACGCCCCCGACGATTACGTCAATACCGTCCGAAAGGGCGTCCACATCCACCTCAATCGCGTCCTCCAGATACTTGTCCACAAGCACAGGATGTTCAGGGGACGCCTTCACCGCGCGTCTCATATAATCCGCGAGGGAATTTTCGTCGAACACGATTTCCATTGCCCTTCCCCCCAGCACATAGGAAGGTCTCACCATCACCGGATAGCCGATCTTCCCCGCGATCTCCAGGGCCTCTTCCGGGGACATGGCAGTATCACTTTCAGCCTGCCTGAGGTTAAGCGTATGGAGGAGTTCCTTGAATCTCTTCCTGTCCTCTGCCCGGTCTATGGAATCAGGGGAGGTTCCCAGTATCTTCACCCCTTCCTTTTCCAGAGGAACCGCAAGCTTGAGAGGGGTCTGGCCTCCGAACTGCACAATCACTCCGTCAGGCTTTTCGACCTCTATGATACTGAGGACATCCTCAATAGTGAGGGGCTCGAAATAGAGCCTGTCGGAGGTATCGTAATCAGTGCTCACCGTCTCGGGATTACAGTTTACCATTATGGTTTCATATCCCAGTTCCTTAAGGGCAAAGACCGCATGGACACAGCAGTAATCGAATTCGATTCCCTGCCCTATCCTGTTGGGGCCTGAGCCGAGGATAATCACCTTTCTCTTGTGTGTGGGATGCGATTCGTTCTCCACAGAGGACGCGTAAGGCATAGAGCCAGACTCCTCTTCCTCTTTGCGCCCTGCCACGTGCGCTATGCGGGAGAAGGGTTTCTCATACGTCGAATAGAGGTACGGGGTATATGCCTCAAACTCTGCAGCACAGGTGTCCACCATCTTATAGACCGCATGTAAGTTCCACTGTTTCCTCAGATGGCGTATGTCCTTCTCCGGGACCTTCAGGAGTCCTGCAATGGTCCTGTCAGAGAAACCCTTCACCTTTGCCTCTGTCAAGAGGTCCTTGGGTAACAGATACGGTGCGAGGCTCTTGGTCTTTTCCTCCTTTATCCCCCTTGCATAACTCTTTATCTCATTCTCCAACTCCAGAATCTGCGTTATGTGATGAAGAAACCATGGGTCTATGTTGGTGAGTTTATAGATTTCATTTACCGGCATGCCATTCCTGAGTGCCTGGGTCACATACCATATCCTTTCTGCATTGGGTATCTTCAGCCTTGCCTTGAGTTCACTTGCACTGACCTGGAGTTCTTCAAACCCATAGCTCCCGATCTCGAGGCTTCTTAACGCCTTCTGAAGAGATTCGCTGAATGTCCTTCCGATAGACATTGCCTCACCCACCGATTTCATCTGTGTGGTAAGGGTGGCGTCTGCCTCAGGGAATTTCTCGAAGGCGAAACGGGGGAACTTGGTCACCACATAATCAATAGTCGGCTCAAAGGATGCGGGGGTCTCCTTGGTGATGTCATTAGGGATTTCGTCCAGGCTGAGTCCCACCGCAAGCTTCGCGGCAATCTTTGCAATGGGGAATCCTGTTGCCTTACTTGCCAGTGCAGAACTCCTGGATACCCTCGGGTTCATCTCGATGACCACCATCCTGCCGTTTTCGGGACTGAGGGCGAACTGGATATTGGAACCACCCGTATCCACCCCTATCTCACGGATGATCGCAATGGATGCATCTCGCATCCTCTGGTATTCCTTGTCGGTGAGGGTCTGGGCAGGGGCCACGGTAATGGAGTCCCCCGTATGAATTCCCATCGGATCAAGGTTCTCTATAGAGCAGATAATCACCACATTGTCCTTCATATCCCGCATCACTTCCAGTTCGTATTCCTTCCAGCCGATGACCGATTCCTCCACAAGGATCTGATGGACAGGACTGAGTTTCAGTCCCCGTTCCAGGAGTTCCATATATTCTTCCATGTTGTACGCAATGCCTCCCCCGGTCCCTCCAAGGGTGAAGGATGGCCTCAGGATGGCGGGAAACCCTATGTGCTCAATGGAATCCAGCCCCTGCTTCACACTCCCTATATACGCGCTCCTGGGTACCTCAAGCCCTATCTTTTCCATGGCCTCTTTGAACAGTTCCCTATCCTCCGCCTTTTTTATGGCAGGGAGCTTTGCGCCTATGAGTTCCACACCGTATTTTCCGAGAACTCCTGATTCGGCAAGCTCCACAGCAAGGTTCAAGGCGGTCTGTCCGCCCATGGTGGGGAGAAGGGCGTCAGGTCTCTCTTTCTCAATAATCAGTTCGATTATCTCCGGGGTGAGGGGCTCGATATAGACCGCGTCTGCCATCTCGGGATCTGTCATTATGGTGGCGGGGTTGGAATTCACGAGCACCACCTTGTAGCCCTCTTCCCGCAGCGCCTTGCAGGCCTGCGTTCCCGAGTAATCAAACTCGCATGCCTGGCCGATGACGATAGGGCCGGAGCCTATTAATAGTATCTTCCTGAGGTCGGTTCTCTTCGGCACATTCACCTCACGGATTCATCTTTTGCATTTTGGAGGATGTCTTTAAATTCCTTCAACCGCCCCTCCCAGTGCTTCAGCCTCTCGTAACTGCCACGCCACTCCATAAAATCCTTGTTGTCTTTCATTCCGCCTTTGCTGAATCTCTCCACGAACTCAGGGGTCTTCAGATTGTATTTTGTCTCCATGTCTTCGATTACTCTTTTCAGCTTCCGGATGGCACCTGCGCAGACATCCATTTCCCGCATGGTCGAGATATAGAGCTCATCATATACCGCACCCATTAGGTCTCCCACACCACAGAAGGAAGGAATCCAGCCAGAGAGCTTCTCAGGTCATTCACAAAAGATTCAGCCCCCTTCTGGTCTTTGGCGCTGAATATAACAATCTTCTTTTCTCGAAAATCCAGTTCCACGGAGTAAAAATCTTCCACCTTTCCAAACCCAGGTATCACGGTGCCATGCTGGACCGCAACCTTCTCCACAAGCCTCACTGCATCCAAATTTTCTGGCTTCATTGAGAGGTGATGGATCCTGATACCAGCCAGCGCATCCATGGGATATGACCGGTGCCTGCTCCCCATGGTTCTTTTCAGTGAAATCGTGATGGTCTTCCTTTCCCAATCAAAAGTGGTTTCAAGGACCGCTTCCCTGAATGCATATATCCTGAAGAGGATGAAGAGGACCGCAAACACGAAGGCCACTGCTATGAAATGAACAACGGTTATCCTAAAGTGATGGGCAAAAAAAAAGCCCACCATGACCATCACGGCACCGGCCGCAAGGCTGGATGCAAGCTCGCGGTTAAAGATGCCGCTATGGAGCACACTCCTGCGCTCTGTCCTGAAGGAAGTGGTTCTCACCACCACACCATTCTCGCTTTTCTCAATCTGATAGGCCTCCGCCGACACTTTGCCGCTATTTGAAATAGACGATCCTGCTTCCCCCCAGGTGCAGGGGGATTTCCGCCCTCTTCGTCCATAAACCTTTTTCGATGTAGTTGTCATCACCGTATGCGGACAGGACCTTTCCAAAGAATGCATAACACTCGCCCGCATCCACAGCCTTCCACAGTCTGCATTCTATATACCCGATGCATCCCTCTACCACAAAAGGTTTCACCCTTATAGCGCCAATACCCTTCAATCGGGCCTTCTTGAATTTGTCCACATCCCGTCCGGAGGTCTTGCCGCAGACCCATAGTGCCTTCAAGAGCTTCTTTGTGGGAATATTGATCACAAACTCCTTTGTCTGTTTGATGAGCTCCGCAGTATAGCTCTCCTTTGCAACACAAACGACCACAAGAGGAGGCTCTTCGCTCACCGGCGTTGCCCATGCACAGGTCATGACATTGGGATTCCCCTTCTTGTCCGCGCTCGTGAGAAAGAATGCCATCTTGGGATGGAGGAGATGGTAAATATCCGAAGTGATTTCCTTTAACATGTACTTCTCTCTATCATCTCCCTGAATCTCCTGAACAGATGCACAGAATCGTTCGGTCCTGGTCCTGCCTCGGGATGGTGCTGTACCGAGAATACAGGCAGCTCCACATGCTCCATCCCCTCTTCTGTCCCGTCATAGAGATTTTTGTGCGTCAGCCTTGCTTTTCCCCCCACACTCACGATATCCACACAATAGTTATGGTTTTGGGAGGTGATCTCGACCCGCCCTGTGGAAATATCCTTCACAGGGTGATTGCCGCCGTGATGGCCGAATTTAAGCTTGTATGTCCTGCCTCCCATGGCGAGCCCCAATATCTGGTGGCCGAGACATATCCCGAAGATCGGCTTCTTTCCCATGAGCTTTTTTGCATTCTCGATGGCATAGGTCACGGTCTGGGGGTCTCCCGGCCCATTGCTCAGGATAATCCCGTCAGGGTTCATTTCCAGAACCTTTTCTGCAGGAGTCTGTGCAGGTACCACCGTCACCCCAAAACCCGCCTCTGCCAGGTTTCTCAGGATATTGAACTTCACGCCAAAATCATACACCACCACTTTGTGCGCAGTCTCACCCTTTTGGACCGCGCACCACTTCCAGCACCCTTCTGTCCAGGAATAGACCTCCGGAGTGCTCACGTCCTTCACCAGATCAAAGGCCGATATACCGGGGTGGGCCCTCACCTTTTTCAAAAGGTTCTCTGGTCGGAGATCGGTGGTGGAAATAATTCCCATCTGTGCGCCGTGATTCCTCAAATGTCTTGTCAATCCCCTAGTATCAATGCCCTGAATACCCACAATGTCATATTTTTTTAAATATTCGATAAGGCTCATGGATGACCGCCAGTTGGACGGAAAGCGACACGCCTCTTTCACGATAAAACCCTCTGCCTTTATTCCTCCTCTGGACTCCGTATCTTCTTCATTCACCCCGTAATTTCCTATTTGAGTGTAGGTCATAGTGACGATCTGTCCCTTGTAGGAGGGATCGGTAAGGATTTCCTGATATCCGGTCATGGAGGTATTAAAGACCACCTCACCCAGGGTTTCTCCCTCTGCTCCAAAGGATACACCCTCAAAGGCCGTTCCGTCTGATAGCACAAGCATTGCCTTATTCATGTACCTTTCCCTTGCATATGGTAATCACCGGAATGCCTTTCAGCACCCATCCTTCAAAGGGCGTATTCTTCCCTTTGGAAACGAACTCCCCGGGATCAACCCTGAATTCCTTATTCAGATCCAGAATCGTAATATCCGCGTCAGCGCCGGGCTTCAGCGTACCCTTGTCTATGCCAAGAATGACGGCAGGATTCTTCGCCATTTTTTCAACGAGCTGTGAGAGGGTCAGCACCCCTTGCTCAAAAAGTCTCAGGCTCAGCCCCATTGCGGTCTCCAGCCCTGATATGCCCGAAGGGGCATGGTCAAATTCCCGCAGTTTTTCGTCCCTGTGGTGCGGGGCATGGTCAGTGGCAATCACATCAATGGTGCCGTCCTTTAATCCCTTCTTTATTGCATCCACATCCTCCTGTCCCCTCAAGGGAGGATTGACCTTTGCATTGGTGTTATACCCCTCCACTGCCTTTTCCGTAATACTGAAATAATGGGGACATGTCTCCGCGCTAATCAGTATTCCCCGTGCTTTGGCTTCCCTGATCAATCTCACAGAGCCGGCGGTAGAAACATGGGCGATATGGAGCCTTCCCTTTGTGAGGCCTGCAAGGGCGATATCTCTGGCAACCATCACCTCTTCGGCCTCCGGAGGAACTCCCCGGAGCCCGAGGGTCACGGATAAGAGACCCTCATTCATCACCCCTCCCTCAGAGAGGTCGAGGTCTTCGCAGTGTGAAATAATGGGGACATTAAATGCCTTGGAATACTCCAGTGCCCTCCGCATGACCAGGCTGCTCATCACCGGCCTTCCGTCATCAGAAAATGCCACACACCCTTCAGCGTATATAATGCCCATCTCCGCAAGCTCCTCACCCTTCTGTCCCTTGGTGATGGCACCGATGGGATAGACGGTGCATGCCCCTTCCTGGATCGCCTTTCTGATGATAAAATCCGTCACGCTTGAATTGTCGTTCACCGGATTCGTATTGGGCATTGCGCAGACCGAGCTGAAACCACCCTTCACTGCAGCCATAGTCCCTGTTTTTATGGTCTCCTTGTATTCGAATCCCGGCTCTCTCAGGTGGGTATGCATATCGATCAGCCCGGGAAGTACGCAGAGCCCTGAGGCATCAATGGTCCGGAAGCCCTGAAGCCCGGAGGCACTCCCCTCCGCGCTATTCTTGCCCTTTCGCTCCAGACTGATTTCCTTTATCCTGTTATTCTCTATGACCAGATCTCCGACTCCGTCAATCCCCTGGGACGGGTCTATGATATGGCCATTCTTAATAAGTAAATTCATTCCTTTATCCCCGCAAGGAGGTATAAAACAGCCATCCGCACCGCGAGGCCGTTGGTGACCTGTTCAAGAATCACTGACCTCGGACTGTCCGCAATCTCCGACACAATTTCCACTCCCCTGTTCATGGGTCCCGGGTGCATGACAATAGCCTCTTTTTTTGCCAGGGAAAGCCTTTCTGTGGTAAGTCCCCAGTATCTGGCGTACTCCAGAGTTGAAGGGAAAAACCCCCTGTCCTGCCTCTCCATCTGGATCCTGAGCATCATCACCACATCAGCATCCCGGAGGCCTTCTTCCATATCATGGAAGACCTTAGCCCCCACTGATTCCATCTCCAGAGGGACAAGGGTGGGAGGACCAATGAGCCTCACCTCAGCGCCGAATTTTGTGAGGAGATAACAGTCAGATTTCGCCACCCTGCTATGAAGAACATCTCCCACGATTGCCACAACGAGGCCTTCAAGCCTCCCCATCTTTTCCTTCATGGTAAAAGCATCAAGGAGCGCCTGGGTCGGATGCTCGTTGATCCCGTCACCCGCATTGATCACAGAGGCATGGATATGCTTTGAAACGAGATGCGGCACCCCTGATGATGGGTGGCGTATGACCATAAACTCAGCGCCCAGGGCCTGCACATTAAGGGCAGTATCGATAATGCTCTCCCCTTTCACCACGCTGCTTGTGGTCACTGCGAAGTTCACCACGTCCAGGCTAAGCCGTTTTTCAGCCAGCTCAAAGGAGGTTTTTGTCCGGGTTGAGGGCTCAAAAAAGAGGTTCACCGCAGTTTTTCCCCTCAGGGCCGGGACCTTCTTAATATCCCTCCTGAGCACATCCTTAAACCCTGAGGCTGTATCCAGGACAAGGATGATCTCATCCTTTGAGAGGTCCTTGATTCCCAGCAGGTCCTTTGAAGAGAGCTTCACCCCGTTAGACCTCCTCTGAGGCGGTTCCTGAAATAGCGCTTTCCCATTCCTGACTTTAAATATATCTCTCTACGATAAGCATCGTCCTTGTTTAAGCAAGCCTTAAAATAAATCAACTGTAATGGTCTCATATATTTGGTTGAAAAAACCATTCCATTATTATGTTGCTTCAGCCGCTGCTCTAAATTATTTGTAGCACCAGCGTAAAGTTTTCCACTGGTTTCACTTTTGAGAACATAAGTATAATGCCAAAGAGGTCTAACGGGGCTCATTCTATGGTCACCCTGTCTTCCTTTCCTTCCTCTTCAAGGCTCACCTCCACATTTTCATTAACGGCAGTGGGGATATTCTTTCCCACAAAATCAGCCTTTATGGGAAGCTCCCGGTGCCCCCTGTCGATCAGTACCGCGAGTTGTATGTTTGCCGGCCTGCCGATATCCATAAGGGCATCCAGCGCAGCCCTTATAGACCTCCCGGTGAAAAGGACATCATCCACGAGTACCACCTTCTGGT
>DATKOU010000264.1:0-3373 GCA_035524455.1 Thermodesulfovibrionales bacterium | reverse complement strand
CAGTGATAATCTCAAAACGGTTTCCCGGCATATTTTCTTTTGCATATTTCCTCGCAAGCTTTATGGCCGCCTCATTCGCCTCTGCCCCTGAATTGCAAAAAAAGACCTTGTCCGCGAAAGAATGTTCCACCAGGAGCTTTGCGAGTTTTATTTGCGGTTCGTTATGATAGAGATTAGAGACATGGAGGAGCCTCTGGGCCTGTTTCTGGAGCGCGATCACGACCCGGGGATGGCAGTGGCCGAGGACGTTCACCGCAATGCCACCCAAAAAGTCGATATATTCCTTTCCGTCCGACCCCCAGACAGTTATCCCCCTGCCCTTTCTCAGAACAACGGGAAACCGTTCATAGGTGTTCATGATATAGTGGCTTGATTCCTCGAGAACTCTCTTGATTTCCATAGTCAATAATAACGGAACGAGACAAGAAAAATCAAATAATAACAGGGGTTTCGTGGAGGAGAACCGTCTTACTTCAATAAGAGGACCGTTATCTCCCCATTATCTGGATATAACTTGTGATTCCGTTCCTCGTAATTAAACCGACTACCCTTTCCTTTTCCTTTACTACCAATCTGCCTTTATCCTCGCTGATCATAACCTCTAAGGCCTTTAGTGCGTCATCATCCACGGAGACCTCCCATCTCTTCTGATGGGGCACCACGATCTTGGATATACTTGTGTCGCGCCATTGTTCCTTGGGTATATTCTTGATATCCTTTAGAGTTATAAACCCGATGAAATTTGCCACGTCCATCACCGGAAATCCGCCGTAGCCGTATCTCAGGAAATATTCATTCACCACATGCTCCACGCTTTCACCGGAGGGTATGATCACCACATCTCTCACCATAATGTCCCTCACCTTTATACCGCTGAGGGTCTCCTGAAGGTTTGCCTGTTGATAAGTCGCGTGCGCGGCAGTGTGGAGAAACCAGCCTATAATCATGAGCCACAGGGCACCCGGGAATCCGGCAAACAGGGACAAGAGACCAAAGATGATGAAAAAGAGCGCAATATTCTGACCATATCTGGAGGCCCTTCTTGTGGCGTAAAAAAAGTCGTTTGTCTTTCTCCAGAGCGATGCCCTCACCACCCTGCCCCCATCCATGGGAAATCCGGGGATGAGATTGAACACGCCGAGCACAATATTCAGCTGTACGAGATACGAAAAAAGTGCCTTGGCAACAGGATATGTTACAAGGCTGTTGATGAGAGAAAAGAATACAGCCAGGATGAAACTGGAAAACGGTCCTGCAATGGCTATCATGAGCTCAGCCTTTGGGTTCGGAGGTTCTCCCTTCATCTGCGATACTCCGCCGAATATAAAAAGCGTGATATTCACTATTGGGAGTCTGTACCTCAATGCCACAAGGGAATGGGAGAGCTCATGGAACGCCACAGATACAAACAGGAGTAAGGCAGCAATAGAGCCACCCACCCAATAGGAAAGTTCCGGCAGTTGGGGTGCAGCCTTAGGAAAATAGAGAGTGGATAGTGACCACGTGATGAGGCCAAAGATAAGAAGCCACGAAAAATGAACCCTTATGGGGATACCCATAATTGTTGCGATTTTCCATGAACCGTAATGTAACGGTGTGTCCATAAGTCACCCTGGAGAAGACGCCCTAGAGATATACTACCATCGTCACCATAATATGTGAACAGGGGACATTGGAGATCGAGACCCCTCAGATGATACGATGTGCTTTATGCTTGAAAGCTGTATTTTCTTGGTGTATTATTATTTCATAAACTTCACACTTGATGAAGGAGGTGAGATTATGAAACTTTTTCTTGCGCTCGTTATGATATTATTTGCAGTAGGATGTGCTTCAAAGGATTATGTGCGGCAGCAGTTAGAGCCTCTGCAGGATAAAATCAACAAATTGCAAACCTGTTGCGAGCAGAACAAAAAGGCTATGAAGAAGTCTTTTGAATTACAGCAAAAGAAATAGGACCACCTTAGGGAAAGGGGCCTAAATAGTTTACACAATTTGGGCTCCTTTGCAGTTATGCAGAGCTGGCCGGGAAAAACTGGACAGTGACATAAGTGGTAAAGCTGCTCTAAAGTAGAAACAGGGGGTATCAGACATTGAGTCATGTCGAGATCGCCCCATACAGGGCAAATGGCGAAGCCGAAATTGGCTGATGGCCCTGTCAGAGACCGAAAGGAGCAGCAGAATGAGTAAAAGACCCAGAAGGAACCACAGCGCAGCATTCAAAGCAAAGGTTGCCGTGGAAGCGCTTAAAGACGGACAGAGCCTTGTAGAGTTGGCCGAGAGATTCCAGGTGCATCCCAACCAGATCACGGAGTGGAAAAAACAGCTGCTGGAGCGCGCAGAAGAGGTATTCTCCAAGGGGAAGAAATCCGAATCAGGCCCCGACCTCAAGGAGTTGCACGCCAAGATCGGACAGTTGGCAATGGAGAACGATTTTTTATCGGTCGCGCTCGGGCGCATAGCCGAGCCGAGCGCAAAGAAATGATCGACCGGGGACATCCATTGTCGTTGACCCGCCAAAGCGAGGTCCTTGAGTTGTCTCGATCGAGTCTTTACTACGAGGCTGTACCGATCAGCGCCCGTGATCTTGAATTGATGAGACTTATCGACGAGCTTCATCTGAAACACCCGTTTATGGGAAGCAGGAGCATCCGGGACCAGCTTCAGGATATGGGGCACCAGGTCGGCCGCGAGCATGTCAGCACGTTGATGAATAAGATGGGCATAGCTGCCCTGTACCGTAAGCCCAGGTTGTCGAAGCCGCATCCTGACCACAAGGTCTATTCGTATCTGCTTAGAGGCTTGGAGATCAGCAGGGCCAATCACGTTTGGGCGACTGACATAACGTATATCCCGATGGCGAGGGGATTCTGTTACCTCGTGGCTATTATGGACTGGGCCAGCCGGAAGGTCATGGCATGGCGGCTGTCCAACACGCTGGATGCCTCCTTCTGCACAGAGGCGCTTGAAGAAGCTATACAAAAGTATGGGACGCCGGATATCTTCAACACTGACCGGGGCAGCCAGTTCACCTCGGATGCATTTATTGGAATCCTCGAAAATCATGGTATCGACATCAGCATGGACGGCAAGGGCCGCTGGCTGGACAATGTGTTCGTCGAACGCCTCTGGCGGAGTGTGAAATATGAAGACGTATATTTGAAAGGCTACAGCTCGATTGCCGAAGCTCGGCAGGGACTCAAAGAATACTTTGAATTCTACAATCACAGGCGTCGGCATCAAAGCCTTGACCGCAGGACCCCGGATGATGTTTACTGGAGTACACTACCTCAGATGCAGGTAGCGGCATGAGGCAGAACAGCTTATCACTTAAAAACTGCTCTCAGCTGTCCAAACAAACCCGGCCACCTCT
>DATKOU010000263.1:0-7813 GCA_035524455.1 Thermodesulfovibrionales bacterium | reverse complement strand
TACCATATTCCCCAGTATATTTGATGCGTATCTCTCCGAAAGTATCCTGAAGAGGGCCGTGGAGAAAGGAATTGTTGAGTTCAAGGTCCACCAGCTCAGAGATTATACCGTTGATAAGCACAGGACGGTGGATGATTATCCGTACGGGGGAGGGCCCGGTATGGTGATGAAGCAGGAGCCTTTCTTCAGGGCGGTGAAATCCATAAAGGCGGATGGGGCCGAGACCTTTGCCCTTATGATGAGCCCCCAGGGGAGGCCTTTTGATCAGGAGATGGCCCTTGAATTATCGAAGGAAAAGAGGAGGCTTTTGTTTCTCTGCGGAAGATACGAGGCCATTGATGAACGTGTGCGGGAGTCACTGGTTGATCGGGAGGTGTCCATTGGTGATTATGTTTTGACTGGCGGAGAATTGCCTGCTTTGGTTATAATAGACAGCATTGTGAGGCTTTTGCCCGGAGCGCTGGGTGACGAATATTCTGCGAAGGAGGAATCGTTTTCGTGGGGGATACTGGATTACCCCCATTACACAAGACCTCCTGAATTTGAGGGGATGAAGGTGCCCGATGTATTGCTTTCCGGAAATCACAAAGAGATACTCCTGTGGAGAAGGAAAGAGGCGTTAAGGAGGACACTTCTCAGGAGACCTGAACTTATACAGCGGACGCTGCTCACTGATGAAGATTACCGATTACTGTCGGAAATTAAGGAGGAAGAAAGATGAACCTGATGAATGCAATTGAAGAGGGATACAAGAAAGAAGTGCCCCCCTTTCAGGTGGGGGATACGGTGAAGGTCTTTGTGAAGGTGGTTGAGGGAGACAAGGAGAGGATTCAGCCCTTCGAAGGTATTGTGATCGCAAGACGTGGCAGCACTATCAGGGAAACGTTCATGGTGAGAAAGGTGTCTTATGGAATCGGGGTGGAGAGGATATTCCCCGTGCATTCCCCTGCTATTGACAGGATAGAGGTGCTTAAAAGGGGTTCGGTGAGAAGGGCGAAACTCTATTATCTGAGGGCGAAGAAGGGGAAGGCGGCAAAGATCAAGGATAGGGAAAAAGAGAGGCTGGCGGTGGGACAGACGACAGAATAGTCAATGGACATCTACCGGTATGATGAATCCTTCAGAAATGAAGGGTTCTCCCGTGTCGCGGGTATCGATGAGGCGGGGAGGGGCCCCCTCGCCGGTCCTGTGGTTGCTTCAGCGGTTATCCTCCCTTCCATGAAGAGGATCAAAGGGTTGAGGGACTCAAAAAAAGTTCCCGAGAAAGAGAGGAAATCACTCTTTCAGGACCTGTTGTGTTGCGCAATGGACATCGGGGTGGGGATCGTGGATGCGGAGAGCATTGACAGAATGAACATACTCAGGGCAACAAGGCTTGCCATGGAGATGGCAGTGAGAGACCTCTCCTCAAGACCTGATTTTCTCCTTATCGATGCCGTTGAACTGCCCTCAGTAGACATCAGGCAGATTTCCCCTTTCAAGGGTGAATCAAAAAGTGCGTCCATATCTGCTGCTTCCATTATTGCCAAGGTGGTAAGGGACGGTATTATGGAGGATTATGACCTTATGTACCCTGAATACGGTTTTGCAAAACACAAGGGGTATTCCACAAGGGAACATGTCGAGAAGCTCCTGCTCCACGGGCCGTGCGAGATCCACAGAAAGAGTTTCGAGAAGGTCATGTCTCTGGAGCTTCCCCTGTGAGGGCTGAAGAGTGTCAAGAGGGCGGATGGATAAAGAAAGGATAGATGAGGCGCTTGAACTCCTTTGGCACCTTGAGGAAGAGGGAAATCTTGAGCTTGAACACTTCAGATTGAGTTCTGACGATCCTGACCTCGAAGAACTGATCGGTGCACTCAAGAGTGATGACTTCATCACTATAGAAGATTCTGCAGTCAAACTCACTGTTAGGGGACGTCTTCTTTCCCGGGGACTTATACGACGCCACCGTCTTGCAGAGCGACTTTTCACCGATGTGTTTGAATTGCGCGGGGACCAGGTTGAGACGGATGCATGCAAGATAGAACACATACTGAGTGAGGAATTAACTGAGAGCGTCTGCACATTTTTGGGTCATCCCCCCACATGCCCCCACGGCAAGCCCATACCAAAAGGTGAGTGCTGCAAAAAGTACAAAGTGGAGATCACTCCGGTGGTTTCGCGGCTTTCGGATTTTGAGGTGGGCTCAAAGGGGAGAATAGTATTCATCATTCCGTCCGAAACCGCAAGACTCGGAAGGCTCAGTTCTATAGGGATAGCCCCTGGCAGTACCGTCAAGCTTTTACAGAAAATGCCCTCCTGTGTCATTCAGATCGATGAGACCACTGTTGCTGTAGACCCGGATATCGCAAAGGAAATTCTGGTAAAAAAGATCGTTTAAGGGTAACTCGGCCAAGATGCCATCATGGGACGGGCAGCTGTTCCGGTACCTGGCATACGGGAGACTCAGAATACGCTGAATTTGAAATATTTCTTCGGATGTTCCTTTATGTCCTTAATCAGTTCGTTCAGAGAGACAATGCTTTCCTTTAGTTCGGTGGCAAGTTCCTTGTCTCTCAAAAGACTCCCCGCTACCCCTTCTCCCTTGTCTATGCGCTCCAGCACGGAGGAGAGTTGCAGTGATGCCTTATTCAGGTTGTCATACAGTTCTGCGTCTTCAGCTAGTTTCTTGATCGTCCCTTTTCCTTCATTGAGCTTCCTGCTGAACTCTTCCACAGAGGAGGCAGCAGTGAGCATTCTGTTATAGAGCGCGGGGTCTTCTATGAACTTCTTCAATGTTCCCGAACTCTCATTGACGGATTTGCTGAATTGCTCAAGAGAGGATGAAGCAGCCACCATTCTGTTATAGAGCGTAGGGTCATCAATCAGCAATCTTACTGTCCCCCGCGCATCCCTTATCTCTTTCAGGGTCGACGACAATGCCTTTGTGGACTCCTTGAGATTGTCATAAAGCGAAGGGTCGCTGATAAATTTAGAAATGGTCCCTTCTCCCTTTTCTATCTTTGTGACAAGATGGTCCAGTTTTGTTAAGAAGTCAGTCATCTTCTGTATGGATGTGGTACCGACCTCCATCACATTCTTCAGATCAATCTGTGATGCGCCCTTTATCATGTCTCCGGGCTGTATGGGTTCAGCCCCGGGTGAACCTGCGGACAGCTCCACATATTTATCGCCCAGCAGTCCCATGGTGAGGACGCTTGCAAGGGAATCCTTCTTGATATATTTTAGGGTGCTTCTATTCACGGAAAAAGTGACGATTGTTCCGTACTCTCCGCTCAGCCTGATATTCTTTACCGACCCCACCTCAATCCCTGATATCCAGACCGGAGCACCTTTCCGCAAACCCCTCACATCCTCTATCTGTGCGCGCAATGCTATTTTAGGAGAGAAGATGTCTTCAATACTGCCTGCGAGAAAAACGGTGAACAAGAGGACGAGGAGGGCAAGGGTCACCACCAGACCGACCTTCAGTTTTGACCACATGAGCTGTTTTTTCATATCAAACATATGCGCCATCCTTCAAGGACAGTACTGACCGTTCACGTACCATGGACGCCCAGTTCCTTGATGAATATTCTAACCTCCGGTATAGGGGAATTGAGGAGCGCATCACTGTCGCCATCGAATATTATCATACCATTTTTGAGAAACATAAACCTGTTTGCAACCTTTAATGCGTCATGAATCTTGTGGGTAACGATGAGAAACCCTGTGCCGTTCTTTGAGAGATCGCGGATAAGGTTGCAAATGTTTTCCGCATTTATAGGATCAAGGCCTGACGTGGGTTCGTCGTAGAGAAACATATGCGGTTCTGAACCCGCAAGGGATCGTGCAATGGCAACCCTCCGGTGCATCCCTCCGCTCAATTCTTCGGGCATGAGCTCCATGGCATGTCCTACCCCTACCGTTTTCAGCAATCCCCTCACCTTTTCGTCAATCTCCTCCTCTGACATGGTAGTGTATTCCCTCAAACAAAATGCAACATTCTCCTTGACATTGAGGGAATCAAAGAGGGCACCTTCCTGGAAGACGATGCTGAATTTCATTCTCACCGGCCTGAGTTCTTTTTCCGTCTTAGAAGTGATATCTTCTCCATCGACGTATATGTTCCCGCGATCAGGTCTTACAAGCCCCATGATAAGCTTGAGGATGGTGGTTTTTCCTTCTCCGCTCTCCCCAAGAATTGCCACCCGTTCGTTATCGTGAATGGAAAAGCTCAAATCCTTCAGGATGTCCCGCGTTCCGTATAAGAGCCACACCTTGTCAAATACGATCATACGGAGAACCCCAGGATGTAGAGCAATATCCTTGTCAGGATAAAGTCAGCAACGATGATCATGATAATGGAGAGCACCACCGCACGGGTGGTCGCGCTTCTGAGACCGATGGCCCCGCCCTTTGTGGAAAGACCCATATAACTGCTGATGGACGCAATGAGGAACCCGAAGATGAACGGTTTCACCGAACCTGCAAAGACATTTTCAAAGATGAGGACGTCTCGGACAGAGCTCCAGTATACATGACCGCTCTGATGGCTCATAAAGACCGCGATGTAATATCCTCCAAAGAGGGAGGCGGCATCGCCGATAATAGTGAGGGCAGGCAGCATCACAATGGCACTCAGCATGCGGGGGGTGACAAGCTTTTTTATAGGGTCCACGCCAAAGACCCTTAGAGTATCGACCTGGTGGCCGAGCACCATTGAACCGAGTTCAGAGGCAATTCCCGAGCCAACTCTTCCGGTAAACACGAGGGCAGCGGCTACAGGACCTATCTCCCTGATGATGGAAATGCCCACGACCTTTCCTGTGTACATCTTGAGGCCGAGGACGGAAAGTTCTGCAGCCAGCTGCAGGGAAAGGGCCATCCCTATAAAAAGGGATACAAGAATAATGATAAAGAAGGATCCGGCTCCTGCGTAGTCCATCTGTTCAATGGTGTCTCTCAGGTAGAATGGCTTCCTCACGGTTCCCAGGAGCCCTTGGAGAGAGAGGAGGTAAAACTTCTGGAGGTTGCTTATCAGTTCCTTTATGTTCATTATGCGTGGGGAGGTTCTTAAAGAGAAATGGAGTTAAACCACCGTCTTTTCCTCTTGTTCTGGGCCATGGAGGTGCTGATTTCCTCAAGCAATCTTACCATTTCTGCCTGTCGTTTTCCTGATTCTCTTATCTCTGCGGAGAGAGTGGTCAGGGTTTCTCGCAGGGCAACAAGTGACCGGTTAATTTCAGGGAGCATGGTTGTTGTCATGGAACTGAACGCTTCGTGGGGAGATGCGTTACTTTCAGGGGGTTCCTTTTCTCTCTGTTTCAAGGTCGTTGACGGTATGCTTAAATCATCAATTCTAAATACCTCTTTCTCGGGAATCTTCAGGGATATGGTGTCCTTAACTTGGGACACTTCCTGGTCCGGCGATTTTTCAGGAACCTTCAGGGATATGGGGTCCTTTAGGTGGGGGAGTTCCTGAACTGTTGTTTTGTCCGGAATCCTCAGCGATATGGCATCCTTTGCCCCAAGACCCTTTTCTGAAACAGTTTTTTCAGGAACAGGTACCGAGATACGCGACTCTTTGGGGAGGGCAATGTCCACCTTGTGCTTCTTAATGATATCTTTCAGGAGTATTTTTGTGATGAGACGGAATGTCTCCTCAACCCCCTTGCCGTCAACGGCAACCGCTTCGATTTCCGGATAGTCCTTTTTGTTCAGGTCACTTCTGAGTTCTTCTGTGGAAAGGACATTGGAAAGATCACGTTTGTTATACTGAATCACCACGGGGATCTCATCAGGGTTCACATTGTTGGAGAGGAGATTTTCCCGCATATTCGCAAAACTCTCAATATTCTGCTCCTTCAAATCCGTTTGGGAATCGGCCACGAATACCACAGCATCGGCACCCTTCAATACGAGTTTTCTCGTGGCATTATATCGTATCTGTCCGGGAACGGTGTAAAGCTGGAACCTCACCGAGAAGTCCTTTATCTTTCCTAATTCAACGGGGAGAAAATCAAAAAACAGAGTCCTGTCAGACTCTGTGGCAAGGGAGATAAATTTACCCCTGGATGAAGGGTCGAGGACGGAATAGAGATACTGGAGATTTGTGGTCTTTCCGCTCAGACCGGGACCGTAATATACGACCTTTAAGGTAATTTCTTTTGTTACGTAATTGAAAAAAGCCACTCTAAATTATAGCATAAACACCGTTTTTCCGAAACCAGTTCCTTAACATTTAGTTCTATCTGCATATACGAATATAAATTTATAATTGTCACGAAGTTACGTAACTTACATGGTATGACGAAATTCTTCATTTAATCCTGTTTTCTTCTACCAAATTCTAAAATGGTAGAAAAAAAGGAGAAAATCTATACTAAATATTCAGGTAGAAGAAACGGTGTTCAGGCTAATGATTGAGAGGTAATTTACCCCTCAAATCCCCGCAGCCTTCTGCATCACGGAAGACTAACCCAACAGCCTCAATAACCAGCCCCACAACCCACCGCGACCTTTTCTAGACACCTGGCAGGACATTCCCCTTTCCCCTGTGGGATGTTTTGTTCTGAGGGGATTTTGAGAAGGATGGGTCGTGAGAGCCATTACCCGAATAGGACGTTAAAACTTTTTGAGGTAGAATTGATATAAGATATTCTTGTAACTTCTTTATGAAACAGATTAGTCAAAAACGTTTAAAAGGAGAAATCAGGTGATCAGCAAATGCGAAGTGTGCGGAGATACTTTTAAGAACACCTATGAAATGGGGAAGATTTCCCAGTGGCAGCCGAAAGTGTGCGGAGGTGCTTGCTTTGCCACATTGCTCCTCACTCAAAAGGTTTCCTATTCCAAATGGAACAAGTGGCTTATGCAGAATAAGGATAAGTATTATCCCCTTGTCGAGGCAGATGCAAGCAAGCGGAGTTCCTATGAGCGTTGTCTCGCCCGATGGTTAGTAGCAGAGGAGATACCTTATGTGTTTGAGCCGTGGGTTTTTAAACCCGACACTGGTGTTTATTATCTTCCAGACTTCTATATAATGCGTGTTCCGTGTTTCCTAGAAACGAAAGGCGTGTGGGAATCTGGGGCGTTCCCGACAGCAAAGGCGTTCGGTGAGTTCACACCAATTCCCTATTATGTGCTGACATTGCCATTTCTCAAGCACATCAAAGCGCAACCGAAGAAGGAGGACAAGCTAAGTCATGTATAGCAAATATGCGATGGACACACTGACAAAAACTTATCGAACCGAAGACGTGAGGTTAGGGCGGTATCCAATGCCCTGCCCGCATCCGCCTTTGTAAGAACTGCCCCCTTTGCTACCTTCTCGATTAATTCGGCTTTTGTCATAACCTTCCCCTCCCTTAAAGATTTATCTACAACTACGTGCCTAAAGCTTCAAAACTCTTTTGTCTGTTATCTGCCTTTGGTGTCGGATAAAACAATAGACTTACACCTCAAGACATTGGAGGAAGCCCTTGCCTCTGATGAAATGGACATCACGGAAATTGACGATGAGGGAAGTATCCCGAAGCTGAAATTCGCCAACCGTGGGGCTGGAACTATCCTGATCCTTCAGGGGAGCATCATCAAGGCAAACAAACAGGACAGGGCTGTAAAGACCACCTTTGTTGTGCATCCTCATGCAGTGGTAGAGGGTGATGTCTTTTGTATTGAGGCTTCAAGATGGCACTCCGTACGGGGACAAAAAGGATATAAGCCTGATCGTAACTTGAGTGCCGATATATGCATGGATTTTTCAAAATCCAAATCGAGCCAACAGGATATTTGGAGGAAAATAGAGGAGAAACGCAGGAGAATGCAGGTT
>DATKOU010000262.1:0-7743 GCA_035524455.1 Thermodesulfovibrionales bacterium | reverse complement strand
GGCTGCCGTTGCCCCTCTTGGCAACCCGAGGGGCTTTATTCCTGTTGACGGGAACTACAGACATACAAAATACAAGAATATCTTCTCTGTGGGAGTCGCGGTTGCTATTGCTCCCCCGGAACAGACGCCGGTGCCTACAGGTGTGCCCAAGACGGGGTATATGACGGTCAAGATGGCAAAGGCCGCTTCACTCGCAATCGTATCAGACATTACAGGAAGCGTGCCACCCGACGAAATTCCAATGGAAGTCCTCTGCCTTATGGACATGGGAGGCACCGCGGTCTATATGAAGGCGAGCCCTGTAGTTCCCCCAAGACAGGATTCGGATCTCAGGGAAGGAATCATGTACAAGTGGATGAAGATAGGGTTCGAACGATATTTCCTCTACAAAATGAAGCACGGTTTCAGCAACTGGCCGTAAGCCAAGACCGGATAATAGACAGAGTTTGCTAACGATAAAAGAAGTAATCAATTTAGCCCATTGTATTCATGACTTTCCATTATTCGGAAGAGGCATCCGCCTCTCTAGGCAAGACAATAGCCCTCCTTGACTGTATAGGGGTCTGCACACCTAACAACACACTGTTCTTATTTATTGTCAAGGTCCGCTCCTGCGGACAAGTACATAACTCTGAGTCTTGCTATTTCGAGCCGGATACCTCTTTCGAATTTGTGAAGTTTCAAGATTGGCCCTCTGACATGCCGAGCAAAGAAGCAGGTTATTCGAATCTCAATGCATCAATGGGATTGAGGTTTGACGCCTTGTAGGCAGGATAGAACCCAAAAAAGATTCCGACCAGGCCCGAAAATCCGAAGGCCATAAAAACAGAAAGGGGCGAGACGATGGTCGCCCACCCTGCAAGGGACGAGAGTATTTTTGAGCCAGACACCCCGATGATAATTCCGATAATGCCTCCGATCAATGACAGGGTGAGTGCCTCGATAATGAACTGGAGCCTGATGTCCCATGTCTTTGCACCCACTGCCATGCGTATCCCGATCTCCCTTGTCCGCTCGGTAACCGAGACGAGCATGATGTTCATGATGCCTATTCCTCCCACAAGAAGAGAGACCGACGCAATAGCACCCAGCAAGAGTGTCATTACCTTTGTGGATTGCTCCGCGGTCTGCATGATCTGAGTCAGGTTCCGGACCGTAAAATCATTATCCTGTTTTGGGCCGATGTGATGCCTTTGTCTAAGTAATTCATTAATCTGCTTTTCGGCAGGTCCGAGGTCTTCAGCGCTCTTTGCCTTCACCATAATGGTCCTTACCATTCCCGGGAAAGAGGTCCCGAAAAGCTTCTTTTGTGCCGTGGTCACTGGGACATAGATGGTATCGTCCTGGTCCTGGCCCTGGGCCGACTGCCCCTTTGTCGCCAGAACACCGATGACAGTAAAAGGGATCTTCTTAATCCTTATGATCTGGCCCAGAGGATCCATGCTCCCGAAGAGATTGTCCACCACGGTCTGTCCCAAAAGACAGACCTTGGTAGCGCTTTTCACATCCTGCTGGGTAAAGGGTCTTCCCGAGGCAAGTGGCCAGTCCCGCACCTCCAGCATCCCTGGTGTTGTCCCCGTCACACCGGTTGACCAGTTCTGATGGCCGTACACGATCTGTGCGACTCCGTTGAGCACAGGGGCAACCTCGGCCACTGCAGAACTCTCCTTCTGTATCTCTTCCGCGTCATTAAGGGTAAGGGTGGGCTGTGTGCCCGCTCCCATCCTCACCCCTCCGGAAGTGGTCGAACCCGGAAGGATGATAAGGAGATTGCTTCCCATGCTCGCAATCTGCTCGGCTATCTTCCTGCTCGCCCCGGTGCCGACCGCAAGCATGGCGATTACCGCTCCCACCCCGATAATAATTCCGAGCATGGTAAGGGCAGATCGCATCTTGTTCACCCTGAGCGCCCTCAGGGATATCCTGAATGTGGAGGGAAGATTGATCATGCGTTCCCCGTCATTTCATCGCTCACAATACGACCGTCCAGGAATTTAATCTGGCGCCTGCTGTAGGTTGCGATATCCGGCTCGTGAGTCACCAGTATTATGGTTATACTCGACTCGGTGTTGAGCTTTACAAAAAGCTCCATGATCTCGACGCTCGTCTTCGTGTCCAGGTTGCCGGTAGGTTCATCCGCAAGGATTATGGGCGCATCATTCACAAGGGCGCGCGCTATCGCAACCCGCTGCTGCTGGCCCCCTGAAAGCTGGTTCGGGTGGTGATGCTCCCTCCCCTCCAGACCCACGCTTTTCAGGGCTGCCATGGCCCGCTCTCTTCTCTGCCTTGCATGGTGCCCGTCATAGAGCAGGGGAATCTCCACGTTCTCCATGGCCGATGTCCGTGAAAGGAGATTGAACCCCTGGAACACGAAGCCGATCTTCTTGTTCCGTATGCCTGCAAGCTCGTCTCTGTTGAGTTTGCCCACATCAATGCCCTCAAGGAGATACTGTCCTCCTGTAGGCTGATCAAGACAACCCAGGACATTCATGAAGGTTGACTTGCCCGAGCCCGAGGGTCCCATGATTGCCACGAATTCACCTTTTGCGATGGTTGTCGAGACATCCATGAGCGCGTTGACCTCAATATCTCCGAGCCTGTAGACCTTGCTGAGTTCACGCACTTCGATAAGAGACACGTTAGAACATTCTTGGACCCGCAGGCGCCGGTCCTTTTGTTTTTGACACCGTTTCTTCTATGACCACATCCTGACCTTCCCTGAGTTCTCCTGCCAAAAGCTCTGTAAAATTCCCGTCACTTATGCCGATGTTTACAGGCAAACGCTTGGGTTTCCCCTTTTCTAGTGTCCAGACGCCTGCGCCCTTCTGGGACTGCTTCGTTTTTGTCATCCCCGCAGGTCTGAATCTGAGCGCGGCGTTGGGGATTTTCAGGGTGTCTTTCTTTTCCGCGACAATGATGGATACATTGGCGGTCATGCCTGGCTTCAGTTTTATATCAGGGTTGTCCACGGTGATCACTACGTCATAGGTGACCACGTTCTGTACGGTTATGGGGGCAATCCTTACCTGCCCCACCTTCCCCTTAAAGGTGGTGTCCGCATATGCATCTACCGTGAATTCCACTTCCTGTCCCACTTTCACCTTGCCGATGTCTGCTTCGTCCACACTGGTATCGATCTGCATCTTTGTGAGGTCCTGCGCTATGGTAAACAGAGTCGGTGTCTGGAAGCTTGCCGCCACGGTCTGACCCACATCCACATTCCTCGATACGACAGTCCCGTCCACGGGAGAAACTATCCTTGTGTATCCGAGATTGGTCTGTGAATTTTTCAATGCGGCATCTGCCTGGGCCACTGCGGCCTTTGCCGCGTTCACCGATGCCTTTGCCGTTTCATAATTCGTGTCCGCGGTATCGAAATCGCTCTTTGCAATAAGGTTTTTCGAGAAGAGTTCTGCGTTCCTCTCCCTTGTTCTCTTTGCATCCGCAAGCGTTGCGTCGGCCTTCTCCACGTTTGCCTGCGCAGCAACGAGATTCGCCTTTGACTGGGCAACCTGTGCCTCAAACAATGCAGGATCGATCTGGGCAATCAACTGTCCCTTTTTCACCGGCGAATTGAAATCCACATATATTTTACTTATCGTCCCGGATACCTGGGTACCCACAAGGACCGTGGTCACGGCATTCACCGTCCCTGTTGCAGTCACGGAGGTGATGATATCACCCTTGGTGACCTTCTCGGTCTTATACTTCGTCTCGCCTGCCTTGTTCCCAAAGAGAAGGAATGCTGCAACGGCTGCGACGATGACAAGAATACCAGCGCCAACAATGAGTATCTTCCTCATCTCATCCCCATGGCCTTCTCGAGATTTGCCTGGGCAACCTTATCAGCATAGAGCGCCTGGATATATTGTAATCGTGCGTTCGCCAGCGATACCTCAGCATCGGTCACCTCTACGGGGTTCCCCACCCCTGCTGCATACCTGCCGTTTGCGATGTCCAGGTTCTCCTGCGCCTGCCCCACGCCCAGCTTTGCAGTGGGAATCGCCTCTTCTGCAGCCCTGAGAGTGAGATATGCCTGCTGCACCTCAAGGAACACGGTTTGCCTCAACGACTCTTCATTCGCCTTGAGGACATTCAGGTTCGCTCTCGCTTGCTGCACCTGGTATTTGGTCAGAAAGCCGCTGAAGATGGGAAAAGAGATGACCGCACCCACATTCCAGCCATGATCCATTTGGTCAATTCTTTCCCCTGCCCAGTTATACGAAGCGTTACCGGTCAGCAGGGGATAATAACCGGTCTTTGCGGAGTCGATCCCAACTTCAGCCGCCTGCCGCTGGGCGACGATGGATTTCAGGTCAGGTCTGTTTTCATACGCCTTTGAGAGAGCTTCTTCGAAGGTCGTCCCGTATTTCTCAAAAGAGAGGTTTTCGTCGAGCGTATAGTCGGGTGCATCAGGGATGCCCATGGCATTGTTCAGGTTCACCACCGCTATCCTGAAGTCGTTTTCGGCCTTTATGAGATTCAGCTTTGCATTGCTCACGTCAACCTCTGCCTTTATCACATCAAATTTGGGTTTCGTCCCCACCTCATAAAAGCCCTTTGCCTGCTCAAGGTGCTGCTCGGTCTGCTTCACGGTATCTGCGAGAACCAGCTTGTTATACTTTGCCTGTAAGACCGCGTAATATGTCTGTTTAACGCTCAGGATTACCTGCTCCGACGTGTTTTCGAAGGTCGACCGGGAAGCATCAGTATTCAGTCGTGATATCTGGACCTGCGTCGAGGTCTTTCCAAAGTCGTAGATGAGCTGGCTGAGAGAGAAGCTGGTTGTGTATTGATCAAATGCGCTGGACGAACTGGAAGTGCCCTGGTCACCCGTTCCGAAGGTGCCTCCCTGAGTACCGGTGAAGGAGCGGCCGGAGACCGGCAATATCCTGCTATATCCGCCTGTCCAGCTTACCTGGGGATAGTAATTCGACTTCGCTTGCCCAACCAGACTCTCATTCACACCTATCGTACCTTTTGCAGCCATAATGGTGGGGTTTTTCATCAGGCCGATTTCGATGCAGCGCTGCAGACTGAGCAGTTCTCCTTTCTGAATGATCTCTTCCGCCCCTCCTCTCACGGGAAGAAAACATGCCATACATATAATGAGCGTAATAAATGACCTCATAAATGTCCTCCTGAACCTTTATTCAATTCATGCTGTTTCAAAATGCAAAAAGATACTACCAAGTAGACGCCTTGTCCATAAAAAGGGTTTAGATGCCCGTCACGACTCCGTATCTTAGCAAGTGGGGACAGAATCACCATACTACCCTGTCTGTACCATACTCTCACCCTTAGCTTTCTTCCTTTTTCCGAGCAAGGCACTCACCTTCTGCTGGAATCTGTCCATATAGTAATACACCACGGGAGTTATATAAAGCGTAAGAAGCTGGGAAACCACCAGTCCACCCACAACCGCGAGACCCAAAGGGCGGCGGGCATCAGCTCCGGCGCCGAAACCGATGGCGATGGGCAGAGTCCCCATAAGTGCTGCCATGGTGGTCATCATGATAGGACGGAAACGGACGAGCGCACCTTCATAGATTGCATCCAGGGGCGCCTTTCCTTGGGTCCGTTGTGCCTCCAACGCAAAGTCGATCATCATGATCGCATTCTTCTTGACTATCCCTAGCAGCATGATCACTCCTACAAAGGCATAGATATTCAAATCCTTGTGAAAGAGCAACAGGGTGACCAATGCTCCGAACATCGCAGCGGGGAGGCCTGAAAGGATGGTGAGGGGATGGATGAAGCTCTCGTAGAGGATTCCCAGCACAATGTAAATCACGAGGAGGGCCATGATAAGCAGTATCCAGAGTCCTTTCATCGAAGATTGGAACGCCTGGGCGGTCCCCTGGAAGCTGGTGCTTATGGTTTGAGGCAGGGTCGCGTGCGCCAGTTTGTCAACCACCGTCACTGCATCCCCCAGTGCCACTTCCGGCTTGAGGTTAAAGGAGATAGTTACTGCAGGAAGCTGGCCAAGGTGATTCACTGTAAGAGGACCGATGTTCTGGGTCAGATTCGCCACAGTATTCAACGGCACCAGTTGCCCCTTGTCTGATCGGATATAGAGCAATGACAGGGCCGAGGGATCCCCCTGGTACTTCGGCTCCAGTTCCAGAATCACCTGGTACTGGTTGTTGGGAGCAAAAATGGTCGAAACCTGGCGGGAGCCATAAGCGTAATAGAGGGCATCCTCAATCTGCGTCGCGGTGACACCAAGCGCGGAGGCCTTGTCGCGGTTTATCTCTATATTCACCTGGGGGTTCTTGATCTGCATGTCACTGGTCACATCCTGGAGTTGCGTCAATGCCCGCATCTTACCCTCCAGTTCGGCAGCCCTCCGGTAAAGCTCGTCAGGGTCGGGGCTCTGCAGGGTAAACTGGTACTGGCTCTTGGTCAGCTGGCCTCCGATGCGGATGGCAGGAAGGTTTTGCATGAACATCTGGATACCAGGCATCGTTGACACCTTTGGCCGCAGCTCCTGAATAATTTCGTCCGCGCTCATTTTCCGTTCACTTCTTGGTTTCAGACGCATGAAAATGCGGCCTGTATTGTTTGCCACACTGATCCCGCTCGCCCCTACAGCGGACATAAAGGAATCCACATTAGGGTTCTTGCCAACAATCTCCGCCAGTTTTTGCTGGTGTTTCACCATGTCTTCAAAGGAAATGCCCTGGGCAGCTTCAGTAAAGGCAAAGATTGACCCCGTATCTTCCGATGGCAGGAACCCCATGGGAATTTTCGTGAAGAGAAAACCTGTCGCCACAGTAAGGATAATAGTGACTGCCAGGGTGGTCAGGCGATAGTCAAGGACCAGCTTGAGAGTGCGTTCATAGGTGTGCAGCATTCCCTGGAAAAAGCGTTCCATGAACATATAGAGGCGGCCGTGCCGTTCAGCAGCCGAATGCGGCCGGATGAAGCGGCTGCAAAGCATGGGGGTAAGGGTCAGGGAGACAAACCCTGATATCAGGATCGCCATGCTGATGGTCACTGCAAATTCGTGGAGAATACGGCCAAGGATCCCGCCCATGAAGAGCACCGGGATAAAGACCGCCACAAGGGAAAGGGTCATGGATAAAATGGTGAACCCTATTTCCCTTGACCCCCGGAGTGCAGCCTCAAAAACATTCTCCCCTTTCTCTATATGGCGCACAATGTTCTCGAGCATAACGATGGCATCGTCCACCACAAACCCCACCGAGAGCGTCAGGGCCATGAGGGAGATATTATCAACGCTGAACCCCATGAGGTACATGCCTGCAAAAGTGCCAATGATGGAGAAAGGGAGTGCAAGGCTCGGGATAATGGTAGCAGAGAGGTTGCGCAGGAAGAGAAAAATAACCAGCACCACGAGGCACAAGGCAAGGAAAAGTGTAACCTTGACGTCGTTGACAGACTCACGAATGGATACTGAGCGATCATAAAGGATGTTCAGGTTGACCGAAGGGGGTATCTGGACACGGAAGACGGGCAGCAGTTTCTTGATGCTGTCCACTACTTCCACAGTGTTGGTGCCGGGCTGACGCTGGACGGCCAGCACCACTGCGCGGTCATCGTTATACCAGTTCGCCACCTTGTTGTTTTCGACGCTGTCGATGACCCTGCCCAGTTCTTCCAGGCGGACTGGCTTGCCGTTCCGATAGGCAACGATAAGGGGACGGTAGCCTTCTGCATTGAAAAGCTGTCCGGTCGCCTGTAT
Organism: Thermodesulfovibrionales bacterium; assembly: GCA_035524455.1. Lineage (GTDB taxonomy): Bacteria > Nitrospirota > Thermodesulfovibrionia > Thermodesulfovibrionales > UBA9159 > DASPUA01. The sequence goes on along the minus strand of DATKOU010000262.1, from coordinate 35 downwards.
GGTAAATGCCTGTTGCCTTCCCTCCAGTGTACCTG
>DATKOU010000261.1:0-10811 GCA_035524455.1 Thermodesulfovibrionales bacterium | reverse complement strand
ACGAGAGGGAAAGGCTCTTTGCCATTACCGAAGAGATAAAAGGATTGTATCGGAGAAGAAAGCTTTATCTCGAGCACCTCTCCAGGATCACCCGGGAGAGGGACGCATTCGACAAGAAGCGGTCGGGAGCGGGAAAAACGAAGAAGACAACGGGGAAAAAGGGATCTAGTAAGAAACCAAAGAATCTCGGGACGACCCTTGACTCCCAAAGACTCAAATACATGAGGTTCCTGGAGGGGAACAGGGAGAAAATAGTAGAGAAGGTGGGAAGCCTAAAGCTTAAAGACGATGTAATATATGTCTTTGCCGAACAGCTGGAGAGGATAATACAAGAGATCGAAGATCTCAATAAGAAGATGTTTTTATTGGAGAAAAGACTTAAGAGGCAGAGGGGCGTGAAAACAAGGGTGCAACCAAAAGGGAAGGTCAGTTCCTCAAAGACCAGAAAATCTCCTTCTTTAAAGAATAGAGAGTCCCTAATGAAAAAGTACCGGGATTACCAGGAGGAGAGAAAAGAACTGGAGCGCTCACGAGGAATGGGCTATGCCGAAATGAAGAGGGCAATAAAGGTATTTGATGATGGCAGGGCGGAGGTATCTGATGCGAAGAGTGAGATGATAGAGGCCAATCTCAGGCTCGTGATCAGTATTGCAAAGAGATACATTGGAAAGGGGCTGAGTTTTCCCGATCTTATTCAGGAGGGCAACATCGGATTAATGAGGGCGGTAGAGAAATTTGAATACCAGAGGGGGTATAAATTCAGCACCTACGCCACCTGGTGGATCAGGCAGGCGATTACAAGGGCCCTGGCTGACCAGTCAAGAACAATCCGGATTCCTGTGCATATGGTGGAGGTGATAGGACGTATCACGAAGGCCACAAGGGAACTCGTACAGGAGCTGGGAGATGAGCCATCTTCTGAGGACATTGCGGACAGGGTGAACATGCCAGTGGAAAAAGTGAAGGCAATACAGAAGATCACGAAGGAGCCCATATCTCTTGAGACCCCCATAGGAGAGGAGGAGGACAGCCATCTCAGGGACTTTATTGAAGACAAGGCAACCCTTTCCCCCCTTGACATTGCAATCAACGACGATCTTAAACTTCAGATAGAAAAGGTGCTCTGCACCCTTAACCCGAAAGAGGCGAAGATTATTAGAAAGAGATACGGCATAGGCGAAGATGTCCCCCATACCCTTGAAGAACTTGGACAAGAGTTTGATGTAACAAGGGAGCGGATCAGACAGATAGAAGTTAAGGCCATCCGAAAACTTAAACATCCGGCACGCAGCAAATGGTTAAGGACTTTTATTGAAAGCCCTTGACCGAAAAAACATTGCGAGTTTATAGTAAAAGAGCCGGGGCATAGCCCTCAGTCTTTCAAGAGGCTCATCCCAGGTCTGGAGTGCGATGTCCGCAGTGTAAGAAGTTCTTATGAGGGCCCATAGCTCAGTTGGTAGAGCTACCGGCTCATAACCGGTTGGTCCCAGGTTCGAGTCCTGGTGGGCCCATTAAAAAATTGGCAGGCGAGTAGGGTGGAGGGTGTGTGAGAGAAGACATGAAAGGGCTTGTAGAGGTTCAGGGGATAGATTCCGAGATTGCAAGAAAGAACGCGATCATTGAAGCCATTCCCAAGAAGGTCTCATCCGTTGAGCAACCATTACATGAAGCACGATTGTTGTATGAAAAAACAAAACAGAGATATGAAGCGCATGTAAAGAAGAAGAAAGAGAAGGAAGGGCTATTGGACGAGGTAAATGAAAAGATAAAGAAACTGAGGGGCCGGACATCAGAGATAAAAACGAATAAGGAATATCAGGCGCATCTGAAGGAGATAGAGTCGGGAGAAAAAGAACAGCGGGGAGTTGAGGATGAGGTGCTGTCCTTGATGGAGGCAGTGGATACGGCACAAAAGGAGCTAAAGAGAGACGATGGAAAGGTCAAGATTGAGGAAGAGAAGATCGAGGCCTTTAAGAAGAAGTTGGAGGAGGACGTTGCGGAGATCGAAAAAGATCTGGATGCGCTCAAGCTTCAAAGGGAACAGCTTGTGAAGGGTATTGAGGGCGAACTCTATCATCTTTATGTCCAGCTCCTTGAGACAAAAAGGGGGCTTGCCGTGGTGGAAACCAGGGATGAGGTATGCCAAGGATGTTATATGAATATTCCTCCCCAGCTCTTTGTAGAAATAAAGAAGAACGAAAAGATTATTCAATGCCCGCAGTGTAATCGGATACTTTACTGGAAAGCCTGACAAGAAGAGGGCTCTCACCCGTTGCAACGCTCACAAAAGAAGGAGATATCCAGGATTTGACCGAAAAGGCATGCCCACCGCATTACTTGACTATTAAAAAAATAATTAGTACAATAAGCAAAACTAATGGTTATGGAAGATCACAAACTAAAAGTGTTCTGCACCGTCGCAGAGACAAAGAGCTTTTCAAAGGCATCCGAGATCATCCACCTCACCCAACCCGCGGTCAGTTTACAGATACAGGCCCTTGAGGAACTCTACGAGACGAAACTGTTTGACCGATCATCGAGCATGGTGTCCCTCACCTCAGCTGGAGAGGTCCTCTATCGGTATGCAAAGGAGATCCTCGCCCTCTATGCAGCAGCGGAAAAAACTATCGGGGAGCTGACAGGTCTTGTCAAGGGAAGTATAAGCGTGGGGGCGAGCTCGACCATCGGCAATTATGTTTTGCCCTCTGTGATAGCTGATTTTCGGAGAACACATCCGAAGATCAAGATACATCTCTTTGTAGGGAATACGAAGAGGGTTATAGAACTCTTGAACTCGGGGAATATCGATTTCGGGATTGTTGAAGGTGATGTGGCAAGGCAGAAACTCGTAGTGGAAAAGCTCCTCAAAGACGAACTTGTGGTGATCGTCCCTGCGATGCATCCATGGGCGAAGAAGAAAGAGGTCTCCATTTATGACGTGATTAAGGAACCATTTATCCTGAGGGAGGAGGGGTCAGGAACAAGGCAGATCATAGAGAAATATTTTAACAAACACGGCATAAGTACCCATGACATGAAGGCATCCATGATGCTGGGAAGCACTGTGGCGATCAAGGAAGCGGTGGAGAGCGGCATGGGCATCTCCATTGTCTCGCGGTGGGCGGCGAGGAAAGAGAGCAAGTGCGGGAGCCTTAAATTAGTGAGTATCAAGGAGGAAAACCTCTTTAGGGAGTTCTCTTTGATATCCCAGAAGAGCGCGATCGGATCCCACGCAGTGGATGAATTCTTAACCTACCTTAAGGGTTACTCTTTCGAAAAACTCATTTCGTAGCCAGATACGATTCATAGTCCTGAATGGTATAGTCCAACGGATAAAGGTCTCCTGGCACGGGAGGAGAGCAACAAGCGTTATTGAACAATCAGACTTAGCCCCCTGCACACCGCCCATGCAAGAAGTCCACATGCAGGCAGTGTAAGGATCCATGCGAGCACGATATTCCCTCCTATTCCCCATCTCACCGCCGAGAGCCTCTTTGATGCCCCTACTCCCATGATCGTGGAGGAAATGATATGAGTGGTCGAAAGGGGAAGGCCTATTCTCGAAGCAATCTCTATCACTGTGGCTGCCGCGGTCTCGGCAGCAAACCCGTGAATGGGCTTGAGATGCACAAGACGCATCCCCAGGGTCTTGATGATCCTCCATCCCCCTACCGCGGTTCCCATGGCCATTGCCGTTGCGCAGAGGACGATGACCCAAAAAGGCACATGAAAGTCAGGGAGTTTATAATAGCTTACCAGGGCCATGGTGATAATGCCCATGGTCTTTTGGGCATCGTTGCTTCCGTGGCTGAAGGCCATATATGCCGCTGAAAGGATCTGAAGCCTGCCAAAGAGAGTGCTCACCAGCGAAGGGGCAGATCTCCTGAACAGCCAGATGAGGAATACCATGAGGAGGAATCCGAGGGCCAATCCGATGACAGGAGAAATGATCAGGCCGAGAAGTACCTTATAGATCCCTTTTTGAAGGATGACGCCGGTTCCCGCAGTAGCGATCGCAGCTCCCACGATGCTTGAGAGGATCGCATGGCTTGAGGACGTGGGAAGCCCGAAATACCACGTAATGATATCCCATACAATGGCGGAGATAAGGGCGGAAACGACGGTGATTTGTGTGATGGAGTAGGTTTCCACAAGGCCCACCCCCACTGTTTTGGCCACCGCGGTTCCCGAAAGCGCACCCACCATGTTAAGCACTGCTGCCATGGATACCGCCACCTTCGGGGACAGAACCCGTGTTGAGACGGATGTGGCGATGGCATTGGCGGTGTCGTGAAAACCGTTTATGAAATCAAAGATCGTTGCGAGAAGTATTACCGAGATGAGCAGGAAGTAGGTGTCATGCATTTTTGAGGACTATACTTTCTAAAACATTTGCCACATCTTCACACCGGTCGGATGCATCTTCGAGGTGTTCGTAAATTTCTTTCCACTTGATGATGAGGAGAGGATCTTTCATATCATCAAAGAGCTTTCCCAAGGCGTCCCTGAAGATTCTGTCAATCCTGTTTTCGAGCCTATTGATCTCGATGCAATGCTCCTGAACGTGAGAGTAATTTTTTGAGCGCAGCTCATTGATGGTTTTTTGCACCACTTCAGTGGTCTTGTGGAGATCCTTAGCAATCTCAATCACCTCCTGGGTAGGTGAGGTGATTTTAAACACCACAAGCCTGTCAACCCCACCCCATATAAGGTCGAGAATGTCATCCATACTCGATGCAAGGGCATGGATGTCTTCCCTGTCGATGGGAGTAATAAACGTCCTGTTGAGTTTCTTCATGATATCGTGGGTGAGCATGTCTCCGTCCTGCTCGAGTTCATAAATCTCCTTTGCCCTTGCTTCGATGTTGTTGAAATTCTCCAGGAGCGAAACGAGGAGGGAGGTGGCTTTTGTGAGGTTGGTGGCAGCCTTCTCAAAAATCTCGAAAAAATCGATTTCTTTTGGAAAGAGTTTCATTCCGAATGTTTACTATATATACGAATCAGGAAAGAAAGTCAAATAAGGGGAGTTAATGGTATAATTTCAGCGATGTATGTGTACCTGAATGACAGGCTTGTTCCGAGAGCGGAGGCCACGGTCTCGGTCTTTGACCATGGCTTCCTGTACGGCGACGGTGTGTATGAGACCATGAGGGTATACGACGATGTGGTCTTTATGCTGGATGAGCATCTTATGAGGCTTTTCCGCTCTGCCACCCTCATAGGCCTCACCATCCCTTTGGACGCGGAGAGGATCAGGGCGGCAATCTATGATACCCTCAGTGCAAATTCCCTGAAGAATGCGTATGTGAGACTCACCATTTCTCGCGGATACGGGCCCATCGGGCTTGACCCCGACCTGTGCAGCACACCGACTTTTGTGGTGATCGCTGAAGAGATGAAGGATTACCCGAAGGCATTCTATGTGAAAGGGATCAGCGTCATCATCGCAAAGACAAAAAGGAATTTGAGCGATGCCATAAACCCACAGATCAAGTCTCTTAATTTTCTTAATAATATCCTTGCAAAGATAGAGGCAAAGAGAGAAGACGCGTACGAGGCCATAATGCTCAATGGCTCAGGATATCTCACCGAAGGGACCATCAGCAACGTCTTCTTTTACCGTGATGACATTCTCTGTACGCCGTCCATCGGCTGCGGACTCCTTGACGGGATCACGAGAACAGTTATCCTTGACCTCGCAGTGAGGGAAGGGCTTATGGTGAGGGAGGGCGAGTTCGGCAAGAAGGATATCCATGCCGCACACGAAGTGTTTCTCACCAATACCACTATGGAGGTAATGCCGGTCTTCCAGGTGGATGAGGTGAGATATAACGTGGGAGATGTGGGAAAGCTTTTGCGGAAGGCTTACCGGGAGGAGGTCAATGCCTACGTAAGGAATATGAAGGGAAGAGGACCATCCTTATGGGGATACGAGTAAGAATCGGCAGGAAAGTACAAGGGGATGAATGGTAGGTATCATGCCTTCTTTCAAAGCGTTCGGACACAGGGACCTATGAGCTTCACGAAGAAAAAATGGATAAATCAAGCGTTGCACAATTAATTGATCACACCCTCCTGAAGCCAGATGCAACTTTAGCTGAAATAAGAAAAGTATGTGAAGAAGCGGTCAGATTCGGATTTCATTCGGTATGCGTGAATCCATTCTTTCTGCCAGAGACAACCGCTATCCTTTCGGGAAGCGGGGTGAAGGTCACGACGGTAATAGGATTTCCTTTGGGTATGACGCTTACCAACGTGAAGGTGTATGAGGCAATGGAGTCTGTTTTACGCGGAAGCGAGGAACTCGACATCGTCATGAATATAGGGATGGCGAAATCAGGAAAATGGCGGGATGTTCAGAAAGACATCTCTGATGTAATTTCGGCGACGAAGGGAGTTGTCCACAAAGTAATTATCGAGGCATGCTATCTGACGAGGGAGGAAAAGGGTGAGGCTTCCCGAATGGTTCTTGAAGCAGGGGCGGAATTTGTGAAGACCTCTACAGGATTCGGTCCCGGCGGTGCGACGGTGGAGGATATTTACCTTATTCGATCAGTGGTAAAAGACAGGTGCGCCATTAAGGCGTCAGGGGGAGTAGGGTCTCTAAGGCAGGTGAGGGAATTCTTTGCTGCGGGGGCAACAAGGATAGGCACATCGTCGGGGGTTGCGATTATGAAAGAAATGCAGGATTGAAATTACCAATGGATGATCTCCATAATAACAAGATTCGCGATCCCGAATTGGAGTCCCGGAGAAACGCTGAGGGGTTCTCCTTCCCGAAGAACCGGTCAGGGCCTGTTATTCCGGAATTTTCCTGAAGAGATGCCATGCCATCCCGCCGAAAAGAAGCGGCATGAGCCATGCGGCGGGTATTGGAGGGAGGATTCCCGTGTATCCCAACGAAAGGGATGTGGTGTACGCGACCCAATAGAAGAGGCTTATGAATATACCTATGGCTGCGGTCACGAGTCCCCCACCCACAACCTCCCTGAGGGCGAGGGCGATTCCGAGTACGAGCATAATCGCGTTAATGAGCGGGTAGGAAATCCTCGACTGAATATCCACAAGGAGCTTGGTGTTTCTAAAGCCCGCGCTCTTCAACCTTTGTGTATACGCAGTGAGTTCCCTCACGTTCATCTCCTCCGGCTGCTGCACGTCTTTGCTGAAGATCTCCGGTGAAGCAATAGCATCTGTCTGCAGCTCTTTATGTTTCGTGATTTTCCCCGATTGGATCGTGTACTGGGTAACCCCTCTGAGCTGCCAGACTCCCCTCGTCGCACCTCCGGCCTTGTGGCTATCGGCAGCCTCTGGAGACCCCATGGAGCCCAGCGCAGGCCTCCACTCGGCGGACTCCGCCTCAGTTCTCTCAATGAGCATATCATTTTCCATTCTCATGATGGTGACGCCCCTGATGGTCCCTTTACCGGGAAGGAAGAGGTCAATTTTTACGATCGCATCATTCGTCCGGAGCCAGAGTGTACCCTCCTTGGAGGTGAGTATATTCTCTTTCTTTGAGAGGGTATCCCTGAGGAGATGTGTCTGTCTCGAACAATCAGGGACGATAAACTCCCCCATGAGGAAACTCACAATACTCAACACTATTCCCAGATACACAAAGGGGAGGAGAAGGGTTTTCATGCTTCCTCCGGAAGCCTTGATGGCAATGGTCTCTCTCCTCTTCCCTGCCTGGCCAAAGACGAACAGACCGCTCAAGAGGGATGCCATGGGCATGAGATACAGCAGATATTGCGGGAGGGTCAGACCTGCATAGAGGAGGAGATCAGCCATGGCAGGTTTGTGGGGTATGAAGTCGTTGATCTTGTTGATAAGATCCATGAGACTGAACACAAGACCAAGACCGATGCCGACAATGGCAAAGAGCGTAGTGAATTCTCTGAGATAGTATCTCTGAAGTATTCCCATTACCTTGACTCCACCTTCATAAACGCGAGGAGGGACGATACCGCGATGATAAGTACCGGTGTCCATGCCCCTATCACATGGGGGACGACCCCTGTTCTCGCCATGTTCTCTCCATACACGAGCATTATGTAAAAGAGAGTGAAGACGCCAATACCCAAAGAAAGTCCTCCGAGCCTGCCCGATTTTCCCGAGAGCAGGGAAAGGGGCGGACCAAGGAACATGAGGAGCAGACAGAGAGAGGGAAGGGAGAGCCGCCTGTGAAATTCCAAAAGGAAGGGAATCCCCTCCTTTGGCTCATTTTTCCTCGCCAGTGCGAGGAGCTCAAAGGGTGTCATTTCACTGTTCTTCCTCGAGGAGCTTTCCATGGCAAGATTCAATGAAAGATTGTACCCGTCGAAAAATAGTTCGGTCGAGCCTTCGTTTCTTGTGATGTGGATATACCCGTCCCTCATGTAGAGAGAAAGGTTGTATTCCTTATCAGCGTATACCCTGCCTTCCTTTGCCACGAGGACCTTCGGCTCCTGTGCATTCCTGTTGTCATAGATGAATATTCCTTTCATTTCATCAGCTGCCGGTTTGTCCCGTACCAGGATGACGATGTCCTTGAAGGAGGTGTTGAATATGCCTGCCTCTATGGCCAGGGGGGCCTTTTGGGTCACGATGGTTGCGATGCTTTTCCTCATCTGGATCGCCCCGTACGGGCCCAGCGAGAAACTTACCAGCAGGCCCATGACAAAGGAGGCGGTCCCCAGGATGAATACCGGCCGGGAAATATGCCTGAAAGACATCCCCGCAGTCCTGAGGATGGTGAGTTCGTTGTCTGTGTTGAGTCTCCCGTAGGTGAGCAGGGTGGAGAGGAGGAGTGACATGGGAATCGTGAGTATCATCAGCTGGGGCTGAAGATAAAGGATTATTCTTATCATATCGGAGAGGGACGCACCCACCCCTGAGAGTACCCTGCTTAATCTCAATACCTTTTCCATCATAAGAATGAAATTCAGGCATATGACGCTCAGCAAAAAGGTGGCGACTAATTCCTTCAGGATCGACAGGTGGATGATTTTCAGGGGAATTCGGTGTGCACGTTGGAGGGCACTCAAGAATTCAGTTTTTCCCCCTGAGCGATTAGGCATAGTGGTAGTGCCTCTCCGTTTTGAGCACCCCGGGATTGAAGAGAGGTACATTCATATTCTGGATATGATTTTCTTGAAGCAGAGGGAGTCCCGGATATTGTCATAAGTCCTTGAAGACCTGATATAGGACCAGTTATTGTATCCCTTTTCAATGGCCAGAGTTAACCATGCACAGGCCTCCGGCGCATTATTCCTTAAAGCAGAAAGCTCAGCCATACTGTTCAGTGCGTAAATATTGTTCGGGCTCAGTTCCAGCGATCTTCTTATGTCCCTTTCCGCGTCCTCGTATCGTCCCATGAGCATAAGGGTGAATCCACGGTTATTGTAGGCCATACTGTTGTCCGGGTCCAGTTCTATCGCCTTATTCAGGTCAGCAACAGAGGATTCATATTCTCCCACCTCCTGATGGGCATTTCCCCTGTTGATATATGCGGGTACGAATGTTGGGTTCAGCCGAATGGCTTTGGTGAAATCAGAAATGGCAGGGTCGTGTTGCCCCTTTTTTTGGTACGCTATTCCTCTGTTGTTATACGCCCCGTAACTTTCAGGATGTAATTCTATGGCTTTGGTGTGTTTCGCGATGTCAAAATCATATTTCCATGTTTTCATACGAAATGACCCGGATTAATTTTACCTTTTCGTCTGAGCATAATACAACAATATCTAACATATCTAATCCATAAATACGACCCATGAAAAAATGTGGTGTATCTTCTGCACACCCTATTGCAAAATTACCACAGATTCACTACTCCTCTATCTAGTGAAAACTTTTAAATTCGAGGCATTTCCCAATGGTATGTATATTGCTGTATACTGTGTATGTTGTGTCTATGCAAAGTTATCTGTAGGTAATAAATAAACGGAAAAGCCTTTTTCCCTTGACAACGGAGTCATGAAGTGATATATTTTTCGAAAGCAAAGAATAACCTGCAGATTTGTGAGGCTGCGTTTGAGTGAACATGCAGCCTGAATCTGTGCAAAAAGGGGGTGAGAGCGAGAAAACAAGACAAAGACGAGGCAGGAATGTATCAGTTTACAATCCGTCTTTGACGGATCAATACTGAACTAACCACAGGAGGGTTAGGAAGTGAAAAAATATTTAGCGATTCTTTTAGGCGTAGTCTTCGTTCTTGGCTTTGCAGCCAGCGCCTTTGCCATCCATGCCGAGATACCGGCAGAAAGCCAGGCGACAGTGGCAAAGGGCAGTACCCAGATCACCATCGGCGGCGACATCAGGGTAAGGGGTGAGTACCAGTCGAACACATCAAAATTTGACAACGATGTGGCCGATCACCCTACTTTTTATGATCAGAGGGTAAGGCTGTCGATCGACGCTAAGGTGACAAACAACACCGAGGGCTTTGTAATGATTGAGGCAGCAAACGGAAAGCAGTCTACAGGGTATCAATGGGGTGGGAATGACGTCCCCAGCCAGGGTTCTCAGGGTATCTATCAGTATGGCGACAGCAAGAGGGGAGAACTGAACCTCCTTGAGGCATGGATTCAGTACAAGGGCTCAGGCCTGCTCGGGATCCCTGCAGGTATCAAGGTCGGCCATATGCCCCTTGCATTGGGCAACAAGGTGTTCTTTGACCACACCCTGTTTGGTGATGACGCGATCGTGCTTTTTGCAGATCCGACGAAAGAGATGCACATCGTTGCCCTCACCGCCAAGTTCATGGAGGGGAATAACTCGAACAACGACGATGCAAACGCTTATGTCGGTGTCTTTGATTACAGGACCAAGGAGTT
>DATKOU010000260.1:0-3070 GCA_035524455.1 Thermodesulfovibrionales bacterium | reverse complement strand
AACATGAAAAGGTCCCTCAGAACCTGCTTCAGGACCTAGAGCCTTCCCGATTTTATGATGGATATGAGAAGCCATATGCCCAGAAGAAAGGCGAGGGCAAAACTGAGCAACCCCAGTACCGACATGCCGAAGATTTTTACTCCTGCGCCTGTTGACTGCATTATGGCAGAGCCAAGAAGTATTGCACTGATAATCATGCCAAAGGTGATCCTGTTGCTTGATCGGTCCATATCAGTGATCAGCCGGTCAAGTCCTATGTGGGTCAGCTTCATATGAATGTCGTCTCTCAGTACTTTTCTAATGATGCGCTTTATCTGTTTCGGGAAAAGGACGAGGAAGTCACCCAATTCCTCCAGGCCCTTGGCACCGTGCTCGTACATCCTTGACGGGCTGAGCTTTTCCCTTGCAAGCCTGATGGCATAGGGCTCGGCAAAAGCGATAAAATCAAAAGAAGGGTCCAGCTCTCTGCCGATATTCTCCATAATCAGCATTGCCTTGTTGATGAGCAGGAGGTCGGAGGGGATCTGCATTCTGTGCTTTAAGGCGAGGTGTGTTATCACGTCAAGGTACTGTGCAAAGTTGATCTCCTTGAGAGAGAGACCGTACAATGGCTCAAGGTAATAAAGAAGGTCTGTCTTGAACTCCCTTCTGAACCTGTCAAGATCAATGTCCTCAGGAACGTATCCGAGTTCGACATACTGGTCAATGAGCTTATCGAAGTCCCTGTGGATGAGTGCGAGGAACGTCTTGGCCATGGTGGCCTTCATCTCAGGGGTCACGCGTCCCACAATGCCGAAGTCCACGAATGCGAGCATACCGCTTGGCATTACGAGCAGGTTTCCGGGGTGGGGGTCTGCATGGAAGAACCCGTCTTCAAGGATCATCTTGAAATAGGCATCCACACTCACCTTTACGAGTCTCTTGCGGTCCAGGCCCAGTGCGGTGATACCCGGGATGTCATCGATTCTCACCCCCTCAATCCGCTCCATGACCAGGACCCTTTCTGTGATAAGCTCACCATAGATCCTGGGGATATAAATGTCAGGGTTCTCCTCGAAATTCTTTTTGAATCTTAAACAGTTCTTTGCCTCTCCAATGAAATCCAGTTCCCTCCTCAGTGTCTTGGAAAACTCATCCACTATAGCCACGGGATTAAAGAATCTGCTTTCTGGCACATTCCGGTCCAAGAGGCGGGCCAGCGCGGTGAGAATGGTGATGTCGGTCTCAATCTGCTCCCGTATACCGGGACGCTGCACCTTCACAATCACCTCAGAGCCATCCGCAAGTTTTGCCAGATGCACCTGCGCGATGGACGCGGCGGCAACTGGTTCATCTTTAAATTCCCGGAATATATCTTCGAGAGGAACCTTGAGCTCTTCAGAGATTATCTTCTTTGCTTCAGCCACAGGGAAGGGCGGCACCTCATCCTGGAGTTTCTTGAATTCGTTGGCAAATTGCGCGGTGATGAGGTCAGGCCTTGAGGAGAGTATCTGCGCAAGCTTAATAAAACTCGGACCAAGCTCCCCAAAGGCAATCCTCAGTCTTTCCGGCACAGTGGGACCTTTCAATATGGGCCACTGTCCAAAGGTTCTGAGCCGCTTTCTGAACGGGATATACCTTCCCAGCTGAATCTGGTCTATGACACGGCCAAAGCCGTGCTTGAGGAGCACATTTACAATCTGCTGGAGCCTCTTTGCAGACCGGTAGGTGCGGGAGAGTCTAAAGAGATCCACAGGGGTTATTCCTCTTCTGTTTCCGCCCCCTTCACACCCTCTAGTTTCTTGACGCGTACAGAGAGGGCCTGGATCTTCCTGTTCAGTTTCTCGATGTCATCCTTTGACGGGAGAGTCATCTTTTCCATGGTCTTGGAAATCATGTCTGACAGGCCCTTGCTGAACTGCTCGGTGCCCTTATCCGCCTTCTCTGTCCATTCCCTCAGGAGCTTTGCGCCCTGGGATTCGCTCAGTTCACCTTTTTTTACCAATTCGTTCACGAATTCATTCACCTTTTCCTGAACACCAAGACCTACGAGCAAAGCATTTCTCACTACATCGAAGAAAGTCATAAGACACCTCCTTTGAGACCATTGAACATCAGTCTCCGCTTCTTCTGTGATAGAGAATGAAGGGCGATCATCCGATGGCCGCAGAAGAGCGCTCCCGTATGATGCCGTACACCGATTCCATTGCACTGTCCAGGGTATCCAGCTTGTTCGTGCCTCCCTGGGCCATTTCTGCCTTTCCTCCCCCGCGACCCCCTGTCATCGTCGCAACTTCCTTAAGTATCTCCCCTGCATTGAATCTGCCGACCAGGTCTTTGGTGACGACTGCGAGCATTGATGCTTGGCCGTCTCTTACCGAGGTGATGAAGATGATACCCGAGCCGATCTTGTCCCGAAGGGTGTCTGCGAGAGTTCTGAGGTCCTTCTGCTCAAGATCGTCAACCCTGTGGGAAATCACCACTATCCCATTCACCCTGCGCGCCCCCTCGATGATGGCCGAGGCGTCCTTCACCGCTGCCTTGGCCTTCACCTCCTCCCGCTCCCTTTCGAGCGCCTTCAGTTCAGAGAGAAGTCTTTCTATCTTTGGGTATGCGTGGTCTGTTTTTAACAATGCATCGATTTTCTTCAGTTCGAGGGCCTTTTCTTTGAGATACTGAAAGGCCGTACCACCCGTAAATCCCTCTATCCTTCTGATTCCTGACGAGACACTTCCCTCAGAGACTATGGCGAAAAGCCCGATATCTCCCGTCGCCTTGCAGTGGGTTCCCCCACAAAGTTCAGAGCTCACACCGGGCACAGAAACTACGCGGACCGAATCCCCGTACCGCTCCCCGAAGAGGGCCATAGCACCGGAATCAATAGCACTCTTGATGTCCATTACGGACGTGTTGACCGGGATGTTCTCAAGGATTGTTTCATTCACCATGGTTTCGAGTGAAGCGACTTCAGACTCCTCAAGGCCCGAAAAGTGGGTAAAGTCAAAACGGAACCGCTCGGGCGAGACAAAAGAGCCTGCCTGCTTCACATGGTCACCCAGCACAGACCTCAGTGATGCCTGCAGGAGATGGG
>DATKOU010000259.1:0-8135 GCA_035524455.1 Thermodesulfovibrionales bacterium | reverse complement strand
AATGTTTTCAAGGGAGTCTATCTCGACAATATCACCCTGGTCAAAGACCTGCCAGGCCGATGAGGAGAGAAAAGATTCTCAGAAAACGATTTGCAGAAAACATGGAATACGGTATACCAAAAACGCCTGAGGGGTCAAGATACGGGGGTGGATTTATGTGTAAAAGGACTTGTCAGGCACGACAACTACTTTCAGAGACTCCCGCGCCTCAGAGACCAGTCTGAAGCCAGTCTGAATTTCCGAGAGAGGGACCCCATGGGTTATCATCTTTCTTACATTGACCGTCCCGCTGCTAATGAGCTCCATTGCTTTCTGGAGGTCTCCGGGTGCGGCACCGTAGGAGAATGCCACGGTGATCTCATCTCTCCAGAATCTGAGGGATGGCAAAGGGATGTCCTCCTTTGGCACTGCAAAAAAAAGTATTTTCCCCTTGCGGTCAACGGAAGCGATGGCGCTCTCTACTGCCTGCATTACTCCCGCGCATACGACCACGCGCTCTGCAAGTCGTTCCTTATTGATAACCCTCAGCTTGTCCGCAGAAAAGTCATCAGCAGGGAACACGTAATCTGCGCCCAATTCCCTGGCCTTATCCAGCCTGAAGCCATTAATATCTGTTGCCACGACCATAGATCCCGCCGCTTTGGCCATCTGGATGTGCAGGAGCCCTGAAATGCCGCAGCCTATGACAAGGAGGGTATGCCTTTCCCTGAGCCCTAACTCTCTTTGACCCGCCACCACGCATGCAAGGGGTTCGATCATTGCAGCGTCTTCGTAGGTCATTCCATTCGGGAGAAGGAATGTCCCGAACTTCACATTCTGCTCAGGAACCCTTATGTATTCAGAAAAGCCGCCTGGATCATAATTTCCGGTATGGAGCGATTCGCACGCAGTGTAGTTGCCTTCGCTGCAGTAGTTGCAGCGGTAGCAGGGCACATGGTGGGACACAAAGACCCTGTCGCCAATTCTAAACTTTTCAACCCTGCTCCCCGCATCAACGATCTCTCCTGCCATCTCGTGGCCTAACACACGGGGACCCTTTTTTTGCCTGTACCACTGCATCACATCAGTGCCGCAGATGCCCGACGCCATCATCCTCACTAAAAGTTCACCATCTGATATGGCAGGGGTAGGGCGCTCCTCTATCCTCACGTCATCGTTAGAGTAATACACCGCCACTTTCATAGAACAAGACAGACTGAGGTTAAAGATTTGTGAATCTTCATTATACCTTATACCTTTTCCAGGCTTTCGTCCGGGATTTGCTCTCCTCCTGCTCCCGGGGGTCTCTTTGTCTTCTGATAAATCTCAAATGCCTCTTTTGCCGAGGCGCCCTTGTGAACAATGGCCCTCACCGCTTTTATCATACCCACCGAGTTGTCGCTCTGGAAAATATTCCTCCCCATGTCAACACCTGAAGCGCCGGCCTTGATCGCGCCTTCTGTCATTAAAAGGGCGTCCATCTCGGGTATCTTCTTTCCCCCTGCAATGACAATGGGCACAGGGCATCCCTCAACTACTTTATGGAAATCATCGCAGTAGTATGTCTTGACAATGTGCGCGCCTATCTCTGCGGCAATCCTGCACGCGAGGCCGATATAGCGCGAGTCTCTCACCATCTCCTTGCCCACAGCGGTGATGGCAAGCACAGGCATCCCGCACCTTTCCGCTTCATTGATCAGCCTCCCGAGATTTGCAATGGTCCTTTCCTCGTCTTCTGCTCCTACAAAAATGGACATTCCCACTCCAGAGACATTGAGCCTGAGGGCCTCTTCCATGGATGTGGTGATATCCTCGCGTGACAGCTCACCCAGGATGCTCGGCCCGCCGGAGACCCTAAGACAGATGGACGTATCGGTTCCTGGATCAATGGAAGTCCTTAATATTCCCCTTGTGACAAAAAGACAGTCTGCATGGGAAATAAGAGGGGTGATGCCTTTCATGTCCCTCAATCCTGTGGTGGGGCCCTGAAAATAGCCGTGGTCAACCGCAAGCATAACGGTCTTTCCGGTTTTGGGTTTAAAAATCTTTGACAGCCTGTTTTTCATTCCAAAATCCATATTATCTCCTCCTTATATCGCCGTCGGGTAAGCCCTTTGAGCATTTGGCCTCTGGTTTATATTTCGGACGTTGTTGCATCATGAAAACGGTTCACTATTGTAATCGATATCATTAAATTTCGCCAATGAGTCGATAAAACTAGGCCCCTTATCTAACAAGCGGAAGATATTGGATATCAGGAGACGAAAAAAGTATACTAGGGTATCTATTGCAAGAAAAGAGGAGGAGTATGAAGACAAAGAGAATAATTATCCTGTGCATCATCGTCGCGTGCAGTATGCTGTGCGTTTCTATGGTAATAGCTGATCAAAAAGGAGAAGAGCTTGCTGCAAAAGCTGCTTCAAAATGGCTGGCATTAGTAGACGAGGGAAAATATTCCGAGAGCTGGGACGAGGCTGCGCAATTGTTCAAGGGAGCGGTCACCAAAGAGCAGTGGAAAGAGTCCGTCAGCAGCGCGAGAAAGCCCCTTGGCAAGCTTGTCTCAAGGACACTCAAGTCAAAGACATACGCCACATCCCTTCCTGGCGCCCCTGATGGAGAGTATGTCGTGATTCAGTATACTACCTCCTTTGAGAACAAAAAAGCTGCGGTCGAGACCGTCACTCCCATGCTGGACAAGGACGGTAAGTGGAAGGTGTCGGGGTACTACATTAAGTAATCAGGGAATGTTTGGCAGAGAGCAGATTAGATGAATACGCTCGGATGATAGTTCAGATTTTGAAAAATAGAAAATAGAGGGTATTCAAAAGGCGGAGATGATTATGGCTCAGTGTCCTGCGTGTACGACGCACCGCAGTCATACAGAAACATTTGACAAGATTTTGTCTGCTCTTGTCAATGAACTAAAGGAACGGAAACTTTCGGGCGTTGACGATGTGGATGAGCTGGCTATGGCACTTTCCGTCCTGGTTGCAGATGCCCTGAAGATTGATATTTATCAGTAGCTGAGGTAAAGCCATGCATCTGACGAGCCAAAAGAGAAAGAGAGCAACAAGGGAAAAGGGAGAATATGATTGCTCTGGATCGAATGCCTCGCATAGCCTTGGTCTAGTGCAAAAAAGGGATTCTGAAAAGCAGAAAGAAACCGTTAAGAGACATTAGAGCCCCAATTGCAGCAACAACAACGGCGAAATAAAAGACCGGGCGTGAAAGGGCGAGAATCGAGATCGATGCCATGACAATTGCTATCTGGAGGAGGACTTCCGCATAGTCGAAGTAAGGGTCCTTGCTCCGATTCATGTCACGCTCATGTTCCAGTTTCTTTGCTTCCTGCTCTATCTCTTTCTTTTCCTCGCGATAGCGAGCCTCTTCCTCGTTAAGCTTTTTGAGTGTGGATTCATAGTGTGCACGCACATTGGGTTTCATCATTGCTCCCCGTTCAAGGAGGTCTGCTTCAATGCGAAGTTTCTGGCTTTTGTAGAGATGTTCACGAACCACCTTTGCCTGGTAAAAGGACCACTGGTCGGATGACTGCTGCTGGGCGAGGATCATCTCCTTCATCGCATTATTCCCGCCAAGGGAGGAGATGGCAAGCATGACTGCGAATATTGCAGTGATAAGGGCAACTCGCCTTGTAAAACCCTTTGATCTCACTTCCTCAAGCTCTTCGGCATTTGGGAGTTCTAACTCGGCCATGGTTCTGCATTGCCTCCTTTTCCCTCATGTGAATTTTCATTATTCTACTACAGATGATATTCCTTGTCATCCAGGAAGTTTTTATGGTAATCTTTTCCAAAAATGGAGGGCTCATATGGTGAGGAATGACCGGTGGATAAGGGATATGGCCCCAAAGGGCATGATCCAGCCTTTTCATGAAAGCCAGGTGAGTGAGGGCGTGATATCCTCGGGCGTGAGTTCTTACGGGTACGATATGAGGATCTCCGATGAATTTAAGATATTTACAAACATCAATACCACGGTAGTTGACCCAAAAAACTTTGATCCCAGGAGCTTTGTGGATTTCAAGGGGGATATATGCATTGTCCCTCCCAATTCCTTTGCCCTTGGCCGCTCTGTGGAGTATTTCAGAATTCCGAGGGATACGCTCGTAATATGCCTGGGAAAATCAACCTATGCGAGATGCGGAATTGTGGTGAACGTCACCCCCCTTGAACCTGAATGGGAGGGTCATGTGACGATCGAGATATCAAATACCACGCCTCTGCCTGCGAAGATCTACGCGAACGAAGGCATTGCGCAACTTATATTCCTTGTCGCGTCAGAGGTGTGCGGGGTTTCATATGCAGACAAATCAGGAAAGTATCAGGCACAGAGGGGCATTACCCTCCCAAGGATGTAGCATGCCGGTGAAGGAAAAGATTATTCTCGCCCTCGATGTTTCAGATCCGGCGTATGCAATAGAGATCGTGGATCGCTTCAAGGATTATGTGGGCGTGTTCAAGGTGGGTCTCGAGCTATTCATATCAGGAGGGCCTGGAGTGGTGAAGGAAATCAACAAAAGGGGAAAGAAGGTCTTTCTCGACCTCAAGTTCCATGACATTTCCCACACCGTCATCAAGGCCGCATTGGCCGCGACCCGGCTGAGAGTATACATGTTCAATCTCCATGCCTCAGGCGGGCTGGACATGATGCGCACATGCAGGGAAGCGGTGGTGGATCTCTGTCTGAAGGAGAACATCCAGAGGCCGAGGATGCTGGGGGTGACTGTGCTGACCGGATTGACCCAGGAGGTCCTGAAGGGTGAACTGGGAATCCAGCACAGTTTGAGGACCCATGTGAAGGAACTCTCCAGACTTTCCATGCATGCGGGTCTTGACGGCGTGGTGGCATCAGGGCATGAAGTGGCAATGATCAGAAACCATTTCGGGAAGGATTTTCTCATCGTGACCCCTGGCATAAGAACCTCGTGGAGCCCTCCTGATGACCAGCGCCGCACCATGACACCCCGGGAGGCGATAAGGGAAGGGGCTGACTATATCGTCCTTGGAAGGGCTGTGCTCAATCAGGCGGATCCTTTTAAGGCCCTTGAATTGATTACCACCGAAATCCTTACTGCCTGAGAGGGCACACGTGGCACATTGTAAATGCGGTGCATCCCTCACCAAGAGAAAGTTCCTGGATTCCTGCAAGAATGGCTACGGACCAGTGTCCTGTCTCTCTGCGGAGATCCCCTACACTTCACCCGAAAGACTTTATCCCCTTTTCTCAGGGAGCGGCTCCTTTGTCTTCGAAAGTGTGAAAGGACCCGAAAAGATCGCCCGGTACTCCTTTATCGGATTTGATCCGTATCTCAGCATGCGTGCAAAAGAGAAAAAAATTGCAGTACGATCAGGAACGTCACAGTCAATATCCTACGCACATCCCCTGAAGCTGCTGGGTGAACTTTTGGAAGGCTACGCGCAAAAACCTGTTGATGGACTTCCCCCTTTCCAGGGCGGGGCAGCCGGGCTCCTTAGTTACGATTTTTCCCGCTATCTGGAAAGGCTTCCCGACACCACTATTGATGACCTCCAGATTCCTGATGCCCATTTTTTCTTTATAGACAGACTGATCTCCTTTGACCATAAGACGAGAAAGGCGTGGGCTATTGTGTGTCCGGGTGTGCGGAGAAAGGCGTGCGTTGATGCAGGGTTATGGTACGAGGAGGCTGAGTCTGTCCTTGACGAAATATGCAGAAGGATAGAATCTACCGCGTGGGAAGACGCGTCGCATACTATCCACCCTGTCAGGCGGGGAATTGAGATTATTCACGGAATGAAAAAGAAAGAGTATATGGATATGGTGATAAGGGCAAAGGAATATATTGCTGCGGGTGATATATTCCAGGCAAACCTTTCCCACAGGATCTCCGCGCATTTAGGAGAGGCGAGTCCATGGGAACTTTACCGGATACTCAGCGCAATGAACCCTTCCCCTTTTGCCGGTTTTGCCGACTTTGGAGAGTACTGGATCGTGAGTTCTTCTCCCGAGAGACTGGTAAAGGTCAAGGACGGTACAGTGGAAACTAGACCAATTGCGGGAACGAGACCAAGGGGAAAGGACATGAGAGAAGATGAATTGATGAGGGCAGAGTTGCTCCTGAACGAGAAGGAGCGGGCAGAACACATCATGCTCATCGATCTTGAGCGGAACGACCTGGGGAGGGTTTCAATGTACGGAAGCGTTGAAGTGGATGAACTTATGATCACGGAAGACTACTCCCACGTTATGCATATCGTATCCAACGTAAGGGGAAAGCTTATGCACAGGAAGACGTGCCTGGATGTCATACGGGCGGTTTTCCCCGGAGGTACCATCACGGGGGTCCCCAAGGTGAGATGTATGGAGATCATAGATGAATTGGAGCCTGTGAGGAGGGGTCCGTATACCGGTTCTCTGGGATATCTGGGGTTTTCCGGGGTTATGGATATGAATATCATCATCAGGTCTTTTGTGGTCAAGAATGGACATGCGTATGTACAGGCTGGGGCTGGTATAGTTGCGGATTCTGATCCGGAGAGGGAGTACCATGAGACTATTAAGAAGGCTGAAGCACTGATCGCTTCACTTGGGAGGTGTTGAGTTGCCGGGTGATTTAGGAATATAATCAAATCATATACCAAGGGAGGAAGAATTGATGGTAGTGGGTAAACCGCTCTTTACCGTAGAACAGATACAGCAGAGAGTGAGAGAGTTGGCAGGGAGGATTTCTGAGGAGTATGAGGGGAAGAACCTGCTCGCAGTGGGAATCCTGAGAGGTGCCTTTATGTTCATGTCGGACCTGGTAAGAGCGATCAGGGTTCCGCTCACTGTGGATTTTATCATTGCGTCAAGTTATCTGAAGACAGATACCACAGGTGACGTGAAGGTACATTACGACATAAGGGAGGATGTGACGGACAAGGATGTCCTGTTTGTGGAGGATATCGTTGATACGGGAATAACCCTGAATCAGCTGAGGGAGCGGATACTCGCAAGGCACCCGAGAAGTCTTAGAATATGCTCATTTCTGGATAAAAGAGAGCGAAGGAAGGTGGATGTCCCCCTGGACTATGTGGGGTTTGAGATACCCAATCAATTTGTGGTCGGGTATGGCCTGGATTACGAAAATAAATTCAGGAACCTTCCGTACATCGCGGTCTTCAAAAAGTCGGTCTGACACTGCTGACGCAGAATAGAGGGTATCGCGTCTCTGGAAGAAAGTCTATATGAGAAAGGGTTGATATGTTCGAACTTATGATCGAGACGACGTTTTCAGCAGCACATCAGCTGAGGGGGTATAGGGGAAAGTGTGAATACCTGCATGGTCACAACTGGAAAGTGCAGGTGCATGTCTCTGCGGAGAAGCTCAACGAGATCGATATTGCCATGGACTTCCATGAACTGAAGCGTCTCACTCATGAGGTGACCGCGCCCCTTGACCACACATTCCTGAACGACGTGTTTCCCTTCACTGAGAAGAATCCGTCCTCGGAAAATATTGCTAAATGGATCTATGATTCCCTTAAGAAAAAGATCACCGATGACCACATCCAGGTAACCGCGGTGAGCGTATGGG
This sequence comes from Thermodesulfovibrionales bacterium, assembly GCA_035524455.1. Lineage (GTDB taxonomy): Bacteria > Nitrospirota > Thermodesulfovibrionia > Thermodesulfovibrionales > UBA9159 > DASPUA01. Next base: position 580 of record DATKOU010000259.1, on the reverse strand, counting down.
AGTCTGATACTGCCTCTGCAACATACTATGAGGATTGACCGCGAGTTCGCCTTCCGGCTTCTCGAAGGAGCAAGGAAAAGGGGGGCAGACCTGGCCGAGGTGTACCTTAAGTCTTCACGCAGTCTTTCCGTGGAGGTGAGAGACCAGAGGACAGATGCCCTGGAATCCTCCACGGATTTCGGATATTCCCTCCGGGTCATTAGGGACAAGAGACTTGGCTTTTCGTTTGCCACGGCACAGGGAGATGCGGATTCGGTTATAGCGCGCGCTGTTGAGGCATCACGATGGACTGTGCAGGACGAGTGGCTCGACCTTCCCGGGCCTTCGGAGCAGACATCTCTTGACATCTTTGATGAGGCCATTGCGTCCATGGATGAAGGGGAGGCCATCGAGAAAGCACTTAAGATAGAGAAGGCCGCTCTTGATGCTGATGCACGGATCAGAAAGGTGAGAAAGGCCTCTGCGTCCTTTTCCCAGAGAGATAGGTTAATCATGAATTCAAAAGGGCTCGAAAAGGCGTATTCTGCTACTGCCTGCGTTGCTCAAATAATGGTTGTTGCAGAGAATGGCAGTGACAGTC
>DATKOU010000258.1:0-6126 GCA_035524455.1 Thermodesulfovibrionales bacterium | reverse complement strand
AAAGACACTGATATATTCTGCTGACAGGGTAACAGAAATAAAGGAATCAGCGAAACTGGGGATTCATGCGGAAATAGCCCGTTTGGATTTTCCCGTCATAATGCAGCGGATGAAAGGCGCAGTGGAATCAGGCCGGAACTCCATTATGGAGGCAATAAAAGATTCGGAGCATCTCGATTTCTATCACGGAGAAGGACATTTTGTGAGGGACTACACCCTTGAGGTGAATGGCGAGAAGATAAAGGGAAAGAAGATATTTATCGCTGCAGGAGCCAGACCAATCATTCCACCCATTAAAGGACTGGAGGGCGTGGAGTTCTTGAACAATGAGAACATCCTTGAACTTGGGAAAAACCCCGAGAGCCTACTCATCATCGGCGGCGGTTACGTGGCCGTGGAGTACGGCCACTTTTTTGCGGCTATGGGTACAAAAGTGACGATGGTGCAGAGGAACGAGAGGTTGCTTCCCAATGAAGAGCCGGAGATTACAGACCTGCTGATAAAGGAAATGGGGAAACGTATGAAAATTCAGACAAACGCAGAGGTAATAGAACTTACACAGTGTGTCGATGGCTATACCGTGGTTACTGCGGACAGAAATGCAGGTGCACGAAGGCCTATTACCGTAGAACGTATCATGGTCGCAACAGGGAGGAGGTCAAACGCTGGTTTGTTAAGGGTCGAACATACGGGAGTAGAGACCGATGAGGCCAATTTCATAAGAGTGAACGATCATCTCGAAACAAACAAAAGGAACATATGGGCACTGGGTGACATTATCGGCAAACAGATGTTCACTCATGCAGGCGACAGAGAGGCAGAAGTGGCGTGGCACAATGCCACCCATAAGAAGAAAATGAAGATGGATTTCAGCGCTGTCCCCCACGCAGTATTTACACATCCCCAGATTGCATCTATCGGGCTTACCGAAGAGCAGGCGAAGAAAGAGCATGAGATTCTCGTAGGAAAGGCAAAATATGCGGATACGGTAATGGGTACTGCAATGGTGGAGGAAGAGGGGTTTGCAAAGGCAGTGGTCGAAAAAGGGACAAAGAAAATTCTTGGCTTCCATATCATAGGACCCGAAGCTTCCTTACTCATCCAGGAAGTGGTGAATGCAGTAGCAAACAAGAATGATATCTCATATATCACGGACAGCATGCATATATTCCCCGCACTCTCAGAGCTTATCCCGCAGACGCTTAATAATCTCGAATAGCACTCATGGGAGTGAGAACTGTTCAGGCTATCTTTCTCTCAAAGGAAATAAAGGTCTTTGGTGTCTCTGTGTGAACCCGCATAATGATTTGGAAGATCGTATAAGAAAGACAGGGGCAAAGATTTATTCATCCATGGAAGGAGAAGTTCCCTTCCTCTTTAATAAGAAGAAGTGGATGGGAAGGCTAATGGAATGGGCTATGAAAGATGAGACATTCAGGTTCCAGCTCTTCAGGTATATCGATGTCCTGCCTTCCCTCCGGAGTGACGCCCTTATCGTAAAGGTACTGAAAGAATATTTTACGGAAGCGGCACATACTCCCATGATACTAAGGAAGGGTATAGAACGCATCTCGAGGAGCAGCTTTGTCCCTTACATCGCCGGTAAGGTGATCAGGGCAGGCGTGGAATCCATAGCACGACAGTTCATCGCGGGAAGGGGTCCCTCGGACGCACTGAAACCGTTTAACACGCTCTGGAGGGCTGGTTTTGCATTCAGTGTCGACCTGCTGGGTGAGATGGTGGTGAGTGACCGCGAGGCACTGGAGTATACCGGGAACTACCTCTCGCTCCTGGACTTTCTTCACCCCAAGGTCACGGGCTGGGAAACAGACCCCCTCCTTGAAAGGGATGACAAGGGACCCATTCCAAGGATTGATATCTCGCTCAAGGTATCTTCTCTTTACTCCCAGATGGATCCTATAGACTTTGAAGTCTCCATCGAGAGGGCCAAGGAGAACTTGAGGCAGATATTCAGAAAGGCCCGGGAGGTCGGAGCGTCCGTCTGTCTCGATATGGAGCACTATTACTTCAAGGACCTTATCCTTGAGGTCTTCAAAAGCATTCTTGATGAGTTTGAAGACTATCCCTTTGCAGGGATAGCCCTCCAGGCATATCTGAAGGACACAAAGGAAGACCTCCTGAGCCTTATTGAGTGGACGAAGGCGAGGGGAAGAAAAATATCCGTTCGCCTTGTAAAAGGGGCATACTGGGATTATGAGACAGCAGTAAACCGCCAGAAGGGATGGCCTGTGCCTGTGTTCCTGAACAAGGGCGAGACAGACTTTAACTACGAAGAGCTCACAAGGATACTGTTTGAAAATTCTGAGTTCATACGCCCTGCCATCGCGACACATAATCTGAGGAGCGTGAGCAATGCAATTGCGTTAGCTGAATCTCTGGGACTCCCCAAGGACTTCTTCGAGTTTCAGATGCTCTATGGCATGGGTGAGCCCCTGAGAAAAGCCTTGCGGGATATGGGATATAGAGTGAGGGTGTATACCCCTGTGGGAGAACTCATCCCAGGGATGGCATATCTGGTGAGAAGGCTTTTAGAAAATACCTCCAATGAGTCTTTTGTGAGGCAGTTCTTTGCAGAGGGAAAACCATTGGAGGAACTGATAAAGGCTCCGAAGATTGAAACAGCGGTTATTGCCGAACGTCGTGAAGAAGGGATATTCAGAAACCAGCCCCCCATGGATTTTTCCCAGGCCGAAAACAGGGAAAGAATGAAGGACAGTCTAAAAAAGATGAAAAATGATTTTAACAGAAGATACCCCCTTTCCATAGGGAATCAGGAGATATTTACGGACCGTGAAATCGTATCTAACAACCCGGCAAATCCCCGGGAGGTAATAGGCCGCGTATCACTTGCCACAAAGAAGGAGGCTGAAAGGGCCATTGAAGAGGCGAAAAGGGCATGGGATAAGTGGAGGAAGAGGGTTCCCAGGGAGAGGGCTGAATACCTTTTTAGAGTTGCAGAGGAGATGAGAAAAATGCGGTCTGAGCTTATAGCCCTTGAGATATATGAGGTCGGCAAGACATGGAAGGATGCAGACGGTGATGTGAGCGAGGCCATAGATTATTGCGAATACTATGGGAGGGAGATGATACGGCTCGGAACCCCAATGCGGCTTGGTGACTATCCGGGTGAGGAAAACGAATATCATTACGAACCAAAGGGAGTAGGGGTCGTGATATCTCCCTGGAATTTCCCCCTTGCCATACCCGCAGGAATGATATCAGCAGGAATCGTTGCAGGGAACTGTATCATTTTCAAACCTTCTGGCCTTTCCCCTGTTACAGGATGGAAGCTCTCGGACATCTTCAGATTCGCAGGAATTCCCCCCGGGGTCCTGCAATTCCTTCCAGGTCCGGGAAATGAGGTGGGAGAATTTCTCGTATCTCACCCTGGAATAGACTTCGTCGCTTTTACCGGCTCAAAGGATGTGGGTCTGGATATAGTGAAGCGTGCAGGAGAGACCCGCTCCGGTCAAAGGAATATCAAGAAGATCATTGCAGAGATAGGTGGAAAAAACGCTATCATTATTGATGAAACTGCCGATATGGATGAGGCGTTAACAGGGGTTTTAGAATCTTTCCTTGGATATCAGGGACAGAAGTGTTCGGCCTGCTCAAGGGTGATCGTAATAGGTGAGGTCTTTGATGAATTCTGCGGCAGGCTCAGGGGGGCGGCGGAGAGCATAAGGATAGGCCCTCCGGAAGAGCCAGGCACCTTTATGGGGCCGGTGATTTCCGAAGAGGCATTGAAAAGAATTGGCAGATACAGAGAGAGAGGGATGAACGAGGGGAAGCCCCTCCTCCTCAGAAGGGCAGAGGGAGAAGGTTATTTTATAGGGCCTGCAATATTCGGGGATGTGGACCACGGCTCTCCCATTGCGCAGGAAGAGATATTCGGTCCAGTGCTTGTTGTTATGAGGGCAAGGGACATGGATGAGGCTATTGATATCGCCAATGATTCCTCTTATGCACTGACAGGAGGTATATTTTCGAGGAGCCCTGCCAATATCAGGAAGGCGGAAGAGGGATTCAGGGCAGGGAATCTGTACATAAACAGGAAAATCACCGGTGCCCTTGTGGGGAGGCAGCCCTTTGGAGGGTCGGGAATGTCAGGGGTCGGTTCCAAGGCAGGGGGGCCGGACTACCTTCTTCAGTTTATGAATCCAAGGAGTATTAGCGAAAATACCCTGAGAAGGGGCTTTGCGTATTCTGTCAGGTCCCCCAAAAAGTAAGGCTGAAGGAGTTTAACGAACAAAGCATTCCTTGTAGGGAAAAACCCTACAAATCCCTATTCCTGAATTCTTACAAAAAAATCCTATTTACGCTGATATATCTTTATCATCTCTCTTGGGTATAGTTATCATAATCACCTGTGTGGGAGGAGGATGTCATGGGTCTGAGAAATCTTTCAGAGGCAATAATCCTTCAATCCGCATCAGACCTTTTGGGTACCCCGCGTGACAAAGATGCTCTTGGATTCTTCGGAGGAGAAGGCTTCAGGCTCTGTGCAGAGATGGCAAAGATGGATCACGACGATAAGATCAAGCTCCTCACCATGCTCACGGAATGCATTTCCGAATGCAAAAATCACAAGAGTCATCCGGATAAGAAACTGGATCTGCCGGATAAGAAATCCTCGAAAAGCTTGACCCTTCCTCGCCGGCGCAGAAAGAGCGCAGTGATGAATGTAGCCTGAAGAATATCCTTCCCCCTCTGTGTGCGGGCCTTCTTTTTATTGGTTCTCTGTTTGATCCTGAATTTTAATCGCCGTTTCCGGCGAACAGTGCATCACATTGTTTTGGAACTTCCTCCTTTCACTATCTGAAGTCCTTGAAAAAATTAAGAAAAAATCTGTATTATTAATATTCTAATCACAAAAACAAAGGGGAAAAGACGATGAGTGAGCTGAAAAATCTGAGGGGCGAGATCGACGCGATAGACGAAGAGATACTGAACCTTCTCAACAGGAGGGCCAGAATCGTCATCGAGGTTGCAGGCATCAAGAGAAAAGAGAATACTCGCTTTTATTCCCCGGAGCGTGAAAAGGAGATCTTGCAGAGGCTTATCTCCATCAACAAGGGTCCGTTTCCCAACAGTGCTATCAAACCGCTTTTTAGAGAAATCCTCTCCGCCTCACTTTCCCTTGAACAGCCTTTGAAGGTAGCCTATTTCGGCCCTGTTGCCACATTCACACACCTTGCTGCCATGAGGTATTTCGGCTCGTCCTCGGTCCTTATTCCCGCCGAAGGCATCAAGGACGTGTTTGAATCCGTATACTCAGGACAGACGGAATACGGCGTCGTGCCCGTAGAGAATTCCAACGAGGGCGTGGTGAGCTATACCCTTGATATGTTTATGGATTATGACCTGAAGATCTCGGGTGAGGTGCTGCTGAAGATATCCCATAACCTTCTGTCCAGGAGCGGGGATAAGACGAAGATAAAGAAAATTTATTCCCATCCCCAGCCCACCGCCCAATGCCGCAAGTGGCTGGAGAGGAATGTGCCCGGAATACCGATCCTCGAATCGACCAGCACTGCAAGGGCGGCAGAGATGGCCTCAAGGGAGGAGGATGCTGCCGCCATTGCAAGCGAAGTCGCGGCAAAGATCTATGACCTGCACTTTGTAGAGCGCCATATAGAGGATTATAAGGACAACTTTACACGGTTCTTCGTGATTAGCTTGGAGCCTTCAAAGAGGACGGGCAGGGATAAAACGTCCATCATGTTCTCGACCAAGGACAGGCCCGGTGCTCTCTTCACCATCCTTGAACCTTTCAAACAGGCGAAGATAAATCTCACAAAGATCGAATCGCGACCATCCAAGAGGAAGGCGTGGGAATACATATTTTTTGTGGATATGGGGGGACATATGGATGACAAGAAAGTCAAAAAGGCCATAGAGGAGGTGAAAGAGGGCTGCCTCTACCTGAAGATCCTCGGTTCTTATCCTGCAGGGGGGACCAATGATTAGGCCCCCGGAGTATGTCTCTGCCGTAAGGCCTTATGTTCCCGGGAAACCGGTGGAAGAGCTGGAGAGGGAGCTTGGCATCTCGGGTTCAATCAAACTCGCATCCAACGAGAACCCTCTCGGACCATCGCCCAAGGC
>DATKOU010000257.1:0-10002 GCA_035524455.1 Thermodesulfovibrionales bacterium | reverse complement strand
AAGGGTTCTCCAGCGGCAGTATCATTTTCTGAATCAGGGCGATCTCCACGAACATGAATCCCAGACCGAGGAAGGCAAAGTAGAACAGGTCAATGTTGAGGATGGGTTTATTTGTTTTTTTCATCTTAACCTCAACCTTGGCCTTGAGCTTACTAATCGCCGGGAGAGATATAAGTAAAATGCTCAATAACAATACCTGAACAAACACCGCAGGCAGGAGATACCCCTCTTCTATAAAATACTGCCACTTTCTGCCCATTATACGGTAAATCTTTTCGAGGTTCGTGATCCTCAGATAATAATGGAAGAACGGATTTTCATCCCGCACCGGACGGATATCAAAGAGGTAATTATCCTCAAAGGATTTACGCGTTTCCGGATCAAGAATTTGCTTAAATGCGAGAAAGTATTCATTGGAAGGTGTTCTCACGTAGTTATTCGTCTCCTCTTCCCTTATGCCCGGAAGGTGAATAAGGTCGAACCTCCTTTGCCTTGAGAACTGTCTGACGGTTTCTATTTCTTGAGGGGTGAACGGCACTGTCCTGGCAAGAATGCTCACCGTGCCCCAGCTCCTGAAGGAGATTATCCTCTTGTCCACTTCCTTTATCCCCATCTCTTCCATGGATGTGGCGAGAGTGCTGAGGAGTCTCAGTTCTACCCGTGGCGGAGGGAGGATGAAAAGATGAATACTCAAGATTCCTGTTTCCTTTAGATGGCCCAGATATTCCTTGAATGCCTCTACGGTGAAGCGATAATCCTCAGCGATCCCAAAAGAGCCGGATGGTGAGGCTCCCATCAAGGGCATATCGATAAGGTCGAATTTGGTTTTTTTCGCCTTCAACCAGGCCCTCCCCAGACCGTCCCTTGTATTGCTCTCATAGATGCCTTGGGAAAAATCTCCCAGGGTATCCTTTATCACCTTGATGACGAGGGGATTGGAGTCTACTTTATAAATATTTTGTGCACCATAATACCCGGCCAATACTACGTGAAGTCCGCCTTTTGGTTCGAGGATGAGGACATCATCTCTTCTCGCCATGACATAGGGAAGGGCAGAGGGCAAATAGGAGAGGAACCTGAGTGATTCGGTGCTGCCCGCATCGGTGACTGCATTGATGTCGCTTCCATCTATGGAAAGACCTATTTGCCTGGGGAGAGAATCGAGGTAGGTGAGGCTGAGACCAGGCGCAAACCTCACTGCCGGACTTTCAAATATATCGACGCGGGAAAAGGGGTCATTATATGTCCTTAGGTATACTGCTCCAGGGTAGTTGAGGGCTGACTGAAGGCCTTTGTAGGCTGACATTCTTGGGGTGATGAGGTCAGGCATGCTGAAGAGGAATGCATTCACTATAAGAAACAGCACTGCTGCGATTCTTGTCTTTCCTTTGCCTGTTATGAAAGCACCTGCGAGTGCCATGGACGACAAAATAACAACAGCATGTTCGGTGCTCATTCTGGCTGTGAGCATAAGGAAGCCGAGGGAGCCTGTCCCGGCACCAAGGAGATCAGCCCCGTAGAGGAGCCCGGCCCTTTCGCTGAGGGCAGAGAATGCGCTGGAAATGGTCAGCCCGAAGAAAAAAAATGGCGTGGAGAGGATGAGGTAATAGAGCAAAATGTACAGTATCTGGGTCTTGTCCCATGGAAGCCTCACAGGGTCAAAAGGTAATATATTGGATATTACATAACTTAATGCCATGGTTGAGCCCAGGAGTAGACCGTACATCCCGATCGTATGGGAAATAGGCTTGTCCGACGATAGATTCTTGAGTTTCGGAAAGAGCGAAAGGACCGTCCCGCTGGCACCGACGCCGAGCATCGCAATACTTATGACCATAAACCCGAAATGATACCAGAGGGAGATGGAAAAGAGTCTTGTGAGGGCTATCTCAAATGCAAGGGATGTGAAGGAAAAGAGAAAAATCGCGGCAAGTACTCTTCCATATGCCATTGGGCCCAGTGAGCGGTTCTCTAACCCTTACCAGCAAGGGTTGGTAATCTCTTCATAATTTTCTTTTACCTTATGTGTGGGGTGTTGTCAAGCCTTTGGCGGTGCTCTGGCCTGGATAATTCATAAACACAGGAGAGGTATCCGGCTGATGCCTCTCCTATAAGAAAGAAAACCCATGAAGAGAACGGGCTGGAGGGCAAAAAAGTGCATGTGGGGCTATAATAGGCTGAGGATCCTTTATAGGAGGACTGTGGATGATAATAAGGAATGAGGATGTGAAAGGGTTAATGGTTGAGGTGCCTGAGGGCCACACGCATCTGAGGGTATCCCTTGTCCTTCATGATGGTTCTGAAATGGTCTTTCAGGAGGCCACTGTGGCAAACCTTGTAAGGGCATATATCACGCTCAAGACACATCCTCGCAAGAACAGGGTGAGACTGAAAGGGAAAAGACTTGACCAGAGGAAAGAAGGTTTTGCCGAGTGGCAGCTCCTTGGGGCTGAAGGGGAGGATGAGACCGCATAAACAGCTTTACAAATACAGGGAAACTTACTAATATTTTTTATAGAAACGAGCAGGAAAGGAGAACAATGGAAAAGAGGCTGACCGAACTTTCAAGTTGCGCGGGTTGAGCATCAAAATTCAGTCCTTCGGACCTGTCCTACGTGCTGGGACAGCTGCCTGCCGTGACCGACAAGAATGTGCTGGTGGGTTTGTCCAATGCTGATGACGCAGGGGTATACCGTATCACTGACGATATCGCCGTTGTATTTACCGCGGATTATTTTACCCCTATAGTGGACGATCCCTATTGGTTCGGTGCTATTGCCGCGGCTAATTCACTCTCGGACGTGTACGCCATGGGAGGTAAGCCGTTGGTTGCACTGAACCTTGCCTCATTTCCTGGTGAGGCCGAGTTCCTTCCTTACGCGAAGAGGATAATGCAGGGAGGTGTCGATAAAATGACCGAAGCAGGGGTATCCATTATCGGGGGACATACCATTAAGGATAAGGAGCCCAAGTATGGATTTGCCGTTCTCGGGAGAATCCACCCTGACAGGATTTATGATAATTCAAAGGCAAAGAGAGGGGATTCCCTGATACTCACAAAACCCATTGGGACCGGAGTGATCGCTACCGGGATAAAGGCCGGCATGTGTAGCGATGCCAGAATTGAAGAGATTACCAAGTCCATGGCAACTCTGAATAAGAGGGCCTGTGAGATTATGACTGAAGTGGGAGTGAGCACTGCAACAGACATAACCGGATTCGGCCTCATCGGTCATCTCAATGAGGTGCTCACTGCGAGTAAATGCCGGGCTCGTCTTAATTCAAAACGCGTGCCGTTTTTCAAAGAGGCGATAAGGGTTGCCGACATGGGGAAAATACCTGCAGGTACGAGGAGTAACGAGAAGACGTATGAACCCTTTGTGGAATGGTCTGCTGAGGTGGCGGATACCAAAAGAATCCTGATGAACGATGCCCAGACATCAGGGGGTCTTCTCATCTTTGTGCCGGGAGAGAGACGGGCAAAACTCACCACAGCCCTGGAGAGCGCAGGTATCCTTGCAGCATATATAGGTGATATTGTGGATGAAGGGGTGAAGGACGCAAGGAGTATTTTTGTGGATTAGTGCCGCTTACCTTCTCTCAATTCCTCTTCTTGCCATTGGAGCCGGATACCTCTTTCGAATCTGTCAGGGTTAAAGCCAATTTTTCTTTTTGAAGTAGAGGATCATGCCAATGCCTATCCCACCCATGACCCCGAGCAAAACGAAATAGCCCCACCGCCATTTGAGTTCAGGCATAAACTCAAAATTCATCCCGTACACCCCTGCAATGAAGGTCAGGGGTATGAATATGGTGCCGATGACGGTGAGGAATTTCATTATCTCATTCATCCTGTTGCTCAAGCTTGACAGGTAGATATCGAGCATGCCCGAGAGCATATCCCTGCCCGACTCAATGGTATCAATCACCTGGATGGTATGGTCATAGACATCCCTCAAATAGATCCTGGTGGAATCCTTGATCAGAGGGGACTCCCCTTTCCCTGCGCTATTAATTACTTCCCGGAGGGGCCAGACAGCCTTTCGCAAGAAGATCATCTCTCTTTTCAGATGGTGGATCCCCTGAAGGGTTTCTGTGGTCGGGACCTTCACCAGTTCTTCTTCCAGATCTTCAATCCTTTCCCCCATTTTTTCGAGGATCACAAAGTAATTGTCAACGATGGCGTCTATCAAGGAATAGGCAAGGTAATCGGCCCCCATACCCCTGATGCGGCCTTTTTTGCTCCTTAGCCTCTCCCTTATGGGGTCAAAGACATCCCCTTCCATGCCCTCCTGGAAGGAGATCACATAATTCTGGCCGAGGATGATACTTATCTGCTCCGCAACAATCTCAGGGCTCTTTTCGTTGTGGAGCATCTTGAGTACGACATAGAAGTAGTCTCCGTAATCCTCTATCTTCGGCCGCTGCTGGGTGTTAAGGATGTCTTCCAGCACAAGGGGGTGAAAGCCATAGCAATCCCCAAGCTTCTGTACGATTTCGACCTGATGAAGGCCTTCGACATTGATCCACGTTACAGAGGGTTTGTCTTTAAAGAGAAAACACTCCTCAATCGTGGAGAATTCCGCTTCCTGAAAATTCGCTTCATTGTAATCCAGGACCGTGATCCTGCTTGCATCCGCCTTCTTTTCACCAATATGAACAAGGGTCCCAGGGGGAAGACCGCTCTTCTTTGACCTTTTGGTGATATGTCCTTTCATACTGAAGCACCTCCCGCGCTGCACGCATTGTATCACATCACTGCTTCCAAGACAACGGGGATTCACAGCCTCAAAAGCTTCACTCAGTTTTCCCATGGGGCAAGGCCGAGACATTCCCTGGCAGTTTTCCTACAGGCTGAAACGAGGTATAATGGATACAAATGACTATGAGGGTAGTCTTTTCAGCCCTTCATTGTAAGGGATCAGAAAAAGAACTATAAGAAAGGAGGAGGGAATGGACAAGGGCAGGAAATTAGTGAGTAGCGTATGTATTTTGGCAATGGTGTGTGCGGTATCACTGAGTGGTGGTTGCGAAACAAAAGCCCAGACAGGCGCACTCAGTGGTGCGGGAGCGGGCGCCCTCATTGGCGGGCTTGCGAACATGCATGGATCCTGGGGGGCAACAGCCTTGCTGGGAGCGGGCATTGGAGCCGGAGTGGGGTATCTCATTGGGAATGAAGCGGACAAGAAGGATGCAGCGAAGCGTCAGGCAGCGCGTAAAGAAGAGCTCAGACCTTTGGCAGGCACTACCTGGCAGGTGGTCAGCATTACACCTAAACCAGAGAAGTCGTTTAAGTCAACTGTGTCGCATTTCAGGACGGATGGAACTGTCGTGACCACAAAGACAAATATGGATGGGAAAGTACTCAAAGAAACAGAAAACTACCGTGTGGTAGGATCTACGCTCATCCTTTCTAAGCCTGACTATGTGGTGAACGCAAAGTTCATCATCAAAGGGAATAAGCTAACCATAGATTACGGAAATGGAAGCGTTGTCATGAAACGTGTCAGCTGATGATTCTCCACACCAATCCACCCCATGTCTTGAAACGGTTATGAAAACAATAGGACCGCTCTCCGGGCTGAAGCCGGGGAGTGGTCCTATAAGGCTAATGCTCACCAGCAGAAGGGCGGAGAGGCAGCATCGCTTTCGCCTTATGCTTTGTCAGGAGCACAACCGTATCCCTAAACAGGAGAGGTTGTGCAAGAACTTTCCTTATTCTCCGGTTGAAGAATATTGAAAAAAGATTGTGAAATGAAATGAAAGGAAAGCGTTTTTACCTGCCTGCTGCCACAGGGTTCTCCATAATTAAAATTTGTCTTATGGTAAAATAGGTTATGGCACTTAAGGATGTTATGGGACAGGGCAGGGCAGTGGGTATCATCCTCGGGACCCTCAGGAACAACCGAGTGCCCTCCGCATATCTTTTTACAGGAGAGTCGGGGATCGGAAAGAAATTTGCTGCCATTAACCTTGCAAAGGCGGTAAACTGCCTGCAAAGAGCCATTGGTTCCCAGTCATTGTTCATCACCCAGGAAAACAGCGGAGAATCATCTGAAGGGATTCCGGTTTCCGGGGATATACCAATAGACGCCTGCGACGAATGCAGTACCTGCAGAAAGATTGAGTCGTTCACACATCCTGACCTCCTGGTGATTTCTCCGGAAAAGGGAGAGATCCGCGTGAGCGAGATAAGGGCTGTGGAAGATGTCCTCTCATTAAAACCTTATGAGGGGAGAAGAAAGGTTGTGATCATTGATGATGCCCATACCATGAACCAGTCCGCTGCAAATGCCTTTCTTAAGACCCTTGAAGAGCCTCCTGAAGAAAGCCTGCTCGTATTGGTAACGCCGCATCCGGACATGCTGGCAGAGACCATACGCTCCCGTTGCTCCCGAATAGCCTTTACGCCCCTTTCACCTGATATGTGCGAGGAGGTCATAAAGAAAGTCCACAGCAAGGATAGTAAGAGATCTGAGGATATATCCGGATTGCCAACGATGGTTAGGCTCTGCATGGGAAGGCCGGGTCTTGCCATTTCCTCTGACAGAGTGAGGGAGAGGGAGCGATGCATTACCCTTCTCGAGAACATGGCTGGGGGAGATGGTGAAACATGGGCAGACCGTGAGGAAATGGAGCAGTGGCTTGACATGGCATGTATTTTGTTGAGGGATATGGCGCTCACGAAGATTGTGCAAGAGTCTCCTGAAGAAGGCGCTCTTTCCCCTACAGATGCAAGAAACGTATTGCTCAACGCCGATATTCAGGAGTTTATTTCTGAAATGACAACACCGAATGCGGTAAAGGATATACTGGGCGCATATGAGAAGCTCATCGTTCTGAAAGGGGTTTTGGGTTTCAATCTGAACAAGGCAGTTACCTGGAACTATGTATCGAGCATAATGCAAAATCTGGTTCTGCTGAGAAGGACGCGATGAGGATGCGCCTCTTGACTTTGCTGGATTTCCGGAGGCTGGATGTCTGACGTGGTAGGGATAAGGTTTAAGACATGTGGCAAGATATACGACTTTGAGGTGAATGGCCTTGAGGTGAAACGTGGGGAAGCCGTTGTGGTGGAATCTGAACTGGGATTGAGCATTGGTAATGTGGCGGTGGAAAGGCACACTCTCGAAAGTGCTGCGAAAGAGCTGAAGAAGGTCCTGAGAAAAGCCACGGAAGACGACTTTAAACAGAAGACTGATAATGAAGGTCTTGAAGGAGAAGCCAGGGCGTACTGTCTCGAAAGGATAATGGCGAGGGGCCTCCCTATGAAACTGGTATGTACGGAGGTGACCCTGGACAGGAAGCGTATCATCTTTTATTTTGCTGCGGATGGCAGGATAGATTTCAGGGAGCTTGTGAAGGATCTTGCGGCAAAATTCAAAACGCGGATAGAGATGAGGCAGATCGGGGTAAGGGACGAGGCGAAGATTGTGGGTGGACTGGGGATATGCGGAAGGGAGTTGTGCTGCAGGACGTTTCTCACCTCATTTGAACCCATATCCATCAAGATGGCAAAAAGCCAGGAGCTTGTCCTGAATGCCAATAAGCTTTCTGGTGTCTGTGGGAGACTTATGTGTTGTCTGAGCTATGAATATAGTGAAAATGGGGAGGGATGTCCCCGGTGTAAGGAGCCTGAGGTTGCCGCAGGAACAGATGAGAAGACTGTGCTTGAGGGTGCAGAAAGTCCTTCTGAACCGGTCGAGGAAGCCATTTCTTTGAGTGCTGAACCTTCCGGTGAGGAAAGAAGATCGAGGAGTGCCAGACCGTTTCAGTCAGATGTCCTTTCTGCACGAAGGGACACCTATGACCAGAGACGTGGAGAAATAACCCCACCCATGGGAGGGGATGCGGTTAAGACTGAACAAGGGCAAGGAGCAGGGGAAGGTGCAGGCCCTGAGCAGAAAACCCCGGAAGGCGAGAAAAAATTCCATAGACGCAAAAGAAGACACAGGAGAAGATTCCATAAATGAAAGAAAACTTTTTTGTCACTACACCTATTTATTACGTAAACGACGTTCCCCATATCGGGCATGCATATACCACCATTGCAGCAGACATCCTCGCGAGGCGTAACAGGCTGCTTGGGAAACAGGTTTTTTTCCTCACAGGCACTGATGAACATGGGCAGAAGGTCGAGAAAGCTGCTGCGGAAAAAGGGCGAACACCAAAAGAGCATGCCGATATAATGGTGGAAAACTTCAAGGGGCTATGGAGAAAACTCAATGTCTCCCTCGATGCCTTCATCCGTACTACCGATACCGAGCACATGAAGACAGTTCAGGGGCTTATGCAAATGCTCTGGGACAGGGGAGAGATAGAGAAAAGGTCTTACTCCGGCTGGTATTGCACCCCTGACGAGAGATTCTGGACAGAAAAGGAACTGGTTGACGGCAGCTGTCCGGACTGCGGAAGGCCCGTTGAGCAGATTCACGAAGAAAACTATTTTTTCCTCATGTCAAAATATCAGAAATCACTCATTGACTATATTGAGGGCAACCCCTCATATATACTTCCCGAGACCCGCAGAAATGAGGTCATGGGATTTCTCAAGAACAACACCCTTGGAGACCTCTGCATTTCGAGACCAGTGCAAAGGCTCTCCTGGGGAATTCCTCTCCCTTTTGATGCAGACTTTGTCACCTATGTCTGGTTTGACGCCCTCGTGAACTATTTCTCCGCCACGCGTTACCTTGCTCCTGATGCGCACAAGGCAAGGACAGGTGAATTCTGGTGGCCTGCATCCCACCACATCATCGGCAAGGACATCCTTATCACCCATGCCATCTACTGGTCCACAATGCTCATGGCACTTAACCTGCCTCTTCCCGAAAATATCTTCGCCCACGGGTGGTGGACTGTAGAGGGGAGAAAGATGTCCAAATCCCTGGGAAATGTGGTGGACCCCCATGCTATGGTTGAGAGATATGGAGTGGACGCATTCAGATACTTCTTGTTCAGGGAAGTGACCTTCGGTCTGGACGGGGATTTTTCTGAAGAGGCCTTTGTTCGGCGTATCAACACTGACCTCGCCAATGACCTTGGAAACCTCCTCTCCCGGTTCCTTACTATGGCAGAGAAGTATTTTGAGGGTAGAATTCATGTGCCTTCCCAGGGAGAGAGCACCCATCCTTTGAATGATTTTGGGGCTGAATGCGTAAGGGCACTCACCAGCGCCTATGATGAAGGGAAATGGTCACGCCTGAATTTTAATACCATACTGGAACACCTGTGGAGTGTCGTCGAGGCTGCAAATAACCATATTGCCCAGAAAGAACCATGGAAACTTGCCAAGAATAATCCTGATGAGCTCAAGGAAGTTCTGATGAATATCTGGAATGCCCTCAGACTCGCCGCCCTTTCCCTTTACCCTTTCATGCCGGGTACCGCGGAGGAGATGTGGAGACATCTGGGACTGAAATCATTGACTGACGAGGTTGACCAAAGTTTTTCCTCGCCGCAGGCTGGTGGTGGACGATATCCCATGATTTTTACCTGGGCATGGAAGCCGGCGTATGAAATCAGGGTCTTTAAGGGGAACCAGCTTTTCCCTAGGATCGAAACAGGAGGAAAACCAAGAATGGAGACAGCTTCAGTCGGCAGGGAAGAGAAGGAGAAATCCACAGACAATTATATCCCGATAGAGGATTTTGCAAAGGTAGAACTTAAGATTGGCAGGGTAGTGGCCGCGGAAAGGGTCGAAAGATCCGATAAGCTAATAAAGCTCAGAGTCGATATCGGAGAGGAAAGGCAGATCGTTGCAGGGATTGGAAAGGCATATGACCCTGAATATCTTGTGGGTAAGGAGATAGTAGTGGTAGCGAACCTCAAGCCCGCGAAGCTCATGGGGGTGGAGTCCCGGGGAATGCTCCTGGCAGCCAGTGACGAAGACGGAAAGCCATCAATCCTCATTCTGGACAGGGAAGTGAAGCCGGGAACAAGGGTGAAGTAATGAGACTCTTTTTCAGGAATGCTCCGGAAACCTGTACCATTAACAAACAC
>DATKOU010000256.1:0-7756 GCA_035524455.1 Thermodesulfovibrionales bacterium | reverse complement strand
CTCCTGCCAAAGTGTTTTCTCTCATGTGATATAATTTTCTCATGGGAAGAAATGTATTAAACTTTGGCCTCTTCCTCCTTCAGAAAGGATTGATATCAGAACAGGACATGTATGATGCGAGATTTGCCCAGAAGAAAAGTAACCTGAGAATTGGGGAGATCGCAAAGGCAAAAGGCTGGCTCAGCGACGACGACGTCCAGAGGATACTCATTATGCAAGAAGACACATTAGAGAAATTTGGCGATATTGCGGTAAGGGGCAAGTATCTTTCGGCGGAGCACCTAGAGGAGCTCATCAAGGAACAGGAAGACACCTATATCTTTTTTGGAGAGGCCCTGGTTCTGATTGGAGCGATCACCGAAAAGGATCTCATCGAACAACTCAAGGAATTCAATAAGGCTAAGTTTTTCACGCAGGATGCATAATCCCTTATCTAATGCGCACAGCAAAAAATCTTTGCTTATTGACACCTTTTACTGATGTATGATACTTTTCAAGTAGCAGTAATAGCCCATGGCAGACAAAAGCATAATTGTAAAAGAGGCCCAAAAATATCTTGCGAGAGGCCAGATTGACAAGGCCATCATTGAATGGGAAAAACTTGTCAAAGAGGCCCCGGACGGTAATGTTTACAATACCGTAGGAGATCTCTACTTTAAAAAAGGGAACAAGAAATCTGCGGTGGATTTCTTCCATAAGGCCGCAACCTTTTTCAGAGAAGGAGGTTTTTCGCTCAAGGCCCTTGCCCTTTACAAAAAAGTTATTAATATTGACCCCTTAGACGCAGGAGCCTTTACTGCTTTGGGCGAATTAAGCGAGGAAAAGGGCCTTGTCACCGATGCGATAAAATACTATCTCACTGCAGCGGATATCCTCTCGAGGGACGCAAACAAAGAGAGATTTGTGGACATCTATGAGAGAATACTTTCGCTCGCCCCATCTAATTTCCCCTTGAGGGACAAGGTCGCCGGACTGTTTCTCAAGGAAGGCCTTACCTCACATGCCATAAAGGAATATCTCCATCTTGCCCGCCTTTGCGCTGACAAGGAGGACCGGGAGCAGGAGCGTTTATGTTTTATGAAGATTCTTGATATCCAACCTGACAATAAGAATGCATTGACCGGCATGAGTTCTGTGTATGAGAAAAAGGGCGATGTGAAACAGGCTATTGAATTCATGAAAAAGGCGATCGCGTTGCACCACGACGATCCGCATTTATCAGTGAGATGCGCCCTCCTTTATAAAGAGAGCGGTGCCTACGACGAAGCGATCAGCTACCTCTCACCCGTCATCCAGGCAAAACCGACAGATACGGGGGCAATCACACTAATGGGAGATATCCATCTCGCCAGAGGTGACAGGGAAAAGGCTTGGGAATCGTATAAAACAATAGTGGATTCTCTCACCCTTGAGAGCAGACTTGATGAGGCCATAGACCTCATGAAGCAGTTCAAGGATATCGATCCTGTAACCATAGGGAAAATGCTCATATCCCTATATAGGCAGAAAGACGATATGGATACGGCATTTTCTGAGATCCTTATTGTAGCAGACCTCCTTTTGGACAGCGGGCTTCAGGATGAAGCTGTCGAGTATTATAGGGAAGCCCTCGCCATACATCCGGATGACATGCAGATCAAGAGAACACTTGCAGAACTGGAAATGGGAGCGCTGGGGGTAGCACCCTCGGGTACGGAAGGGGAGAGGTCGACTGAAGACCTCTTCACTGATGCTGACATATTTATAAAATATGGGTTGCATGATGAGGCACGGGCAATGCTCGAAGGCCTCAAGGTAAAAGAGCCTGGCAACACCGAGACGCATCGAAGACTCAAATCTCTTTATAGGGAAATGCATGACAGTGAACAGGCGATCACAGAATGTCTGATCCTCGCTGAACTGTATGGGAGAAATGGGGCATTGGAAATGCGTGACGCTGCCCTTAGAGAGGCCTCCGAAATAAATCCTGACGATCCCAGACTCCTGGAGAGGGCATCAGCGAGGAGTGAAGAGGCTTCACCTGCACAAGTCTCTGAAGAGCCCCCTTCGCAAAGTCTCGATGATTATACTGAGGAAATTGCCGAAGCCGAATTCTATGCGAGGCAGGGCCTGAAGGATGATGCCTTAAGGATATACCATAGACTTCTTGCCCTCTTCCCCCAGGAGAGCGCATTGCGCGAAAAGATTTTATCTCTCGAAGGAGAAATTCCCAAACCAAGTATAGAGGGCAGAGGTCTTTCTGTCGAGGCCGGCGAATGGACTCGTCGCGAGGATTTTGTCTCACCTGAAGCAGAAATTTTTGAAGCGGATGAGCTCCACGAGAAGGGAGAACCGTCCCTTGATACCAATGTGCTCGATATCTTCGAGGAGTTTAAAAAGGGACTTGAGAGGGAATTAGAGGCAGAGGATTTTGAGACGCACTATAACCTCGGTATCGCCTATAAAGAGATGGGGCTGATAGATGACGCCATAAAGGAATTTCAGACGTCCAAGAACGATCCGAAGTGTTCCGCCAGATCCATGACCATGCTCGGCATATGTTATATGGAAAAAGGTCTGTTTCCCCTGGCCATAGAGGCATTTAAAGGGGCTCTGAATACCCTCACCACGCGTGATGAGTCGTATTGGAGCGCAAAGTATGATCTCGCATCTGCCTACGAAAAAAATGGCAACCTGAAAGAGGCGTTCCAGATATTCAGCGAGATATATGGCGTGGATTCAAAATTCAGGCAGGTCAATGAGAAGCTTGACCACCTCAAGCCCCTCCTCGCAAAGGAAGAACAGACACCGCAACAGAAAGAGAAAAAGGACAGAGTTTCTTATATCTAAACATGGACTATCTTGAATATTACGGCCTGAAGGAACACCCGTTTACCAATGTGGTGGACAATAAGTTTTATTACGGGAGCCCCCAGTACAGGGACGCCCTCACAAAACTCAAATACGCAATAGACACCAAAAAGGGCCTTGCGGTAGTAGTCGGTGAAATTGGCGCAGGAAAGACTACCCTTGCAAGGAGGCTTCTTGAAGAGCTCGATGAGAACCGTTACGAGGCGACCCTCCTGGTCATTATTCACTCGTCCGTGAGCTCAGAATGGCTTCTCAGGAAATTTGCGATTCAGCTCGGTGTCGGAGACGTGAAAGAGGATAGCAAGCTGGAGATGCTTGGGCAGATCTACAGAAGGCTATTGGAAATCAATCAGAGCGGCAGAACTGCGGTGCTGCTCATGGATGAGGTTCAGATGCTCAAGTCCAGGGAGATAATGGAGGAGTTCAGAGGCCTCCTTAATATGGAAATGCCAGGAGGAAAAATGATCAACCTTATCTTTTTCGGACTTTCTGACCTGGAAGAAGTCCTGGCCCTGGATGAACCCTTGAAACAGCGGGTGGCGATGAAGATTTCGCTCAAGCCGTTTTCCGTAGATGATACAAGGGACTATATAAAGCATCGATTAAGGATTGCAGGATGCGTCCATGAAGTATTTACGGACAATGCCATAAGGGAAGTGTACGGATACTCCACCGGACTCCCAAGGCTCATTAATACCATTTGTGACAATGCCCTTCTTGAAGGATACCTCTTTAAGGCAACGACTATAGATGAGTCTGTGATCAGGGCAGTGGCAATTGACCTCGGGTTAAATGGGGGCAAACCTTAGACAAGGGAGCCCGGGAATCCCCGAATGACATTTTTCCAAAATATCATAGGCCTTGAAGCCATTTCGGGGTAACACATTCATGCACTCGATTCGAGGGGTTATCCTCCTGAATTTCACACTTTAGTCCTTGCATTATTCTTTTAATGAAAGGGTCTCTATTGTCAGATTGACCGATTGGTGTGAAAGTGCTATTCTCATTTTTGAAGGAAACCATACTCCATCCAGGAACGCCGGTCCCTCGTACTTTACATCCAATTGCCTTCCTTCATCCAGCTCTATTGTCTGCCTCAAAGGCATCATGGTTTTCTTATCGATGAAAACCTTTTTCCAGGAATTTGAGACACGGTACGTGCCGTGATCATCCCTGATGTCAGGGTTCTTCACAGACCACCAGAAAAAGCTATTTCTAAGCCCTTCCACGAGCAGAGAGAGTTTGTTTCTGTCAATGGGGGGATTGCTGCTGGTTGCTGTACTGTTTGAGGAGACCTCTGCCACGAGAAAACCGAAGGAATAGACTTGGAGATCGAGGGAATCAGGTGTAAGCCTGAGCGCCCCCTCGCCCTTCACAACGCTTCCCTCTTTCTCAAATTCTATGGAGAAGGTAGATTCAAGCATTTTGATATGTTCCCTTTCCTCAAGTATTACTTTTGGATCAACCCCCTCATACGTGGGGATCTCCAGCTTTTTTGTGGCACATGATGTGAAAAGGAGAGAAAGAACTGCACACAGAATAAAGGAGGCAGACAAAGAAAGGGCACGCCCGGTCCTTATGCCCAGGAATAGAACCACGCCGTTTTTCCCTTTGTGCTCAGCCAAAGATAACCTCCAGAAATTCCTCAACATTACTCGCCCCTATGATTTCAAGCCCGTGGCTATCCTTCAGCCGTGCACTATTTGTTTTTGAAAGTATCGCCCTCTCAAAACCTATCTTTGCGGCCTCCTTAACCCTGGAATCCACCTGGCTCACCGCCCTTATTTCCCCTGATAATCCGACCTCTCCAAAAAGCACGGTCCGGGGATGAATGGGAATCTCCCTGAGAGAGGATGCGACGGCCGCTACAACGCCCATGTCAACAGCAGGTTCAACAATCTTGATCCCCCCCACTACGTTGACAAAGATATCCATTCCGCCAAGATGAAGGCCCGCGATTTTCTCAAGCACCGCGACCAGAAGATTGACCCTGTTAAAATCCACACCTATGCATGTCCTCCTCGGCATGCCGAAGGTGGTTGGGGAGACCAGGGCCTGGAGTTCTATTAGCAGAGGCCGTGTTCCTTCCATGCTCGCCACCACGGTGGAACCCGACACATTCTGTGGCCTTTCGGAGAGGAAAAGCTCCGAAGGATTTTCGATCGGCAGGAGGCCGGAATCCGTCATCTGGAACACTCCAATCTCGTTTGTAGAACCAAACCTATTTTTCACTGTGCGAAGTATCCGGTATGCATGCCCTCTCTCTCCTTCAAAATAAAGCACCGTATCAACAATATGTTCAAGGACACGTGGCCCCGCAATCGCACCTTCCTTAGTTACATGGCCTATAAGAAACAGCGGTATCTGCGATCTCTTCGCAAAGGACATCAATTTCGCTGCACACTCCCTCACCTGGCCCACAGAACCAGGGGCTGAGGTGAGTTCCTCTGTGTACATTGTCTGAATTGAGTCTATGATAATCAAGCCGGGTGAGAGTGAAGCGGCAGTCTGTATGATCCCCTCCAGGTTTGTCTCTGGGAGAAGAACGACATTGTCTGAATGTATGGAAAGCCTGTCAGCCCTGAGCTTAATCTGTTCAGGAGATTCTTCGCCCGACACATAAAGCACTTTCCCCGCCCTTTCAGAGAAATTTGCCCCTGTCTGAATAAGGAGGGTTGATTTACCTATCCCCGGGTCACCCCCCACGAGGATCACCGAACCATCCACGATACCGCCGCCGAGGACCCTATCCAGTTCATTCATCCCTGTCGTTACCCTCTGTTCTTTCCCTCCGCTTATGGAACTGAGAGGTTGGGGCTTGTAAAGGGGAGCTTGTGCTGAATGACGTGTGGCCGGAGAGGATTTCTCCTCCACCATGGTGTTCCATGCCCCACAGTCAGGACACTTGCCAAGCCATTTCGGACTGCTGTATCCGCAAGCCTGACATTGATAGAAGGTCTTTACTTTAGACATCACATATACGCAACGGGGAGCTCATACGTTCAGCAACCCCATACCTTTTCCCAGATGGTATGACTTCTTAATAGCTTCGGTCACGAAATCTTTTGCCCTTCTCGCCGATTCAAAGGGAGTGTAACCCAATGAGAGACAAGCTGCAATGGCCGCTGAGAAGGCACAGCCTGTACCATGATACTCTCCCTTGATCTTGGGTCCCTCTAATCTATGAAAGGTATTCCCGTCAAAGTAAAGATCCAGCGTTAATCGTTCCAGATGTCCACCGGTGATGATCACTACCTCGGGACCTGCCTCTTTTAACCTCCTGGCAGCCTTCTCCATGTCCTTTTCATCCTCAACGTGCATCCCCGTGAGAACGGATGCCTCATAAATGTTCGGGGTGATGACTCTTGCGAGGGGAAAAAGGAGATCCCTTAGCCTGTCGAGAGTTCCCTCTTCGACAAGACTCGTCCCTGATGAAGAAACGGTAACTGGGTCAATAACCAGATTGCCCAGAGAATGAGCCCTTGTCCTGTCGGCAACCGTTTCCACAATCCATTTGCTATACAGCATTCCTGTTTTCATTGCGTCAGGAGTGATATCATCGAGAAGAAGATCTATCTGTGCAAAGAAAAAATCCCTGTCAATGGAAAGAAGTCTTCCCACCCCGGAGGTGTTCTGAGCGGTAAGGACAGCAGGGACAGACAATCCGTGAACTCCGAAGGCCCTGAAGACCTTCAGGTCCGCCTGCAGTCCGGCACCCCCTGTGGGATCAGAACCTGCAATGGTCAAAACTGATTTCATTTCTTATCTATCGCACCTCTGCGTTATTCTCTGCCCCTTTTCTGCGGGTTATGAACATAAAGAATTTGTTAGGGAAGCGTAAGCTTTACTACCTGCCCCTTTGCTCCTGGGATGCCCATATCTTTGTCGTTTAAAACCAACCTGACCCCGCCTGCATTTCCCACCTTGATACTGAATCCCTTTGTGGATGTCCACTGCTTTGTTTCCCCTGGCTTCATGAGTACCTCTTCGGACATCCCTTCTTCTATTTCAATCCGAAGCCATGTGGTCTCTACAGCGTTCACGGTGAGCATGTTGTGTGTTGATACGGGACTTACATGGGGAGGTGATACCTGCGCTTCCTCATAAACAGTCGAGGGGGTTCCGGCCACGGGAACCTCACCTGTTTTCTTGACAGGGCTTATCCTGGGGAAATAGATGACAAAGATGACGACAATAATTATGACAAGAGGTATTAAAAGCACTCTCCGAGGGAAAGCAAATTTCTTCTGCACGGGAGGAGGCTCAGTCTGAATCACTGCATGCGCACTCATCTGTTGTTTCGCATACTCATCGAGAAGAGTCCCGGAGTCAATATTGAGGAATCTTGCGTATTCCCTTATGTAGGCCCGAGTATAGACATCGGGTGGGAGTTTTTCTAGATCATTATTTTCTATGGCCTTGAGGTATTCGTATTGAATCCTCAGATTATGGGCAACCTCTTTGAGGTCAAGCCCCAACCCTTCACGTTTTTCCTTTAAAATTTCTCCCAGCAATTGTCAAACTCGGACACAGAGATTCATATGCACTACATAAAAAATATAGCATAAATTAAGGGAAAAGGGCAGTCCACTCAACGCATCGGGAGATATAATCCTTATGGTATCATAATCTCAAATGAAGAGAGTGGTGGTGACAGGCATAGGATCGGTAAGTCCTTTAGGTAATTATTTCAGGATTTCATGGGATGCCATAAAGGCAGGGTATTCTGGCATAGCGCAGATAAGAAGGTTTGATGCATCCCTTCTTCCGTGGGAAGTTTGCCGCTGGAGACCACGGTCGACGCGTTCTGCCTCGACTGCATGCACGACGCGCAGGCGGTCGAGGCCGTCCAGCAGATGCGGCGCGGGCAGCGTGTGGAGCTGAAGGGGCTTGGTGCTCCATTCTG
>DATKOU010000255.1:0-4983 GCA_035524455.1 Thermodesulfovibrionales bacterium | reverse complement strand
GGAAATAAGAGACAACAGACATGGTCTCCCAGGATATGAGAAAGGTGATAATGTTCCCTGATGTTACCACAGCGTACATACTAAGAATGAAACAATTGAAGAAGAGTCCCATCAACCCCCTGTGGTTCATTTCGCGCGTATACCCCATGGAGAAAAGGGATACCGGAAAGGCCACAAGAGAAATAATAATCACAAAAAATCCTGAAATGCCATCCCCGGAAAAGAGCACCTCAAAGACCGATGAAATCGGAAGAGGAGACAAGGAAAGGGGAAGCCCGAAGCAGAGGAAGAGACCGAAGACGGTAAAATTCAGGGCGCCGGCGGCAGAGAGGATAAAGGAGTAGGTTTTTGTCCTCTGAAGCGGCAGCAGGGAGACAACCGACCCCAAAAGGAAACACAGCACACCTATGGAGAGAAACTTTTCAGGGTACATGATAGAAAGCAGCTTTTACCTTATCACAGACAAACAGCCTTACGCAACAGAGAGAAAGACAGCCTTGACAGTCTGGAGTTGTGTTTTCGCGTACGCGGATACATATCCCGGCATTGTAAGCAGGTTCGGTCAGTTACGGTATTACTTTATTCAACGTGTATTCGACAATGCCTGAAGCTCCCGCGCTCTTTAATTTCGGGATTATGTCTCTCACTGTTTTTTCGTTGATCACCACATCGATGGCATACCAACCCTTATCTGAAAGGGAAGCCACTGTCGGTGAATGCATGGCAGAGAGCAGACTTAATACTTTCTTGAACGACCTCTCAGGCACATTCATCTTGAGGCCAACTTTTTCTTCCGCGGCAAGGGCGCCCTTCAGGAGCAATGCGATATTTTCCATTTTCTGCCTTTTCCCTTTATCATGCCACGCTTTTTTGTTGGCAATAAATCTTGTGGTGGACTCAATGATCGACTCCACAATCCTCAGGTTGTTCGCCTTTAATGAAGTCCCTGTCTCGGTGATCTCCACAATGGCATCAGCCAGGTAAGGAGGCTTCACCTCGGTCGCGCCCCATGAAAAATCGACCTCTGCCTTGATCCCCTTGGACCTGAAATATCTTTTCGTAAACCCTACAAGTTCCGTTGCAACCCTTTTCCCATTGAGGTCCCTGAGACTCTTTATCTTTGAATCCGCGGGAACAGCAACAACCCATCTAACGGGTCTGAAACCCTCTTTCGCATACCTCAATTCAGCAACCTCCACCACATCCGCATTCTGTTCAAGGACCCAGTCATGTCCGGTCAGCCCGCAATCCAGGACACCGTCTTCCACATACCGCGCCATTTCCTGAGCCCGGATGAGCATGGCCTCTATCTCGGGATCGTCAATGACCGGGTAATACGACCTCGCGGATACGGTAATGTGATATCCGGCTTTTTTGAAAAGCCTCAACGTTGATTCCTGGAGGCTCCCTTTTGGGAGCCCAAGTTTCAGAATTGTCTTTCTGTTATTCATGAGCAATTACCTCCTCCGGTATCCCGATCCTCCCTAGCACCGCACTCGCTGCCGCCACCGCGGGATTTGAGAGATACACTTCACTCTCAGGATGTCCCATTCTCCCCACAAAGTTTCTGTTTGTGGTCGCCAGCGCCCTTTCCCCCTTTGCGAGAATTCCCATATGCCCGCCGAGACACGGCCCGCATGTGGGGGTGGAAACCACCGCCTCCGCATCGATAAATATCTCAAGCAGCCCCTCTTTCATCGACTCTTTGTAGATCCGCTGCGTTGCCGGTATCACAATCAACCGCACGTTGGGATTCACCTTTTTCCCCTTTATCACCCGGGCAGCCTCTCTCAGGTCCTCGAGCCGGCCGTTGGTGCATGAGCCGATCACCACCTGATCTATGGCGATATGCGAGAGCTCTGCAGCAGGCTTGGTGTTGGAGGGCAGAGAAGGACATGACACGGTCAAAGGGATTTTCGCGCAGTCGTACTCTCTTATTTCCACATACCGCGAACCGGGATCAGATGTATACATGGTATAGGGCCTCTTTGCCCTTCCCCGCACGTACTCCTCTGTTACGTTGTCCGGAACAATAATACCGCTTTTGCCTCCTGCCTCAATGGCCATATTGCACATAGTGAGCCGTCCATACATAGGGAGACTGCGTATGGCCTCACCTTCAAATTCCATGCTCCTGTAGAGGGCACCATCAACCCCGATATCACCTATGGTGTGGAGTATCAGGTCCTTGCCTCCGACCCATTTGTTGAGTTTTCCGAAATAGACAAATTTCATTGACTCAGGGACCTTAAACCAGCACTCCCCTGTTGCCATGGCTGCGCCCACGTCGGTAGACCCCACCCCGGTCGCAAAAGCGCCCAGCGCACCATAGGTGCATGTATGGCTGTCAGCCCCTATAATGACATCCCCGGGCACCACCAGCCCCTGTTCAGGCAACAGCGCATGCTCAATGCCCATCCTCCCCACTTCAAAATAGAGTCCAAGATGGTATTCCTTCGAGAAGTCCTTTAGTTGCTTGCACTGTTCAGCAGCTTTGATATCCTTTTGTGGCGTAAAATGATCGGGGATAAAGGCCACGCGGTTCCTGTCAAACACATCCTTTGCCCCTATCTTCTTAAACTCCTGGAGAGCGATAGGCGCGGTGATATCGTTTGCGAGGATGAAATCCACCTTCGCATTGATGAGCTCCCCAGGAACTACCTCTGATTTCCCCGCATGCGCTGCAAGTATCTTTTCAGTGATCGTCATTGTTTTCCCTCTGCTCACCATTTTTTGAAAAATTATTATACCTCTCCTCGCTCAATATTCACAAGACTTCCTACCCGGTACCCCTGCGAAGGGCCACCACTCTCTGAGTTTCCTCAGTCCCCGGCAAAAAAGGAACATCCCCGCTACGGTGATGAAGTAATCAAAATAAGGGTAAAGGCGGAAAGTATATTGGTACAACAAAGGGACGCTGCTGAGAGGCACCGCTTTACCAATGGCTCCCCACTAATACGCGGACAAAAGGCTCAGTGCCAAACCAATGATAAGCTGCGGCTTCAGTTTCATACGTCTCCTCCTGGCTGTCTGCTCTATGCCAAAGTCCGTTCAATGAGCGACTATTGCCACGAGATCATATATAATAGATAAGAAAGATGTTTTGTGTACATAAGGAGGCTGACATGATGAGATGGTTTCGTATTATGGTCCTGTCCGGTTTTATCGTATTCATCACTGGAGGGTGCGCTTCCCTCGCTGCCGTGAATAAAGCGAGCGAAACGATTAAACCATCGGGCATCCATGAGGACTGTATGGAGTTGCTACCCGGTCAAATCCTGGAATATTCCTTCGAGGCCTCAAAGCCGCTTAACTTCAATGTTCACTACCACGAAGACCATGATGTCGTCTATGGAATCACAAAGGACGGGGTCTCCGGAGACAAAGGAACGTTCCGTTGTGAAAAAAAGCAATATTATTGCCTTATGTGGACCAACCCGGGTTCTGAGCCGGTCAGCCTCACATATTCTTACACCACAAAAAAGAAATAGAGGGGAAAGTGGACGGTAGGGGATTCGAACCCCCGACTTCCACGTTGCGAACGTGGCGCTCTCCCAGCTGAGCTAACCGCCCTCTCGTGGTCTTCTACTGACTGAGGCAATCTATTTTACTAAATTTTTCCAAATAAATCATTCTAGGCTTGATAATTGAAAAATTCGGCTGAGGCGTCCGGCTCCAAAGGCAAGACTCAGGGTTATGTGCGTGTACGCAAGAGCGGACCTTGACAATGCATAAGAACAGAGTATTCTTAGGTGTGTAGCCCCACTACATTCAAGAAGGGCTATTGTCTTGCCGGGAGACAGATGCCTCTCCAGAAACAAAGACACTCAAGGATGAAGTGGGCTAGGCTCCACCACCAATCCTCCTCAGCTTGACAAATCGTGTGAAAAGGCCGTTCCTCTCCCCCTCTTTTCTAAAACCTGCGTTCTCGAACATCCTCGCAGTGTTCAGCATATCTTTCTTATTCACCTCAATCGTCGGCTCATAGACAGAAAGTGACCCTCCCTCCTTAAGCGCGCTGCTGATCGTTCTGACGGCCCCGGCCTTGTCCTTCACCTCATGGAAACTGTAATACATGAGGCAAACGTCCGCGACATTATCTCCGATCCCGCATGTGGCGATATCGCATTCAATCATGCTCACCCTGTAGCCGAATCTCGCCACTCTCTTTTTGAGCTTTCCCGCCATTCCACGCTGCAGTTCAACAGAATAGATTTTCTTCCCATGTTCCGCAAGAACTTCAGTAAAAAATCCGTTGCCAGCGCCAACCTCGAGCACTACGGAATCATGACTGATCCCGGATTCCTCAAGAACCTTTTGCCGGTTAGTAATTATCTTTCTTAAAGGATTATAGAGGATAAAGGAAAGCCACGAGGGGCAGACAACACACATTACTGGTTATCTAAGGAAATCTTTGACTGTTTTCCCACCACCACGGTCACCACACCCAGCGTGTCGAGGTATTTCCCGGCAACCCTCAGCACGTCATCACCGGTCACAGCCCTTATATACTGGGGATATTTGTCCACATAGTCCAGGCCGAGTTCATAAAACTCAATGGCAACAAGGAAGTCCGCAATCTTTCTGTTTGTATCCAATTTTCTGGGAAAACTCCCTGTGAGGTATGCCTTTGCATCCTCCAGTTCCTGATCAGAGACCTTATCTTTCTTTATTCTGTTCATCTGCGTATAAATCTCGCTGATCACCGTCTTTGAAGATTCGTTCTTTGTCTGGACCCCCACCTCGAAGAGCCCCCCCTCTTTATTGGGAGCGAAAAAACTATGAATATCGTAGGCGAGCCCCATCTCGTCCCTCACTGTCTGCATCAGCCTGGAAGAAAATCCGCCTCCTCCGAGAATATAGTTCATCACAGAGACCGCATAATAGTCAGGATTTTCTCTTCGTATCCCCGCATGACCGATAATGATGTTTGCCTGGGTCAGTTCCTTGTCTATGAGGAGGGTCCTCTTCTTGTTTTGAGGC
>DATKOU010000254.1:0-12964 GCA_035524455.1 Thermodesulfovibrionales bacterium | reverse complement strand
ACAAATAAGCTCGACAACTTATAACTAATTAATGATATTGACGGTCAAAGCAAAACTTCTCAGTTCCGCCGAACAGAAAGAGTCATTGTTGAGGACTGCGGAGCTCTTCAACAGGGCCTGCAACCATATTTCTCGCATAGCTTGGAAGGAGAAATCTTTCCGCAGGGCGGTGCTACATCGCCTTTGCTACCGGATTGTACGCATTGAATATGGCCTTTCCTCTCAACTGGCCGTTCGAGCAATCGGCAAGGTAGTCGAATCCTACAGGGCTGAAAGTAAAAGGCTGCATATTTTTAGAAAACATTCCTCAGTCGTCTATGACGAACGTATCCTTTCCTTTAAGGCTGCAGACACCGTCAGCATACTGACGACGGACGGAAGAATGACGATCCACTTTGTGAATCGCCCCGGCATCATCCTCGATCTTTCTATTATTAAAGGACAGGCGGACCTCATTTACAAAAAGGGCTCCTTCTATCTCTGTTTGTGTATGGAGAGTACCAATGCAGCAAAATTCGAGCCCACAGGTATTTTGGGCGTCGACTTCGGAATAGTAAACCTCGCCATAACATCCGACGGAGAGACTTTCTCCGGAGAGACTGTCGATCGAATAAGACAACGTATAACCACCATCAAAAGAACCCTCCAGAAGCGAGGTACGAAGTCGTCATCTCGAGCCCGCTTATGATGTCAAGGTGAACAATCTCGACTCCGCCAAAATAGAGTTCCCAACGAACTCAGGCCAGACAAAGAAAGTGCAGGTAAATCTAAAAGAGTCGTCTTAACGAATCTTCACACTGTCCTTATACAGGGTTGCCAAACGACCGTTATATTCATCGTGCCGGTGAGCGGACAGAAATCTCTGGACAATCTCGATTTCTTCCAACGCCATCAGGTTTCCATGCCGAATATAAATAATTCCTCTTGTTCTTTCGGGCGGAAATCTTAAGGCATTGGTGAAATGAAAGTCTCTGCTGATAAGAATCGCTCCTTCTTGAATGACGAGATTGTAAATTTCTTCATCGACTGTGCCGGAAGTCGCAGATTCGGCTATGGCAATAACCTTGTGCCCAGTCGTTCTCAAAACCGCTACTAATCCATAGCTCACACTCTCATCGACAATGATCTTCATGCAGCTACTGTTTTCTCTGTAGCAAGGAAGGATGCATATTCAAGACACGCAAGGATATCTTCTTTGTTAATTCGCGGGAAATGTTTAAGGATCGTCTCATAATCTTCACCTGCTGCGAGATGGCTGAGAATTACGTGAACCGGAATACGCGTCCCCTTAATGCACGGCTCTCCCCCGCAAATATTTGGATTCGATATAATACGTGGATTCATAAATTACTCCTTTGAGTTATTCATTTTCACTATTTTAGCACAAGTGAATATCACTTTCAGGACAATAAACGGATCGTAATCGGAGGCAAGGCTCGCAATATCCCTGCGAAGGTTTTTGCCTTTCCAATTCTATTATTCAATAACCTGCACGCCGAGTTGCCGCTCAACCCTTGCCCATAGGGACCCTTCCTCATAGTATTCTCTCCAGTTTTCGCCGAGGATTTCAGTCAATCTCACATCATCTATCAGAATGTCCTTGCAAGTCAGTCCCGGAATCGCCATCTTGAGGCCATTTAAGATGCCACAGTAACCTTCCCACGTTACCGTGTAGTCATCGTATTCGTCATTGCACCTGCTGGAGATATACTTTCCGTTGAGATAAATGTGGTTCTCCTTTCCGGAGGGAATGTCATCTGACTGCTCGTTTTCAGGGAAGAGAACAACATTGAGGAGAACATGAGTGCTCCTCACTACATTTGCGCCTCCGAGTGAGAGCTCGATCACAAGGGGATCCTGGACGTCTTCCGCGTGCTCCATGGCCTTCTCCTCGGTGTCAAAGTAGAGAGTTTCGCCCTTTTCATTACATTCAACATTGACGATATCTGGGTTGAAGAGATCAAGCACTATGAATTGCCCCGTTTCTGCGGAAGCGTTCATTGTCTTGTTCATTCAATCACCTCCTTTAAAAACAGAAGAAGCCGCCAAGCGTCAAAGCTCTTCCGGCCCCTTCTGTCGGATTAATTTATTGTTCGTAACGTCCTGTTTCACCTCCGGCATCCAGAGTTTTGCCCTAAGAGTTTCCGTCATGTGATTCTCAGGCCGGCGTGTCAAACAGGCTCGGTGAATCCGTCAGGACAACCTTCCCCTCGAAAAGCTCACGAGTCTCAAGGACAGTCATCAGGTCCTTCCCTGTTAGACCCTTTTGTAGAAGAGAGATCACTTCCTGCCACGGGATATCCTTGCCCAGGATGATTTCCCTTCCCAGCAGCGCACTCTTCACGATTAGGCAATATCCCGCTTCTTCTATGAGACTTACCGGACACTCCTCGATGGCTTCGTATATTTTGTCTATGGGGGCATTGAGGGCGGCGAAGTGTCTGAGGCAGTCACCTACACGCAAAGCGTCGCCGCGGGCAATTGCGGCTTTCGTCACCTTTATGCCTTCCTCCACCCTCGCGGTCAGATCCTTCATTGCATTCGCAGAAGACATGTGCATCTCCTTTCCTTCAGTATTTATTTAACGGCAGTACAGACGGATCGGGCTCGCCCAAATCAATGAGAACGGTCTCGCCATCCCTGACCTTCTGGACGCTCAATGCCGCGAGCAACTGCAGGACGACATCGCCGATCTTCACGGAATCCCCCTCCGAGAACATCCGCATGAAAAAGTCCTTCTTCTGATCTCCCCTAGTGTATTTCACGAAGCGTCCGGCCAAGACCTCATACACGTCCCAGAGCTTCACGCTTCTTGGGTCGAGCCCCGTCTCGTGTGACAATATCTTTAAGAGATCGGATATTGTCTCCGTTTTAAGGTAGTAGTTCTTCGCATACAGCAGAAAATGTCTCCAGTCTTCCATAGGTTCTCCTCTGTGCTTGGTCCTTTCTTTAAGATTATTGGGAGTAACTGCGCTTCGGTCTTCATAACTCCTATAAATGGCCCGCCTCCTTCATACTTGTAAACGTGCCGTCGCTCCCCAATATCACATGGTCAAGAAGAGTGATCCCCATAATCTCACCCGCTGCTTTAAGACGTTCCGTTATTGCTATGTCGTCGCGGCTCGGGGCCACATCGCCGGATGGATGGTTGTGAGCTATGATCAACTGAGCCGCCGCGTTCATTACGGCCAGTCGGTATGTCTCGCGGGGGTGAATCAGCGAATTGCTGAGAGTGCCTAAACTGACAAGTTCGATGTACTTTATGCGATTTTTTGTATTTAGCCCGATGGCCCAGAAATGCTCCCGCTCCCGGTCGGTTTCGTGTTCTGCGGCAAGGAGCGCCCGGATGATGTCTGCCACTTTGCCGGGCCCGTCTATTTTCTCGCCTTTGTGCTCACTGATTATCATTCTTGGTTTCCTCTTTTTGGTTGGTCATTCAGGGAGAGGAACTGGTTTTTACCTCTCCCTGAAATCAGTCAGACTACCCGGACGACCCGGCAACAAGCCATTGGAAGTCTCTCTTGTTCGCCTCATAGAAGTCGGCCGGTCCGTAGAGCACGGACTTTCTCGGAAATGCAACTTCTTTACCCCTGATTTGCGTGTCTTCTCTCCATGCGGTGAAGACGATGCGGCGGCCCCTGTGTTCATGGAGCACCTCAATGCCATCGAAGACCGGACAGGGATGGAGCATTTTCTCTATCTCCCTGAGTTCTTTTCGCATGACTTTCCGGCGCTCTTTTTGACGCAATGCCGTGCTGCCTGGCATAGTGCCTCCTTTCATAAGGGTTCGGCGACAGATGATCAAGCGGCCTTCTCAATTGCCGTTCTCTTCTCATCAAGACCATTGCGTATGAGGCAGTAGTCCTTGAACCAGCATTGACTGCACAGGCTCAAGACTGCCTTCCTTCTCTGCCTCATCTGCCTCATCTCCCGTACTCTTTCTTTAAGCTTTTTTGTATCGGTATCCAAGACCACTCCGTAGAGAGCTATCCTTATTTCTCTGGGGAGTATCTTCGAAAGCGTCATAATTCCTCCTTTTGACCTCCGGCTGGAGCTCACCGTCCTATACCCCGACTGCGTCGTAGGCGAACGCCGCGAGTCCACTCGCCTCTTCTATTTCATGGTCGGCTGCGCCGACAGCTTCGAGAATGGCGTGGCAGAGGGTGGGCTTTCCGCCGATCTGGTGCAGAAGCGCATAGTCGTCAGGATCCATGGGAATATCGAGAAGATACCTTTTCACTTCATCAGATGAAGGTTCTCCCCGATGTTCGAAGCCCAACTCTTCGGCTATCTTTATCGTAATAGCCTTATACTCCTTCATTGCCGCGATGATGTGATCGATTAAAGGAGTATCGTCATTCGCCCTGCGCTTCCGTGTATGTTTCATTCCCCTTTCACCGGTCTTTGCAGAATGCCCTTCAATCTGTTGCTGTCCTTGAGACATATGTACCTCCCTGATAAGGAATTC
The DNA here is from genome assembly GCA_035524455.1 of Thermodesulfovibrionales bacterium. Lineage (GTDB taxonomy): Bacteria > Nitrospirota > Thermodesulfovibrionia > Thermodesulfovibrionales > UBA9159 > DASPUA01. Next base: position 8,496 of record DATKOU010000254.1, on the reverse strand, counting down.
CTGAAAAGGATACGGGGAAGCATTTCTCAAAATAAGCAGCCTTCTTAATCTCATGTTTTAGGAACTGCATATTGGAGTGCTTCCCCTGCGAAGCATTTCGGGTCGAAAGCAGTTTAGGGCGCTGCGGAGACCTGTTCTTCATGCATTGCCCCGGCCGATATCCTCCGAGCAACATCATCGAGAATCTCGGTGATGTCCTCGCCGGCGGGAACGGGGACAAAGAACGCCGGCAAATATCTTCCCGGACATATCTCCTGCAGGCAGACCAGGACCTTTGCACGACTCTTCTTGTCTGTCCACAACTGAACCGTGTAGTCGTTTCTTTCGAGAAGATCCTCTGCCACAGTATCCCAGTCTTTTACAAGACTGCCGAGTTCGGTCATAAGAGATATGAAGGCGGAACATTCTTTCGGGTCGGAAGTTGCGCTGTTCTTCCTCGTTGACTGGAGCTCGGCCAGCCCGTATAGTGCCCTGAAGAACGTCTCTATGCTCTCTTTCATGCCGTGCTCATGAGAAAATGGATTCATTGGTTTCCTCCCTTTCTGCTCTTATCTGGTTGCCGGAACCTCCGCACAGACTATTCCTTCTCCAGATTGATCGGCAGTTTCGCCCTCTTTGACGTTATCTTCGGGTTAGTTTTGCCCTTGTGCACGATGTGATCGAAGTGCGTGATTGGAAGCCTCAGGAATATCCCCGGTGAGAATTCGTATTCTGCGGCCGACATGGTGTGGGGATAAACCGTGTACTCGGTGTCTCCCAGCTTCCTTAAATTGATTCCCACGTTGGGTTCCGCTATCTGGTAGGAATGACCGAGGCAATATTCCTCGTTCGCGGCCCAGTGCGAAGGATCTGCTTTTGGACAATACTCGACCATGGGAAGATACTCGAAGTCTGCGACCATTGCTTTTGGATGCACCAGAAAAAGCATCGATCCCCTTTCAAGCTCCTCGATGGGGAAATTGTTAGGGACCCTCTTTGAGGCACCGTATTTTCTCACCTCTTCGATAAAGTCCGAGCAATAGGGATAGTACTCTGCTCCCACCCACATCATGATGTGTTTCCTGCCCTCTTTCTCAAAGACGATGGGGGCCCTGAACGGCCCGGAATTATATGGAAGAGGAGGGTCTACGATGAAGTTCTCGAGGGGAGAGCCGTAAGGACTGAGGCCGCTGCATACGTAAAGACCTCCGGGCTTTCTCAGTCCGCAACCCCGGGTGATGCCCGTTATGCTTCTCGGTTCCTTCATTTTTCAAACCTCCTTGAGAAGCTTCAGAGCCTCTTCCATTTTTTCTTTTTTCCCGTTCCCTGTGGTGGCGATCGCCCTTTCGAGACAGGTGATCGCTTCCCTCAGATGGTCCTCAGCGCTGATGTCTTCTTCCTCAGCGCCTTTCGGCATTCTGAATAGCTCGTCAGGTATAAGGTTACCGACACTCGCTTCCCTTACCGCGTCCTCTGCCTCTTCGAGGGTTATCCTCTCCTTCCTGAGAAGGTCCCTCTGCTTTTCTTCGGACAGATTGCAGAGATTCTTCGCAAGAGAAAAGGATATGCTTCCTTCCTTTAGTCGCTGGAAGAATTCGGGTATCAACCTGTCGAGGAGCTTCAGCCTCGATGATACGTGCCTGGCCGGTATGCCGAGATTTCTTCTGACGTCCGCTTTGCTCCACTTGTATGCCGTCATCACCTTTGAAAGGGCCTCGGCCTCTGATGCGGGGTTCGGAGAACGATTCATGTTCTCCACAAGGACGCACATGGAAAGAACCTCTTCGGGCGTTCCTGCAGGAAAGATCGTTGCGAGTATCTTGCTGTGACCCGCCTTTCTCGCCGCCAGCACCCGCCGCTGTCCGAAAACGAGCCTGTAAGTTTCTCCCTCCTCGATGACGAGTACGGGCTGAATGACCCTCTTCATCGACGACAGGGATTTGAGGATGTTCGCGCAAACGGATTCTTTCATGTCTCCATTCGTAATTATTTTGTCCAGGTCGATATCTTCCGTCCTGAAGACTTCCGGCACATCGATGGACAACTGTTCGTCTTTATCTTCCATTCACTTCCTCCTTACTGATTGAGGCAAGGAAAAGGGCAGGCCGTCCCCTGCCCTTACGCCGCCTCCATAACTTCTTCATCGCTGAGTCCTCCGGTTGACTCTCTCTTGTCGAGGTCAAGCTGCTTTCCTATCTCGTACTGCCTGTGAAGCAGTTGAGCAGGCCCTCTGGAAAATGACTGATGGCCTCCTTCAGCGCAACCTGGAGCGGTTTCCCATCGGGATTCAGGGTAACCTCGTTTCTCCCGTACATCTGCTTGCCGACAGCGAGTTTGCCGAGCATCATATGGGGATTGTCGATAAAATACTCGTTTATCTCTTCTTCCATTCCCTTCTTGATAAGGTAAGGCTTGGTCTCGATCCAGGAGCAGGAAGCAGGGATCGTCCCTTCCTGTCTTTTCTGGAGCAGGATGATGTCGCTCGTAACAGAGGTGTTGGCAATGCCCTTAAACGCGGCGTTCGGAAGGCGGACAGCGCCGACCATATCCGCCCGCTCGAAGAGATACTTCCGGAGGCGGCTTTCTTTTTTATCAAGTGTGAACATGCTCGTGATGAATGCGATCATGCCCCCGGGTCTGACAACATCTATAGCCTTCGCGAAGAAGTAATCGTGTATGCTGAACCTGTATCTGTCGTATCGTGGGTCATGAACCCTGTAATTCCCGAAGGGGACATTCGATAAGGCGAGGTCGAAGAAATTGTCAGGAAGCTTTGCATCTTCAAAACCCGTGATTCTTATATCGGAGTCGGGGTAAAGAAGTTTCGATATCCTTCCCGACACAGTGTCGATCTCAATACCGCAGAGCCTGCTCTCGAAAGCGATGCCCAGGGGCAACATTCCAAAGAAGTGTCCTACGCCCATGGCAGGCTCGAGAATCCTTCCTCCCCTGAAGCCCATTCTCGACAGCACGTCATAGATGAACTTGATGATGAGAGGTGGAGTGTAGTGGGCGTTCGGCGTGCTCGCCTTCGCCGAATCGTACTCGTCCTCTGTAAGGAGACCCTCAAGTTCCTCGTATTCCTTCTCCCAATCGTCGTTGTAGCGGTCGAAGACCTGGGGGATTCCTCCCCAGCCCGAATACCTGACCAATATTGACTTCTCCTCTGAACTCGCCTCGCGTCCCTCGCTCTCGATCAATTTGAGGAGACGGATCGCCTCGACGTTCTGCCTGTACTTCTGTTTCAACGAGCCTTCCCCGATAAGGTCGGTCTCCTTAATTCTGTAGTTGCGGCTGAAAGCTGTTTCCATGGCAGACTGAGGCGATACCTTTGCCGGCGAAACGGACTGAGCAATGGAAGGGAGGAAATCGTCAAAGGATAGCTGGTTTGGGTCTTTACTCCGCCTTCCGCTGCGTGTATTTGTCCATACGACAGAAGGCGGGGGTGAGGCAATAACATTCTTGAAAAGATTCAATGATCCTCCTTTTATTGATGGAAGGTTTCTTAATGCTGAAATTTAATGAAAAGGACACGGTGGCAGCTTAATGTGATGAACTTGTTAATAAATAAGGCGCCATCTTATTTACGACGCGGCTACTATGACAGCGCCTTATTTGAAAAAACCTGACCTTGATAGGATAAATGAGCGGAGCTTCTGAATGACCGGATCTCAGCTCTTAGTGAATAGATATTCAAGGCTGAGCGAGTATCCTCTGATACGGATTATTGAACGGGCATTGATTCTACTCTTTAAAAACAGCCGTAAGACTTGAGGGGGACAAACTTGGAATGTAGTTGCTAATACTTGATCTGGAGGATATTAACGACAAAGTCGAGCCCGCTTGTTTCCTTCGGAAAGAAATACTTCTCTCTCAAATTGTTCTGTATCACTAACACCGACAAGTTGAGACTGGTGCTGCTTTGACACAGTGATACTTTCCGATAGAAGCCATCTATCTCCCCCGTAAAAATGAGATTGAAAGGTTCATGTTGTAGTACACATTTCTTGCTGATAGCCCTTGGGGCAGGATTCGCCCATGTTTTTACGAAAGGCGACGCTCCCCCATCTGTTGAGCTATAATATTCGAAGAAGTGCATTTAAACTATCCTAAATATGATACCTTTCATATAACAAAATAACGCAGACAAAGCAAAGAAGATGGGTACATTAGAAATCATTAAGAAATTCATTGAATCTAACTGGATTATCGAGAGGGGAGCGAGAGAAGTCCTTGAGAGGCTTCCGGTGAGGCTTAGGTACGGCATTTCCTATGGACCGACATTCAGATCTTGGCTCGGATTTTTGAAGGAATCCGAACAATGGAATGAGGACAGGCTTGAGGCATATCAAGTGGAGCAGTTGAGGGATCTACTGATGCATGCGGGGGGGAATGTGCCATACTATAGGAAGCTTTTCGGAGAATACGGATTTAAGCCGGAAAGAACCCAGAGCCTGGATGACTTGAAGGTGCTCCCTTATACGGACAAAGAGATCGTGAGGGACAACATCGAGGGATTTCTTGCAGAAAATGTTCCCAGAAAATCATTATTCAGAAAGGCTACGAGCGGATCTACCGGAATACCCCTTGCTCTGTACTCAGACAAGGCGGCTGAAGAAAAACACTGGGCGACGGTTGTCCACGCATGGAGCAAGGTGGGATATACTCCCGGTTCAAGGATATTGACCATTTGGGGAAACATTACAAGGGGCGGAAAGGATAATCTTCCATTTAAAAGATATGCAAATCAATTGATCATCTCCCACCATTATTTCGATAGTGAAAGATGGATTAAGCAATATCTTCTTATGATAAGGCAGTTTAGACCTGAGATTATATTTAGCCTTCCTTCAACCTTATCTTCCTTCTCAAATTATATAAATGAGGGACTGATACCACCCCTTGACGGCATTAAAGCTTGTATCGTAGTGAACGAGGCCCTCTATTCATGGCAGAGGAAACTCATTGAAGAAAACCTGAATACCAGGGTCTTTTCAACATATGGAATGGTCGAAAAGAATGTCTATGCATCCGGATGCGTGAGTTCGTCGAGATATCATGTTTACCCCCAGTACGGAGTGCCAGAAGTTTTTCAGGTCGGAGACGGCATCTTTGAAATTGTCGGAACGGGGCTTATCAATTATGCGCAACCTTTAGTGCGGTATAGAACTTTTGATAGAGGAGTCTTAAATGCCACAAAATGTCCGGCATGTAATTCCCTCTATAAGTCTCTTAACCTGATTGAGGGGAGACTGGGTGAAGTACTTATAGATAAGAACGGCAAAATACACACTCCAATAGATGTGGGGGTTGATTCAAAAGCATTTGAGGATATTAAACTGTTTCAATTTTACCAGGATACGCCAGGGAAAATTTTACTGAGGCTTGTAAAGAAGCGGGCATGTAGCGATTCTATTGCCATAAGAATAAACGAAGAATTGATGACAGTACTCGGCCTCTGGGGAAAGGAAAATAAGATGGAGATAGAGATCGTTTTCGTGGATGAGGTGAACAGATCGCCCTCTGGTAAATTTACTATTGTTGAGCAGAAATTAGATGTGCGAAGGTTTCTGAACACAAAAGAGGTTACTGCGTCGTGTGCTTCGCATGGATAGTGTGATTATAAGGAATGCTTCAAAGAAAGACCTTGAGGGGATCATGGATGTGGAACTGGACTGGCCGGAGGAACAGAGGGCAGGGAGTGACAAGTTCGTCGCAAGACTTGATAAATGTCCTCAAGGTTTTTTTGTGGCAGAGGTGGACGGTAAAATTGTGGGGACATCTACGAGTTGTGTAATCAGATACGACCCATTCCATCCCGAAGTCCATAAATCATGGGACATTGTAACAAACGATGGATATATCCATCGTTATGAAGAGATTGAAAATCCTAATGCCCTTTACATCGTTTCGATAGGAATAAAAAGAAATTATCGCGCTAAAGGAATTTTCCAGGGCTTTGCCAAAGCACAGGTGGATTTAGCGATTAAAGTAGGTTTGCCCTATGTCTTAGCGGGCGCAATTATGCCCGGATACGATTCCTATTGTAAGAAATACGGGGATATCACGGCTGAGGAGTATGGCTTTACTAGAATTGGGCATAGACTTGCTGATCCGTTTCTTGAGGTATGGAGAGGGCTTGACTTTCATGTGCCGGACAATAGGCATATAATGACCGATTATTATAGTGATACTAGGAGCAGGAATTATTCTGCCTTAGTGGTCTATGAAATCAAAAAATGACGACTTAGCAGTTCCTGGAATGCAGATATGAATTTTAGAAAAATGGTTTCTTTCATTTATGACTCTCTTTTCAGAAGGGAGCAGTTGCATTTCTGGAGAAACTACTCAAGAGCCGTTGAGGGGTTCTATAAGATTCATTTTCTTCATGCAGCTAAATCTTCTGGCCTGCTCAGCGCACTCGAGAGCCCGACAGATCTTGCTGGTCTGGCAACAAAACTTAAAACTGAACGGATTGATCTTTTAGAGGTATTATGCGAATTAGGTGTTAAATGTGGATATATGTATAGGGCGGATGATAGATTTGCATTAAGTTGTGACCTAATGAAGTTGCTCAAGGCTAATGGCCTTGACGCTATTCTTGCATATACAGAGGAGATAAGCACGCTCCAGGGTACTGCATTAAATGATCTGCCTTCTAATCTTCACAGTTTTTCCCCCGTAACATATCTCGAGGGAAAAGGTATTTTGATTGCACGCTCTTCTATACTTTTCGAACATGACTTGAAAAAGCTCATTAGGGCTGCTATGCCTCAAACAGGAGCGGTAAGAATACTTGAGATAGGTTGTGGTTCGGGAATCTATCTCTTTCATGCTTCAGAAATAAATTCCGAAGTCAGCGGCATAGCTATTGACAAAGAAGATGACGCTATAAAACTCGCTTCACAAAACCTTAGCAGATGGAAATTGTCGGGCAAGTTTCAGCTCATCAAGCAAGATATATTGGCATTCGAGAGTGAAGGGAAAACATTTGATGTCATTACACTCTATAATAATATCTATTACTTTAAGGAGGAAGAACAAATAAAACTATTCAATAAGCTCCGGGGTCTCCTGATACCTGGAGGAAAGCTTGTAATCGCAGCGGCGATGCAGGGTGGACACATCAGGTCAGTTGTGCTTGATCTGCTCGTGAGATCATCTATCCCAAGAGGTTCCCTTCCGACAAAAGATAACCTAATCAAACAGTTGTCCTCCTGTGGATTCAATAAGATCAACGCAATGAGCTTGAATCCTAGCGGCAGTTATATTGGGATCATTGCTCAATAAGAGCGATGAAAGAACTCAAGGAGAAGGTGAAGTAGGCAGAACATTCCCGAAGAAGGCTTTACCGAATATCCATTATCTTGAACTATGACCTTAAGACGCTTGTGGAATCATCATCTGTTGCAGTATTGGCTTCGAGGTAACGTCCCTCATTTTTTATGGAAGCTCTATCTTGTGCAGAGATTGATTGCCCAGCATGAGCAGAATGTCTCCGCCTGATGAGTTTTCTGGAAGATTTCTCCGCTTTGCTAAGCGCTTATAGGCTGCGGGTTACTACACGAAGCCCTCATCGCATTAGTTTTGATTAAAAAATTATTCCCGCTTAACACTGCACCTCTGAAAGGGATTGCACGGGTTCGAATACAGGAAGGAAGGTTGCGATAGACATCCTTTTTTCGTAAACGAGTGTTTATCCCGTACCTTGCTCCAAAAAGATCTTATAAGAGCGCCAAATTAATTTTTCGGCTGCTTCCTGTATCTCACACGTGACGCAAATTGTCAATGATGTTTGATTCTCTTGGAAAGTAACATTACCGTGAATGGAACAGCGTGCCGAGTGCCACTCCTACTAAACGCTTCCAAACGTACCGTTTATGAACAGCCGCGACGTGGAGGAGGTTGAGCATCAGGTTGGAATGAGGTCGACAAGTCATTTATCCATGTCTTGCGAGCCCCCGGTATTGCTTCAGAAGTTTCCGGTCAGAGAGAACGGCATCGCTCTTTTGCCCGAGGAAATAAGTGACTGCTGCGGCGTCAATCGTGCCGGGTTTATCTATAAGAAAAGAGTAAAAGTACTTGAAGAAGAAAGAAGTGAAGGCCGCGAATGTATAAATGAACTTCCGCACTATCTTCGATGTGGTGAAGCTCGTGAGGAAACTTCTATAGGACCATGCAAGCGCCATCCCCGGCCCGCAGACCGCGCCGCTGTCTATCTCATCGAACCGGCGCAACAGGCGGCGGTGACCGAGGTGAGTAAAGCTGGTAAAGTCGTACTGTTCAAAATGTCCCGGGATCATAAAAGGTGTTTCTGCATACACAAGGCCCTTTTTTTTGAGCACGCGGTATATCTCTTCGACACATTTATATGGATCGGCAACGTGCTCGAGCACGGCCTGAGCAACGACCCCATCAACTGAAGCGTTCTCAAATGGGAGGCTGTGAGCATCACAGATTACAGCTGTCCTGGGGCCGAAGGCGACATCGGTTTCGACGAGCTCAATCGATGCATGA
>DATKOU010000253.1:0-2792 GCA_035524455.1 Thermodesulfovibrionales bacterium | reverse complement strand
GTCCGCGAAGGGCCTTTAATTTATTCATATAGCCTTTCAATTCCGATTGGCTGGGCAGATCTCCATGGATGAGCAGATAGGATACCTCTTCAAAGGTGGCGCCCTTTGCCAGCTCAACGATGTCGTACCCGCGGTAATGGAGGTCATTGCCTGTGCGTCCCACGGTGCAGACAGCGGTATTGCCTGCCACCACACCCGAGAGGGCAACAGATTTTTTTACTTTCATTGCAGTCTGTTCCGTGATTGTTCCTGTGCTCATTCCTGTTCCTCCTTTGAGAAGATGTTGTCAAGTTTTTGTTCAAACGCGTGATAGTCAAGATGTTCATATAGCTCAGTGCGGGTCTGCATAAGACCCATCACATTCTTCTGGGTCCCCTCTTTGCGGATCGCGTCATATACAGAAAGGGCAGCCTTGGACATAGCCCTGAAGGCCGAAAGGGGATAGAGGATAAGTGAGACATCCGCCTGGCGCAGTTCCTCCACTGTGTAGAGTGGGGTGGACCCGAATTCGGTGATATTGGCAAGTATAGGCACCTTCACCGCCCGGGCGAATTCCCTATACATGTTCAGTTCTGTTATGGCCTCAGGGAAAATCATGTCAGCCCCTGCCTCAACACAGGCAGAGGCCCGGTCAATGGCAGAATGAAGGCCTTCCACCGCAAGGGCGTCGGTCCTTGCCATGATCACAAAGTCAGGATCGGTCTTTGCGTCCACCGCTGCCTTGATACGGTCCACCATCTCTCCCTTGCTCACTATGGCCTTCCCCGGGCGATGACCGCACCGTTTTGCCTGGACTTGGTCCTCGATATGCACTGCCGCGGCGCCGAACTTTATCATGGACCTTATGGTGCGGCCGATGTTAAAGGCGCCGCCCCAGCCGGTATCGATGTCCACCAGCACAGGGAGTTCGGTGATATCGGTGATACGTCTGACATCAGTAAGGACGTCGTCCATGGTGGATATGCCAAGATCCGGAACACCCAGAGAACTCGCAGCCACCCCGCCTCCCGAGATATAGAGCGCCCTGAAGCCCGCATGTTCGGCGAGACGGGCTGCATAAGCGTTGACGGCACCCACCACTTGCAGAGGTTTTTCTTCGCGCACCGCAGCCCGGAAACGGGCCCCTGGTGATAATGGTCTAGTCATACATGGATCCTCCGTATGCTCAAATGAATTTTCTGGCAAGGATATGCGGCAATGATCTTTTTCAAGAAACTACCTCCCCCGCAGTGCATTCTTGTTTTTTTAATCGTGCTTCCTGGTGCTTTGGGATTTCACCAGGTTTTTCCCGAAACAGCAAACCCCTCTATCACGTCTCGTGCCAGATGTTATACCAAAGTCAGTATTGCAGAAAAAAATAAGAAGAATAGGCTGTAACACTTTGTAAGCAATAATAAATAAGCGCCGTAAGAAGGAAAATCGGGAAAATGGAAAATTTAATTCTTATGCTCATTTATACGCAATAACTTGCGTTAAATGCAAATTATTGCACGCAATATTATATCTCTAAATCCCGCACTCAGGCCAGAAGTATGTCCTGATCATCAGAGCCCAGATCCTCAAAGAGAGGGAGCCATTTGTTTTTAATTAACACAAATGGTATTTCCTTCTGGCACCCTTTGCATTTTCTTATCTCGACCGCAAGGATGCCATGGTCTTTCACTTCAGATGAAGGGTTGGGATGATAAATGGACTCAAAATCGTGTTTATGTTTCATTGCCCTGACCTCCTTTGTCAAGCATACTCTAATTCACATATCTTGTCGAGCTATGCGTGCACAGAATACTGAACTGTGCGGTACGATTTGCGGAAGGATCCTTTGGTCGCTCCAGAGGCCTCCTTCCGTTGGGTCCTTTCTGCGGGTTATAATAGAAAAGTGGATAGACCATACAAGTCAGTTTCAGGCAAGACTTACGCTCTATTCAGAGTCAAGGTAACTGATCAATACTTCAGCACCATCCGCGCCATTGCGGAAAGCGTTTTAGTCCATTGTCCTGACCAACAGGCCCTCCTTTCTCACGTCCAAAAAACAGGTGGCATGAAGTTCAAAGAGAGGTTAGCCTATGCATATGATGATGCCCTCATTGCCCACATACCAAAGAACCTCCACGAAGCGCTTCACACCTATACGAGGGGGGACGAGGGAAACGGGCCAAACTAAAGGCCTGAAGCAAGAAAAGGGAAAATGGGAAAATTATTTATTTTTTATATCTTGTACTTGGTGACCGGGAGTCCGATTGTGGCGCTTCTCGTTCTTCTTGTAACTTATCTTGCAGTGGATAGAGCATATCTGGGCTTTTTGCCTGATCCTTTCAAGGCCTTCAGAATCTCTTCAAGGATTAGAGAACTCAAACAAGTTGTCTCGATCAATCCCTATGACGGGCGGTCTTTAAAAGAACTCGGCATGTGCTTGGTTGAAAAAGGGGATTATCAAAATGCCATGAGATTTTTTGCAAAGGCAGAAGAAAAGATGTCGGATGATGCTGAGTTTAACTATTATTACGGTATATCTACTGCTCGAAGCGGCGACGTTGCTGCGGGAAGGCAAATCTTCGAAGAAGCGGTAAAGGCCTCACCCACTTTGAAATATGGAGAACCCTATCTTATGATGGCTGAGGCTTATATGAATAACGCAGACTATGAGGGCGCTCTGTCCCTGCTTGAGAGGTTTGAGAATATCCATTCTTCCAGTTCAAGAGGGTTGTACAGGATGGGACTTGTGAAACTAAAGCTCGGTTGCAGGAATGAAGGCGTAGAATATCTGAAGAAATCAGTACAAGCCTTCAAAGCTT
>DATKOU010000252.1:0-21136 GCA_035524455.1 Thermodesulfovibrionales bacterium | reverse complement strand
TAAAATCTCCATGTTATGCCGCCACGGACAGAGATATCCGTTTCAGGTTTGGTTAAACCGACCTTCACACCCAGACCAATGTCAAGGTTCTCTCTGAGCGACCAGATCAGCCCGCCGAGCACATATGCCGGAGGCGTGTCTGATGAACTGTCAGGGTTTGTCGCGAGGCCGACATCCAATGCAAGCTTGAGGTCCTTGACAACCTCAACCTGTGCATCCAGAGAGGCAGACCATATGTTCTTTCGCTCGCTGGCCGTGTTTTCGTTATAGAGGTAGCCAACGTTCATATCAAATTCCCATGGTTTCATTTGCTTTGTGGCAATGAAAAGGAGGTGATAGGTAGGCCTCCCTGCACCGAGCCCCTTTTCGGTATCCCCTGTAGGGATTGTGAAGCCGGGTTTGAGTGCAAGGCTTAGCCCCTCTTTTTCGTAAAACCTCCACTTGGCCTCGAGCGACAGATCAGCGATGCCGTTCCCTTTTACCAAAGACTCAGAATTATCGGAACTCCACGCCTGGTAGGGGATACCTAAAACAATGTCAACGGTCTCAATGAGTCCATAGGTCAGTGTTGCAGAGACGTCGCTCGTCTTTGTCGTGATTATTCCTTCGCGATCATGTCCGTATTCCCCAAAGAGCTCAAGCTGAAAATTCCCTCTCCCCTGAGTGCCCGTATCATCGGTTATAAGGGGAATGGCAGCAAAGGCTGCCCCTGCCGTACCTAGCACTATTACTGCTGACAAAAATAACCTTTTAAACACCCTTAGTTTCCTACGTTCTGTACTGTCTAGAATCTATCTCTGCATGTCCTCTGTTGCTATGAGTTAATGATAATGATAATCATTATCATTAATAGGCCAAAAAAATGTTATTTGCACTTTTTGCATACACCGTATATCTCTAACTTATGCCTCATGGGAATAAACCCTTTCCCTTCGGCAAGTTTATCCTGAAGCCGTTCGATCTTTTCATCTTTGACCTCGATAAATTTCCCGCATTTCAGGCAGATGAGATGGTCATGATGCGCATGTCCAAGTTTTTGCTCATATCGTGTCTTTTTGTTGCCGACCTTTATCTCGTCGGCCAGACCGCACTCGCACATCAATTTCAGGTTCCGATGTACCGTAGCGTACCCGATCTCGGGATTCTCCTTCTTAACAATTGCATAAAGATCATCAATGGTAATATGCTTGCCCTCAGAAAGGAATGCCCTCAAGATCTCATCCCTCTGCCGGGTATTGCGCAATCCCTTCTTCCTTACATAGTCCCGAAAGGTATCTCTTGCCTCATCAATAATCATCAATTGCTCTTTTAATATTGATTACTAATATCAACAATAACAGGGCGAATAGTTCTTTGTCAAGCTTTTTTTATATTTCGCCCTTCTCTTTCGCATTTTTCAAAAACAATGGTATATTCCTATGTGGAAACCTCGACCTCAAAGATCCCTTTCCATTACGGGTGGGTCATTGTCTTTACCGGCACACTCTGCATCTTTGCATGTCTCGGCTTTGGCAGGTTTGCCCTGGGTATGCTCCTACCCTCCATGACCTCGACCCTGAACCTCACCTATTCACAGATGGGGTTCATCAGCACCGCAAATTTTTTCGGCTATCTTACCTCTGTGCTGATAAGCGGCTTTTGGGCAATACGCATCCGCTCAAGAAAGCTCATCTTCATTGCTCTGCTCCTTGTCGGAATCTCCATGATACTGGTGAGCCAGGCAAGGAGTTTCAGGTATGTGCTCGTGCTCTACTTCCTGACTGGTATCGGGAGCGGAGCTGCCAATGTCCCTGTGATGAGCCTGGTCTCCCACTGGTTCGCGAGTACCATAAGGGGAAAGGCAGCGGGATTCATCGTCATCGGAAGCGGCTTTGCCATTATTATTTCGGGAAAGCTCATCCCCTTCATCAATTCCCTCGCAGGTCTTGAGGGGTGGAGGATAAGCTGGCTCACGTTAGGATCAATAGTACTGGTCATCGCTTTTATAGGCCTTATTTTCATCCGGAATACTCCCGAAGAGAAGGGGCTCAGGCCCATCGGCATTGATGACACCGCTCCCTTTTATTCACAGATCATCGACAAAATGAAGATGAATATCTATAAAAGAGGCGTACTTTACCATTTGGGGATCATCTACTTTCTCTTCGGCTTCGCCTATGTTATTTACGCCACCTTTATCGTGACCACCCTGGTGCAGGAAAGGGGCTTTTCCGAGGCCGTGGCAGGCAATTTCTGGTCATGGGTGGGATTTCTGAGTCTCTTCTCAGGCCCCGTGTTCGGCACGCTTTCAGATAAGTTGGGACGGAAGGCTGGTCTGATCATCGTCTTTTTCCTCCAGATGCTCGCTTACATACTTGTGGCGACAAAACTCCCCGGTGCATTCCTTTACCTTTCCATCGGGTTGTATGGAATTGTTGCGTGGAGCATCCCTTCGATCATGGCTGCGGCAGTGGGCGATTATGTGGGCGCACACAAGGCAGGACAGGCATTCGGGTTTGTCACCTTTATCTTCGGTTTCGGCCAGATCATCGGCCCTGCAATGGCAGGAATTCTTGCGGAAAGGACAGGGAGCTTTTCGGGAAGCTTTTCCATGGCAGCAGCCTTGGCAGCAATTGCAATCGTGCTCACCGCATTTCTGAAAAAACCCCGCTGAGAACCCCTTCCCCCGCTCATTAAGAGAACAGTAGTTCAGTACGTTTCTCGTTGAGGTTTTCTCTACCATATCCTGCAAGACCTGCAAAAAATGCACAAAAAAAAGCAAGAAATGTATAGAAATAGCTGCTTGATTTTGACATCATACAACTCAAGCTCAAAAAAGCTTCAGAAGGAGGACGTAATGAAACGTAAGATGTATGCGACGGTGCGGCGATATGAAGGAGTTCCTGATCCAGCAAATGCCGCAAAACAGGTAGATGAGAAGTTCGTGCCGTTTATCTCCTCGCTGCCCGGGTTCGTTGAATATTACTGGATAGACCTGAGAGACGGTGCGATGATATCCATTACGGTTTTCAAAACTCTTGCGGATGCTATACATGCAAACGAGCAAGCGAGAGTTTGGGTGAAAGAGAATCTGAGTTCAGTCCTTCCGAACCCGCCCAGGATTGAGGCCGGGACCATCGTCGCGCATAAGGGGAGCTAGTAAGACCGAGAGGGGGTAGTTGCCATTAGACGGACAATGTCCGGAAGGGTCGAGGACATGCGTTTATACTAACAAAATGACGGGTGTTCGAATTGAACCTAATACGGATTTATTGAGGAAGTGTGGGGTAACGCAACGTTCACCAGCCGATACAAGAGTCATGGGGGAAAGTCGTGTTGGCCGCAAGGCTTACTGAAGTCAAATGGTCATTTGTGGCGATCTTCGGTCTTGGCGACGATCCAGTATACGAAGCCGACCACGAGGATAGCAGCTATTAGGTAATACACAGACTCCGGTTTTTCATGGCGGAGGGTGGCGATCATCGTCTCCCGGATCATCGTCACAAGCGCAACACCGACGAAAATGCTTATATGGAATTTGCCACCCTTCAGATGCGAGATCTCGGTATTCATGAGTTCTATCATAAGCCAGAGGAGGAGCATGGACCCAAGGGAAGAAATAATGCCATGCTCAATATCACCGGAGAAGATATTGAGCACGTCCCGGAGAAAAAGCCAGCCGACGCCGAAAGTCAGACCGATGAGCGCAAATACCAGCATGATATTAGTGGCTTGGGAAAAGCGTTCAGAAAAGGTGAGAAGAGCGCTTTTCACTTTATAGACGGGGGAGTAGAGGCGTATCTCCTCCTCTATATATGCGCTCACGATCACGTTCATGCTGATGTCGATGATCTTTCCGACACTGATGATATTGCTTGCGATCTCCGCCACTGGCTGTTCTCCCCTGGAGAGAATCCCGGTGCATGTGTTCTTGATGATGTTGGCTGCGCGTTGCAGGTAGTGGACGTCGACATTTCGGCGCACATGGGCCGCTCCTATCTTCATGAGTTGCTCGTAAAACCGGTTTTCATAAGTCCCGGAAAAGAGCTCCTCAAACCACGCCTTCTGGGTCTTGAAGACATGGCTTTTAAGCGTCTCGGACGTGAAGAAGGTCAAGGCGCCTTTGGTGCCCATGAACCAGAGGTTGAGCGTGCTTATGATCTCCTCGGTATGCTCTGCCATAAGAGGCTGAAGCGCCACGAGGCGCTTTTGATCGTCTTCCGTGAAGCGGTAATCGTGCTTGATTTCCTTGAATGAGCGCATTGATAGTTCCCGTCAGGTCTTTTTCCTCTTGGTCATAATAATAGCGAAGGACAATGATTCAGTCAACCATAGGCTGAAGAGACTGTAGGCTGAAGAGACTTAGGCTGGGAAGACACCTTTTATGGGAGCAACTTTTTTTAATGCCTCTCGTTACAGTATTAATTAATTGTGATAGCGGTAAACGCATAGAAGCACATTCTTCATAAACTGAGCAGTTTTTGGGCTTAATCGGATGCATAATACGTCCCCATTATCGATTGTCGATAATAATTCTTGCACCATCTTAAAATTCTGAAAGACACACATCAGCATATCATGTCGTCATTCAGAAGAGTTGCAGGAAAAAGCTGAAACCCGGCCTGATACGGTCAGAATGGTTGAGTCATAAGTATTCCCTACACCATAATAATGCTGAAAATTGGAACGGTGTGACCAGAATCAGTGGAGCTGCACGCACTTCACCACATCGAACCTCTCGAATTCCATGCACCCATTGCACGAGATACAGTCAGCCTTTGCCTTCCCTTCCTTCAATTTATTGGGGAGGTCAGGTTCCCTTATCAGAGGCCTCGCAAGGGAGATGAGGTCAGCCTCTCCCTTCTCGATCACATCCTCCATCACAGACCTCGACCTCATGCCACCTACAAGGATTACCGGTACAGACAGCCTTTCCTTGAATACCTTGCCGGCATCCCTGAAATACGCCTCGTCATCTGGGCTCGTAATATCCGGCTTTGCCGTCCTCTCATCCGATTCATACATCCCGCCGCTCACCTCAATGGCGTCAATACCAAGTTCTTCCAGTCGCATGGCCGCCCTCGCCGCTTCCTCAACCTTCAATCCACCTTCAATAAGATCATCCGCATTCATTTTTATCATTAGGGGATAATCCTCACCCACCTCCTTTCTCATCGCCTTATAGACCTCTTCCAGGAAGTGGAATCTCCGCTCTTCATCCCCTCCCCAGTAGTCATCACGTCTGTTTGTATGGGGAGAAAGAAATTCGCTCACAAGATAACCGTGGGCACCATGAATCTGCACTGCATCAAAGCCGGCAATCCTTCCCCTTCTTGCCGCATCAGCAAAGGCATCGATCATCTCCCATATCTCTGTGTCAGTCATTGCCCGTGGCATGATCTTTGTGGAAGTGTCGTATACTGCCGAGGGGGCGATGGGATCATGGCCTCCCAATAATATGGGGAAACTCTGCCTGCCTCCGTGCACAAGTTGGAGAGCAATCAGACCGCCCAATCCACGAACTGCGGTGGTAAGTTTCCTGAGCTCGTGGATGTAGATATCGCTATGAATGCAGAGCATCTGGGGGACGGATCTTCCCGAGGGATGGACCAGGGCGTTCCCGGTGATCATGAGCCCGATTCCCCCCATGGTGAGCTCTTCGTAGAGTTCCACAAGAAATTCGGTCACAAAACCATCCTCATCCGCTCTTTTTTCAAATGTGGCAGAACGGACAAGGCGGTTCTTAAAATTAAGGCCACTAAAGGAAAAAGGTTCAAACAACATAGGTCCCTCCTTCTCTCACGATACCCGGTCTTTTCCCACAACCCGCATACCGCATCATACTGTGAGTCTCAGGGCCAGCCTCATGGCCTCTCTCATGCTGGATGGATCCGCAATCCCTTTCCATGCAATGTCATATGCAGTCCCGTGATCAGGGGATGTCCGGATGATGGGGAGTCCCACGGTCACATTCACCCCTTTTTCAAAAGCTATCATCTTCAGGGGGATCAACCCCTGATCGTGATACATACAGACCACGATGTCCACATCCCCCTTATATGCCTTATGAAAGACGACATCAGGAGCATAGGGGCCTTGAACTGCAATGCCTTGCTCTTTTGCCCGCATAATGGCAGGGACAATCTCCTTTATTTCTTCGTTCCCCAATACCCCCGACTCTCCTGCATGGGGATTCAATCCCGCCACAGCAATCTTTGGCTCTTTAATTCCGAGCATGGCGCACGCCTTCCTTGCAAGGAGAATAGTCCCCAGGACCCTTTCTTTTGTTACAAGAGCGGGAACATCTTTTAATGCAGTATGGATCGTCACCAGAATCACCTTGAGAGGTCCTCCCACAAGCATCATCGCATACTCCTTTGTCCCGGTGAACTCCGCGAGCATCTCGGTATGGCCGGGCCATGGAAAGCCGGCGAGTTTTAATGCCTCCTTTGATACGGGCGCGGTGACAATACCGTCCACCTTTCTCTCCATGGCAAGCCAGACCGCCTTCCTTATGTAATCCACGCAGGCCTTCCCGTTTTCAGCAGCAGGCTTCCCCCTGGCATAACTCTTCAGTGACTTCATGTCCATGCACCAGAGAATTTCAGGAGAGGGCGACGCATCCTCGGCATCACTGATAGTCTTTATGAATTGGGTGATTCCAAAAGCCCTAACCGCCTCCTCTATCACGGACAGATCGCCCATGATAATGGGCAGACATTCATCTGCCACTGATGACAGGGCCTTCAGGACAACTTCAGGCCCTATCCCCCCAGGGTCTCCTATTGTGACGGCAAGTCTTTTCATTTGCTATACGTCTTCTTCCCGGGTTATCCGGTATTCCGCACTATGCGGCATTCCATTATAATTAATAATACCTGATTGTTCCTTTTTTTTAAGTAGTGCAAGGGGATACTATACCTCCTGGTGAATATTCATCAGGGGAAGATAGGTATGGCAGCTGCCAAAGGGAAGCTGGTATAATTTCCTGAGCTGCAATGGATGGAGGGGAATATGGTTCAGGGGTACGAGAATGCTTCTTCCTGCTGGAAGGAGATCCTTTCTGATGTTTCGAGAAACAGGGGACTTCTTTCTTTTATAGAAAAATTTGCACTGGACAATACCTCTCCCTCAACGATCGTGTTCGGCACATCGGGCTGGCGGGGGGAGATAGGAACTGACTACACGTTCAACAATGTGCGCGTGGTAACTTCGGCCATTGTGAGGATGTTCAAAGAATCCGCTACCCCGGTGATGAAGTCCATGGGGGTGTCGGATTTTGAGGAGATTAAGAGACGCGGCATTATCGTGGGCCATGACAACAGATTCCTCGGTCCTGATTTTGCCAGGGAGGTGATAGGCATTCTCCAGAAGGAGGGAATCCGGACATGGTACGGAGGAGAAGCCACCACCCCGGAATTCTCTGCAGCCATTGAGACGCTCCATGCGGCGTGTTCCATTAACCTCACCCCTTCCCACAACCCTGCAAACTACGCAGGGTTCAAGTTTAACCCCTCAGACGGGGGTCCTGCGGGGTCAGAAATCACCACAGAGATCGAGGAGATTGCCAACAAGATGATGGACCAGCGCATTGTGCTTCCCTCAATCCTGCCCCTTAAGACAGATAAGATCGACCTCACTTCACTCTACATCGATTATATAAAGGAAAGAAAAACCGTTGATCTTGAAAAGATCCATGCATTCGTCACAGAAGGGGATTGCTTCATCTGTATCGATAATGTGCATGGCGCAACAAGGGGACGGATGCAGACTATACTGGGAAATAGCGAGAGGGTCAAATATCTCAGGACAGAGGATGATTTCCTCTTTGGCGGCATTGCGCCAGAGCCTTCGGAAAAGAACATGGCAGGGGTCGAAAAGGCCCTGGGGGAGAGCAGGGCCAGATTCAAACTTGGCGCGATCATGGACCCGGACGGTGACCGTATACGGTACACCGACGGTGCCATGCAGGTACCCATGAACTATTTCGGGGCAATGGCGTTCCATTTCCTCCACACGTATAAGAATATTCCAGGGGTGGTGGCAAAGTCGGTGGGGACATCCAACTTTGTGAATGCCATCGCGGAAAAACTGGGAGTGGCGGTAAAGGAAACAAAGGTTGGGTTCAAGAACTTCAGGCCTTATCTTCTCAGGACATCCAGAGAAAAGGCGGTTGTTGCCTTTGAAGAATCTGACGGCATATCAGGATTTAACCACACGCTCGAAAAAGATGCCCTCTTCGGACTCCTTCTCGCCATTGAGATGATGGCGGTCACCGGCAAGAACCTGAGCGAATATCTCGATGACATTATGGATGAATTTGGACACTATTACCCAGACCGTTCCGGCATCGCGGTTGACCGCTCTCTGGTGGGGGAACCTCTGGTGCAGAGGCTCTCTGCGATACAGGAACAGTACAGGAAGGGAACGTCTCTTACTATTGGAGGAATCCGGAGGACTGTGAAGGACGTCATTACCGTAGATGGCACGAAGCTCGTGTTCGATGACGGCTCATGGCTCATGATAAGGCCTTCCGGTACAGAGCCGAAGGTGAGGTTCTACATAGAGTCAAGGACAGAGCAGGGCAAGAAGTCTGTCTTCGAGACGGCTGAGAGAATGACAAAAGAGGCATTAGGGATGGTATGAGTGAGAAGGGGTTAATGCTGAAAAGATTAGGAACCGGAGACCGCTTCGTTCAATCTTCCGCTTCTGAAGCCCTCAAGATCCAAGGTAACAAATCTGTATCCGAGTGCCCTGAGGTGCCTTGTCACAGGAATGCGTATATTGGGGTCAAGGAATCTGGGAATATCAGGCTCCAGGATCTCTATCCGCGCAGTCTCTCCATGGTGTCTCACCCTGAATTCTCTGAAACCAAAGGACCTCAGGACATTCTCTGCTGACTCCACCCTTGCGAGCGCCTCTGCGGTGATAGGTTCCCCATAGGGAAATCTCGACGAAAGGCATGGGGAAGAAGGTTTGTCCCATGTGGGAAGATTCAGTTCAAGGGAGAGGTCTCGTATGTCCTGTTTTTTAAATCCTGCCTCGATGAGAGGGCTCCTCACCCCGTGGGCCAGGGCTGCCCTCCTGCCGGGTCTCCAGTCGTCAAGGTCATCCAGATTGCTTCCATCAAGGACATGCCGGTACCCCTCGGATTCTGCAATACATCTCAGCTTTGCGAAGAGTTCACTCTTGCAATGGAAGCACCGGTCAGGAGGATTCATCCGGAAAGCCTCCTTCTCCAGTTCCGAAGTTTCGATGATGGTGTGCGGGATTCCCAGGGTTTTGGCCATCTCCTCTGCATCCACGAAATCCTGCCGGGGCATAGTGGGAGAGGCGCCGGTCACTGCCATCAATCGTATGCCGGACAATGCCGCAGCCTTAAGAAGAAAGGTGCTGTCCACACCTCCGGAATAGGCAATGACAGCGCTCTCCATCTCTCTGAGAATAGTAATGAGGCGATTCAGTGCCGTTGCCATGGAGTCATTGCTGCCGAGTGCCGGTTCTATAGTTCCACCACCTCATAGTTTTCCTGGTGGAGTTTGGCATCCTCCTTCACGATAACCTTCACCCCGTACCTGTTTTCAATGTCTTCCAGCCCCGTCCTCTCCTCGTCCGAGAGGAGTTCTGCCACTTGGGGATGCGCGGTCACAATGATCTTCTCCCCCCCATGCCTCGCCAGTTTGGTAACCTTCCTGAAGATCTCATAGCAGAGGCTTCTGGGGGATTTTACGAACCCTTTTCCTTCACAATAGGAACATGGCTCGCACAGTATCCGTCCCAGGCTCTCCCTCACCCTTTTTCTCGTCATCTGGATGAGCCCCAGCTCCGAAATATGGAGTATGGTGTTCTTTGCCCTATCTCTTTTCATCGCCTCCAGAAATGCACTGAAGACCTTTTCCCTGTTCTCCATCTTTTCCATATCTATGAAGTCTATGATGATGATCCCTCCCAGGTTTCTCAGTCTGATCTGATACGCGATCTCTTTCACCGCCTCCAGATTCGTCTTGAGAATGGTATCCTCCAGGTCCTCTTTGCCCACAAACTTTCCAGTGTTCACATCAATCACGGTCATGGCCTCTGTCTGGTCGATCACAATATAGCCGCCGGACTTGAGCCACACCTTTCTTCCCAGCGCCCTGGATATGTCCAACTCCACCCCAAAGGCTTCAAAGATGGGTTCCCTGTCGGTATAGATCTCTATCTTGGAAAGGAGCTTCGGGAAATAGCTCTTCACAAAATCCTTGATCCTTTCGTATTCCCCCTCGTCATCTATCACCAGCCTCTCCACATCATGGCTCATAAGGTCACGAACGCTTCTGAATGCGAGGTCAAGATCGCTGTAAAGGAGGCACGGAGCCACTACCCTGTCCTTCTTTTTCTGGATGTTCTCCCACAGTAAGAACAAAAACTCAAGGTCTTTCTTGAGCTCCTCTTCGGTACACCCCTCGCTGGCGGTTCTTATGATAAGCCCATACCCTTTCGGCTTGATGGTTTCGACAATTCCCCGCAACCTTGCCCGCTCCTCCTCATCAGATATTCGCCTGGAGATGCCGATATGCTCAAGGTTCGGCATGAGCACGAGATAGCGTCCTGGAAGGGTTACATAGGACGTCACCCGTGCCCCTTTGCTCCCCATCGGGTCCTTGGAGACCTGCACCAGCAATTCCTGACCGTCCTGGATAAGCTCCTCGATGGGAAGGTCCTGCCGTGCCCTCCTGGAAACGAGCTCTATGGAATTGCTCTTATCCTCCTCCTCGAGAAAGGGCGCATAGTCCTCCATATCGCTTATGATGTCCGCAACATAGAGGAATGCTGCCTTTTCCAGGCCTATGTCGATAAAGGCGGATTGCATTCCCGGGAGTATCTTCACTACTTTTCCTTTATAGATATTTCCCACAAGGCTCGCATCCCTCTTCCTTTCCACATAAAACTCACTGACCTGGCCTCCTTCCAGCAGCCCCACCCTTCTCTCCTCACGGGTCACATTAATAAGTATCTCGCTGGGCATTCTTCTTCTCCCTCTATAGAGTGATATATTTTCGTAACCAATAAGAGAATGAAAATCCCGGTATATGGGACCCTGAAGACACAGGCTCCCTGTCAATACACCAGGGATTACCGGAATTCTGAGACAGGTTGTTCCATCTCCATTTTCCCGGATGCTCCCTCATGCAAGGGGGGCAAGGGTTCGACCCATCCATCACGCCAACCAAAAAGACGGAGCCTTGTAATATCAAGCTTTCCGGAACTCAACTGAAAAATCGCGGCAGTGAGTTCGTTCAGCCTCACCCTTTTGTCTCCTCTGTCCCTAACCACAACTCTCATGGTTTTGGTATCAATAATGACCGCCTCTTCCACCATCTCCCTCAAATCTACGGCATCAGTATTGCCTCTGTCCGTCTTTTCCCTCCGGACCACAAAGGACCCCTTCGCAATAAAATCCTCCATTGGCTTCGTATCAGGGCATATTATCTCATATTCATACCTCGATATGAAGCTCTGGAGGGAAGGCTCCCCCTCTGGTATAAGTCCCATATCGTGAATGCTCAGTCCTTCAGGGAGCAGGCGGTTAAGGGTTTCCTTCATATCATTAATCCCAAGGCCCGGCCTCAGCTCCATATCAAAGTACTCCCTCTTTCCGCTCATACCCACATTGAGGGGCGGGCCAAAGGATACCCTGGGCGAAGGGTGAAAACCCTGAGAATACGCAACCGGGATATCCGCCCTTCTCATCGCACGAATAATGGCGGTCATCAGTTCCCTGTGGGAAAGGTAGCGTAAATCCCCCGTCTTCGAAAACCGGACCCGGACCCTGATTTTACCAGGGACAAGCGGTCGATTCCGCATTGCAGGGGGCAATTCTTTTCCAAGCTCCGGCAGAAGCTCGATGGCGTGGATTGGGGCTCCTGCCCCAGGTGAAGGGGCATTGAATGTATCGGCGCACCCCAGTCCGCAGGCATGGCACACCTTCCTGCAGTCGGCCGTCATCTCACAGGAGAGGGCCTTCTGCAACTCCTCCCAGAGAAACCCTTTCCTGACCCCGCTCTCTATCCCGTCCCAAGGAAGGACATCGTTTTCACCATAGTTCCTTTCCGCGTGAGCATGGACATTGATCCCCGTATATTCTGCGGCATCAAGCCATTTTGTAAAATCAAATGCCTCTGTCCATGCATCAAGCCTGCAGCCCAGGGACCATGCCTTTTCTATCAGATCGGACAATCCGTCATCCCCCCTCGAGAAAAGAGCCTCGAGGAGACTCATGTCAGGGTTATGGCCCTTCATGTTCATCCCCTTCTTCGGGAGCCTCTGGCGCAGGTAATTCATCTTTGTCTTTATCTTCTCCATCGCCTCCTGCCCTTCCCACTGCATGGGTGTATGGGGTTTCGGCACAAAGGGTGATATCCCCACGTTCAGGTTGACATATCTGCGGGAATACCTCTTTGCAATTCTTATGGCCTTCAATGCCATTTCGGGGATTGCCTCAATATCCTCATCCCTTTCAGTAGGCAGGCCGATCATAAAATAGAGTTTAAGATTCTCCCACCCCTCGGCAAAAAGGGCATGCAACGCCCTTTCATAATCCTCCTCCCCGAAGTCCTTATTGATGACTGTCCTGAGCCTCTCGGTGGCAACCTCAGGCGCCATGGTGAATCCGGTTTTCCTCACCATTTTTATCTCACGCAGGACCTCCCGGTTCACCGCAGCTACACGCAGCGAAGGCAGCGAGAGAGAGACCACCTTCTGGGAGAACTTCCTGTTCATCTTTCTCACCAGAGGCAGAAGGGCACTATAGTCACCCGCGCTGAGCGAGGTGAGGGATATCTCCTCGTATCCTGTATTCTTCAGGGAATCCTCAGCAATCCGGAGTACCGTTTCAGGGCTCCTCTCCCTCAAAGGCCTGTAGATCATCCCTGCCTGGCAGAACCTGCAGCCCATGGTACAGCCCCTCGATACCTCGATGGTTATCCTGTCATGCACTATGGGGGCATAAGGAACCACTGGAGAAACAGGATACGGTGCATCATCCAGGCATTCCTTGTACCGCCGTGCAACCCGGAATCCACCCTTGTTCCCGTGGATGGAGGGAACATACAGCCCCGGGATTCGTGATAAGCCAAGGAAAAGGGACTCTTTCTTCCCATCCCCTTCCCTCTTCCAAAGATAATACGTCTCCACAATATCTTTTACCGCATCTTCCCCGTCTCCGACGAGAAAGGCATCCATAAAGGGTGACATGGGCATGGGGTTAATGGTGCAGGGACCCCCGGCGATGATCAGGGGATCCCTGCCTTCCCTGGCTTCAGCCCTCAAAGGGATCTTTGCCAATGAGAGCATATTCAGTACCGTGGTATAAGAGAGTTCGTACTGGAGGCTCATTCCCACGATATCAAAATCCTTCAATTGCCTCCTGGTCTCGAGCGAGGCAAGGGGGATTCCCCTTGCCTTCATCTCTGCCTCCATATCAAGCCATGGGGCGAAGACCCTCTCTGCAGAGGCATAGGGGATGTCGTTGATTACCTGGTAGAGTATCTTCAGACCGAGATGGGACATGCCCACATCATAGATATCAGGAAATGCCAGGGCAACCTTCACCTCCGCGCTTTTGTAAAGCGCGTTCAACTCCCGGTTTATATATCTGCTGGGCCTTTCAAAACGGCAGAAATCCATACTTTAAGAATACCATAAGCCGTAACAATACTGGAATAAAGCCTCTTCCCCCTGCTTTTCTTGACTTAGAGAAAACCTCTCGGATAAGATAAGAACTCAGGGCTGCGATGAAAATTGGAATTGGATCTGACCATGCCGGTTTTGAGCTTAAGCAGGAGATCATTTCCCTGCTCAAAGAAATGGGCGTGGAATGCGTTGACTACGGAACCGGTGGTCCCCACTCAGTGGACTACCCTGACTTTGGGGAAATGGTGTCCCGGGAGGTGAGCAGGGGGAGAATCGAGAGGGGTATCCTCATCTGCGGTACCGGCATAGGGATGTCCATTGTAGCGAACAAGTTCCCCGGGATACGGGCCTCACTCTGCAATGATCTTTTCACCGCAAAGATGAGCAGGTTGCACAACGATGCAAATATCCTGGTGATCGGGGGAAGGATTGTGGGGAAAGACCTTGCAAAGGAGATTGTGCGGGTATGGTTTTCGACTGCCTTTGAGGCAGGGCGGCATACAAAGAGACTGGATAAGATCGTGCAGATAGAGGGACGGATACATGGTAGTGCGTGATATAGAACTGGAACAGCTCAGACGTGTTGACCCTGACGTTTACCAAGCCCTAGAGAAAGAGAAGAGCAGGGAGAGAGAAAAGATTGTCCTCATCGCTTCCGAGAACTACGCCAGTCAGGCGGTCCTGGAGGCACAGGGCTCAATCTTCACTAACAAGTACGCTGAAGGATACCCCGGCAGGAGATATTATGGCGGATGTGAATACGCGGACGAGGTAGAGACCCTCGCCATCACTCGGGCGCAGGAGCTCTTTGGCGCCGAACATGTGAATGTGCAGCCCCATTCGGGGTCCCAGGCAAATATGGCGGTCTATCTGGCGTTTCTGAAACCCGGGGACACTATCCTGGGCATGAGCCTCAGCCACGGCGGTCACCTTTCCCACGGCGCTTCGGTGAACTTCTCGGGACATCTCTTCAGGAGCGTCACGTATGGCGTTGACAGTAAAACTGGGTATATCGATTATAATGAACTGAGGAGAATCGCGCGGGAACATAAGCCCAGGATGATCATCGCCGGTGCCAGTGCATATTCGAGGATACTGGACTTCCAGGCATTCTCTGATATCTCAAAAGAGGTCGGGGCTTTTTTTATGGCGGATATCGCCCATATCGCGGGGCTTATTGCTGCAGGGCTGCATCCTTCGCCCATCCCCTACGCGGATTTCGTCACCACCACCACGCACAAAACACTCAGGGGTCCAAGGGGCGGCATGATTATGTGCAAATCCGCACACGCCAAGGCCATCGACAAGATGATATTTCCCGGCATACAGGGCGGACCCCTGGTCCATGTGATCGCCGCAAAGGCGGTGGCATTAAAGGAGGCCCTGAGCAAAGAATTCAGGACCTACCAGCAGCAGGTGGTCCGAAACGCACAAAAGCTTGCGCAGGGGCTGTCTGCAAGGGGATTTAAGATCTTTTCGGGCGGAACCGATAACCATCTCATGCTGGTTGATCTCACCGGAGAAAATATTACAGGGAAAGAGGCTGAAGAGGCCCTTGACAGGACAGGGATCACTGTAAACAAGAATGCCATCCCTTATGATTCGAGGCCCCCTGCGGTCACCAGCGGCATACGCCTCGGGACTCCCTGTGTCACCACGAGGGGAATGGCTGAATCGGAGATGACCGAAATCGCGGACATCATTTCTCATGTGCTCAGAGACAACAACAACCAGGATGCCATGAGTCTCCTCAGCCAGCGTGGGAAAACCCTCTGTACGCGTTTTCCCATTTACTGATGAAGTGTCCTTTCTGCGGCAACCTGGAAGACAGGGTCATGGATTCCCGCACGAGCAAGGAAGGAGAATCCATACGCAGGAGACGAGAGTGCCTGAAGTGCGGGAAGAGGTTCACCTCCTATGAGCGTGTGGAGGATATCATTCCCATGGTGGTAAAAAAAGACGGCAGGCGGGAGACCTTTGATAGGGCCAAAATACTCCATGGCCTGAAAAAGGCATGTGAGAAAAGACCCATAAGCATCGATGTCCTGGACCGCGTCGCCGATTCCATAGAGAAAAAGCTCACCGGACTGGGCGTTAAGGAAATACCCAGCGCATGGATCGGAGAGGAAGTGATGTCTTCCCTCAAGGAGACGGACAAGGTCGCGTATGTGAGGTTCGCCTCTGTGTACAGGCAGTTCAGGGACCTTAATGACCTCATGGACGAAGTGAAAACCCTCTTTGAACACCAGGGACCCCACGCCCAGAAAAAGGCTGAAGGGAAGTCCTCTTAGCCCAAATTATTCATACTTACTGATTGGGGTGTTCGGCTCGAACGTGAGAGTCCGGGTTAGATGCCTGTTCAGGAAATATCTCGGAACAGACTGATCTTAGGTTCACTAGGAAACCGTTCGCTACAAAGGGCTATTCACTTACGGAGAGACAGACGTCTCTCTCAGTAAGTGAGAAGCGGATGAATTATGTGGGTTAGATATCATAAGACCGGGTAGTAAGCCCCTAATCTTCCCTTTTTCGAAAATAACCATTACACTACCCGCAATAGCCATGACCATAGGATTATGCGGAAGCCACAGGACCGGCAAGACCACTTTGGCTGAGGATATCTCCCAAAGAACCGGGATCCCCTTTGTCAAGACCAGCACATCTGAGGTCTTCAAGGAGCACGGCCTGGACCCCTCCAAACCCATGGAGTTCAGCAAGAGGCTCTGGATTCAGCATAAGATACTGGATGCTGCGGAAAAAGCCTGGAACAGCAGCCATGGGCAGTTTATTACCGACAGGAC
This sequence comes from Thermodesulfovibrionales bacterium, assembly GCA_035524455.1. Classification (GTDB taxonomy): domain Bacteria; phylum Nitrospirota; class Thermodesulfovibrionia; order Thermodesulfovibrionales; family UBA9159; genus DASPUA01. The sequence goes on along the minus strand of DATKOU010000252.1, from coordinate 4,682 downwards.
CCCCCTTGATATGGCTGCGTACACCCTCGCAGATATTCAGGGATCCACCGAGGTTGATTTTGGGGAACTGGAGGGATATCTCGGCCGTTGTATCAGGGTCACCAACGCATTTTCTAAGCTACTGGTCCTGGTGCAACCGGGAATTCCCCTTGTGTACGAAACAGGAAAGGCAGCGCTTAATGAGGGGTATCTTGAACACCTGAACTTCCTCATCCTCGGTCTCTGCAATGATGACCGGATTAAGGGCACCCTTCTCTACCTCCCCCGGGACATCACCGATAGAGAAGCACGTGTGAAAAAGGTCGTGGAGGTACTGGATAGCCTCAAGGCCGGTATACGCCCCCGCTGAACGAGCTACTGCTCCAGGATCCTCTTTTTCAGAATAATGATTTCGAAGGCGATTCCCGCCATGGTGGCGAGCTTTGAGAGATACCCCACATTGGCATTGAGCACAGAGGTGGTGCCGTTGTCGATATAAAGAAGGGCGATTACCTTGTCCCTGATCTCAATGGGTATGAGGAGCGCATCCTGAGGGGTTCCGGAAAGTATTTTTATCAGGGGTTCGTTGCCCTTGATATTCAGCACCGGACCCCTGTAGTAAGCCTTTCGCCTCAGCACATCAGAAAATAGCGAGAGCCCTTCCTCCCTTGACTCCTTTTCGTTGACCGCAAAGCCATCCACATTGATCCCCCTTCCCTTCCAGCCGACGATCTTTCCCCCTTTCATGATAAAGACCGCGACCCTGGACGCGATCTTATACGCTGCCTGTATCAGTATGCCTGCGATCTCTTCGGTCTCCTTCACCTCTGTGAACGTAACCTTCACCTTGTCGATGGACTCCTCCTCCACCTTGGCCTCGGGATTGAACCGGTCCGTCAGGCTGATATACCTCAGCTCCCGCTTTATCCCAAAAAGCTTTTCGAGGGAATAGAGGAGCCTCAGTTCTGCAATCACATAGGGGATGATGTCAAACCCAGTCACGAATCTCAGCTCATCGATCTCCTGCAGATTGTTGGGATTGAGCATGGCAGTATGGAGCCTGTTCCGCTCTTTCCTGAAGGGGAGGATCTTGTATTTTTCGATAATCTCCTTTTCGAGGGATTTCATCACTTCCTCGTCAATGGAAGCAATCATCTCAGGGGTAACGGCCGGAATCCTGAAATAGCTGCTCAGGAACTTGGTGAGCTCCTCTTCCCCCAGGATCTGGAGCTCCACCAGATTGGTGCCGATCCTGCCGCCGAACTGCACCTGCCTCTGGAGGGCGAGTTCCAGTTGCTGCCGCGTGATAAGGCCCTCCTTCACCAACGCCTCACCCAGTTTCATAATCCTCCTAAAACACGCCCCTGTCCAGGAGAGGACGCGAAACCCTTGTCCGGTAACGGTGGGTCTGCCTGGGGCTGCAGGTGCACTGGTGTTTTGGGTCGCTCAGGTATCCGCGGGGACAGGGGTCGAGTAACCTTTTTCGAGTATCCAACATAGACTTGCAATCCCACGCCCGATTATACCACCTAGAGGATACCCATTGAAACCCCAGACCCTGGGAGACCACATCAGAAACAGACGCCGTGACTTAGGGCTGCTGCAAATCGAAGTTGCTGTCATGATAGGGGTCTCCGAAAACACGGTCTGGAATTGGGAGCACGGGGCGGAGCAGGAGCTAAAGCACATTCCAACCATAATCGCTTTTCTCGGCTATGTCCTCCGGAAATGTCCTGGAGACACTCTGGGCGACTTGCTCACTTCAAAAAAATCAAGGGCCTCTCCTAAACGATTGGAGCCGCTTATGGGAAGAGACCCAAAACAACTACCAGACCGGTTATCAGGTCGAAAAGCACCGATAGAGAAGAACCGTCAAAAGCTCCAGGCATTCCTTCACGTCACGACGAAGAGGGAACAGAAGAACGGAAGGACCGATGGACCGCTGCTGACGGACTGGCGCCTTGTCGTGTCTTAAGCGGTCCGCCAGACGTTCTCTGCTGCTGGTCGCGCTGCGGCTTACGCGGCGGGCGGGCAAACTCGGTATCGCGCGCTGGAGCCGACTTCTTATAGTCGAAGCCCTCAAGAGTACGCCGTTCCACCTTCTCACCGAGGACGCGTTCGATGCTGCGCACCATGTCCTCGTCTTCATAACCGATGAACGTGAAGGCATCGCCGGTCTTTGCGGCGCGGCCGGTGCGGCCGATCCGGTGCGTGTATGCATCGGCGGTGCCGGGCATGTCATAGTTGATGACGTGAGATATGCTCGAAACATCGATGCCACGGGCCGCGATGTCGGTTGCAACAAGGATCCGGTAAGAGCCATCACGGAATCCGTCCAGCGCCGCCTGTCGCCTGTTCTGCGACAGGTTTCCCTGCAGCGACACGGCCCGGTGGCCGGCCTTTTCCAGTTGCTGCCCCACGCGCTTGGCACGGTGTTTGGTACGCGTGAAGATAAGGACCGACTCGGTGTCTGTATGATGCAGGAGTTCGAGAAGAAGCGCGGTTTTGAGGTGCTGATCCACAGGATAAAGGGCATGCGCCACCGTATCGGCCGGTACCGAGAAATCGACCTGCACCGTGACCGGTGCGTGAAGGACTTCGCGGACCAGCCGCTGGATATCATCGGGCATGGTTGCGGAGAACATCAGCGTTTGACGCTTGACCGGCACGTGTTTGATGATCTTCCGGATATCAGGCAGGAACCCCATATCGAACATGCGGTCTGCCTCATCCAGCACAAGCACTTCCATTCGGGAAAGCTTGATTGTGCCCTGATTAATGTGATCGAGCAGGCGTCCGGGACAGGCAACAACGATCTCGGCCCCGGCGCGCAACTTTTGTATCTGCAGATTCGCGCTTACGCCTCCGTAAACGGCTGCGCTCCGGAGGCCTGTCTGCTTTCCCATACTGCCGATCGCCTTGTGGATCTGCTCTGCCAGTTCGCGGGTAGGGGCTATGATGAGGGCGCGGACGCTACTGCGTGGTCCCTTCATCAACCGCTCCAGAATCGGCAGCACAAAGGCTGCTGTTTTGCCTGTTCCGGTCTGGGCAAGGCCCATAACATCGTGTCCCCGGAGGACGGGCGGGATGGCCTGCCGCTGTATAGGGGTTGGTGTGTCATAGCCGAGCGCCTTGACGCCGGCCATGATCTGCGGATGGAGATTGAACGAAATAAAACTCATGTGTCCTTCTTTCTGTAATAGGTTATCAGGACTTATTTCCTGAAAGCCGGCAATTGAGAAACGGGAGGATAGACTTTATTCGGAGAAAGCCAAACCCTTTTTGCCTCTCTAAGACTGGGAAAAGCGGCAGGGCTTTTGAGAACATGGCCTCGCTACCGAAGGATGAACCGCAATAACTTTCTCAGAAAACATCCGAACTTATTCCCCTCTTTTTTCTCATACAATGACGGATAAATCCTGATCCTGCCATTGCCGGATACTTCGTAAGTTTTTTTAATTTTCATTATACTGTATAGTGACCTTATAGCTGATATTCACATGCCTGGAAGTGAGACCATTCCCGTCACAATCCAACTCGCCCTCTCTCGATGATGCATGACTCCTGACCATCGCACCAACGACCTGGTCCAAATCAAACCCCTCCGCACAATCTTTGCAATCTCTATTCAGGCATTCGACATGGAAATACGCATCACTGCCGGACGAAAAATGGAGAGTTCGTAAAATAAGGATCGCACTTATTCCGCTCCTGCGGTGTTCCATGTCAACGACTATGCTCGAAACTTCAGGAAAGCGCTTGGAAATAAGGCCTGCGTCATGCTTCTGCTGCATTTTTTCAATCCTTCCATCACGCTTTTCGCGGTATGTCATTATTCGCCTTTCAGATGAAGCCACTGCGCCGCAGAGGGACTTCTCAGGTTGGTTACAGTTTGACGACGTTGATTGCCTTCGGACCCTTTGCCCCTTTCAACCTCAAAGCTCACCATATCGCCTTCGGCAAGAGTTTTGAACCCGTTGCTTTGGATCGAAGCATGGTGGACAAAGACATCGGAACCGTCATCTCTCGTAATAAAGCCGAAGCCTTTGGAATCGTTGAACCATTTTACTTTTCCTTTGGTCATTGCGCTCACTCCTTTCGTGTTGGGTGAAATCCCGAAGTACACTTACATTTCAGCCATTGAGGAAATGCCGATACGTACGCCTGGTTCTCCTCCCCATTGATTGCCGATTAAAAAGCAGCGCTTCTACGCGTATTGTATGGCAACTTCGTAGACAATCGTCGAGTGGTCGGCTGAGGGACCGTCGCCCTCGCAACTGAGATCTCCCTTGGCGGCCTCTTTGCGGTTTCTGACCATTCCGGTAATGACCTGGGTGAGATCGAACCCGCCGTCGACGCATTCCTTGCTCAAGCAGTCCACCCTGAACAACGCATAACTGCTCGGAAAGAAATTGACGACCCTGGGTAATGATTTCTGTATCCCCCTCTGATTGTATATCATGCTGATGACGATGCTTGCAACCTCCGGGAATTGGGCAACCATAAAACCTGCGTCGAGCTTCCGCTGCTGTCTTTCTACCCTTGCTGCATTCTTCCTGCTGTTCATGCTGTTGTTCATGTTCTCCTCTCATTAAGAAGGCCCCCTCCGCCGGAAGGGGCCTTCCTCCCTCTTATTACAGTTTGACGACGTTGATTGCCTTGGGACCTTTCGGGCCCGTTTCCGTATCAAAGCTGACCTTGTC
>DATKOU010000251.1:0-8537 GCA_035524455.1 Thermodesulfovibrionales bacterium | reverse complement strand
AAAAACCGAACGGCGAGACCATCGTGGTCCGTGATCCGGACCACGTCAGTTATCCTGATCCCTCACAACCCTACTGGATCATCGTCAAGGACAAAAACGAAATCCGGACCACCGGAGAGGTCTGGGTAGAAAGGGCACTGGCAGGAAATGAGGTTGTCTGCCAGGACTCTGTGGTCTGCACAGGCATAAGGTGTTTTCACAAATTTCCCCATCCGAAATCAGAGGATTGCGGCAAGGTTTGCGAAGGGCTTGACAGGGCCCAGAGCTGCAGGCCTTACAGGATATGAGAGGTACCGACATTGCCTGACCTTCTGATAGACCATATCGGCATCGTCAATAAACAGGAAGATGAGGCTGTGGAGTTTTACCAGAACCTTCTGGGACTGGAAAAGATAAAGGAATCCTCGGTACCTCCCGAACTTTCCCGTCAGTTGTTCAGCCTTTTTCAGGAGATAAGAATGCTTGTGTTCGTCAGGGGGAATCTGAAAATCGAGGTATTTCTCATCCCCGGCTTTACCCCCTCATCTCCGAATATTTCCCATTTTTGCCTCCAGATTCTTCATTTCCCGGAGCTTGTCGAAAGACTAAAACAGGCGGGAACCAAAGTGATTACGGGACAGCATGGCGGCAAAACCGTCTATTTTGCGGAAGATTTCTCAGGAAACCGCATCGAAATAAAACCTCTTTCTTTATAAGCATCAGGGCAAAAAGAACGGGTTATCTATGCGGATTTCCTAACCCGTCTTTTGCTTTATTTTTCTTATTCCTTTCGAATGATTTGCCCCTGGGGCTCCCAGGGGTGGACCTTCAGGGGAACGGCACGGAAGCTTTCCACAAGGTCCCCGATGTGTGCCTTATTGAAGTCCTGTATTTTTATCCCCACTTCTGATCCCGGAGTTGCCTTCTGTACAACATTTTGTCCAACATGAAGTGACTCTATAGTACTCGTATAAATGGGGCCAATGGCAGAAATAATCCGGAACTTTTGACCGAGGGACAAAAAACCGTCCAAGATCTTGCATCCTATAATGATCCCTTTTCGCGTGCTCTTAAACAAGGCGATTATCCTGGCAGAGCCGATAATTTGCTCCTGTGGCACAGCAGGGATCATGCCTTCTGCTATGGCCTTGATATCATTGGTCAGTGAATAAATTACCTCATAGAGCCGCAGTTCAACGCGGTGCTCTTTGAGTACCTTACCGATTCCTGGCAGCACATCCACCTGAAAACCGACGATGAGTCTGCTTGCTGTCTCTGCCAGTAACACATCAGATTTGCTGACCGCACCCAGTCCCTGGTGAATAGGAGTGACCGAAACCTCGGGGAGAATCAGTTCCGAAAGCGCATGGGCCACCGCTTCCATGCTCCCTACAGAGTCGCATTTAAGGACTATTTCGAGCTTCGGTGTTGTCCTCTTAGAAGTATCTTTCTGTTTATCTGCCATGCGTCGCTCCCTTTGGCAATTACGTCAAAAACATGAATGGATCACATTTAAATGCTACCACGTAACTGAGGGAATCTCAAATTAACCCTCCACGCATGCCCCAAGACACGATTTTCAATATAAAGCAATGCGCCGGGGAGGGATAGGTTCAAAAAAGGTAAAGATCCAGGAAATTATCTGCGAAGAAAAAACTTTTTATGCCATGTATTCCTAGATCTTAGGTAGATGCCAGAATAAATGCGACCTGTCCCCAGATGAAGTCAAGATGGTCAAGGAGCGTATGATCGGAATCAACCTCTTTCATTGCCACCATGTCCGGGTATTCCGCAGCATATTTCGTGCTGTGTTCCAATGGTATGGTTTCGTCGTTCCTTCCGTGGATGATGCGTACTGGAACAGGAGGAGGAATTTGCTCATGGTAACAGAGCCCGTCGAGGTGAAAATCGTATCTCAAGGGAATCCTCTCATTGAACCCGTAATGGAACACCTCTGTTGCCCCTTCCCTTTCCCATTTCGCGAGCATCTCTCCATTCATGGGCAGTGAACTGTAAGAAAGGAGCGGCGCGAGGAGAAGGAGGCTCTTCACTCCGCCAAACCGTTGCGCATAGTGGAGGGCCACCAGACAGCCCATGGAGCTCCCTATCATACTGAACATGCCAAGCTCATGGTCCAGGATATACTGTCTGAGGCGGTTGACCATACCGGTGATGGTCAAATATTTGAAGTCACTGGGTGTGGGGTTGAAGTCCGGGACAAGGAACACGATCTGAGGGAGTTTCCTGAACCGTTCTCCCAGATACTGTGCCTTTGTTGAGTATGCAGAAGACGCAAACCCGTGGAGATGCAGCACTGCTTCTTTGGACACCTTCTTGCCCTCTCCTGTCAATGAGTAGTAGATAAGATACCTAGATTATATCAGGTATGGAAATCATGCACATGCTACTTGTTGAAGAACTTCAGGAACTCTCCGTAGCCCTCTTTTTCAAGGTCCTCCTTGGGGATAAACCTGAGGGCAGCGGAGTTCATACAATAACGGAGACCTGTGGGTTTCGGCCCGTCAGTAAAGACATGCCCAAGATGGGAATTACCGTGCGTGCTCCTCACCTCGGTCCTCCTCGTAAAAAAACTCCGATCGTCCTTCTCGGCAATATTGCCCGGTTCCAGTGGCTTCGTAAAGCTCGGCCAACCAGTGCCTGAGTCGTATTTGTCCAGAGAGCTGAAGAGGGGCTCTCCGGAAACAATGTCCACATAGATCCCCTCCCTTTTGTTGTTCCAATATTCGTTATTAAAGGCTGGCTCTGTGCCGTTGTCCTGGGTCACCTTGTATTGCATAGAGCTGAGTCTCTTCTTCAGTTCTTCCTTTGATGGTTTCACAAATGTCCTCCATTTCCCCCCGGTGCTCGCCTTTTCGAGATTTGCTGCGTCCACGACAAAAGATGCCATTACCATTATCACTCCTGCCAAAAGCAATTTCCTGATAATACGTACCAAAGCTGCCTCTCCTTGCACCCAACTTCCCTTTTAGCTTAAGAATACATCGAAATGATGAAAAAAATGTGAAGACTCCTTCACACCGGGAAGAATTAAAGTTGATTCCTGGGGCGTGATTCATCTATATTGAGAGCAGAGCCGAAGGCGTATGTTGCCGTCTGGATTGCAAAGTATTCGGCTTTGCAGTTTTTACTCATGAAGTTCAAAAAAACTCGACTCGGAGGTATTGAATGAAGACAAGGAATAAGCCGTACCGGCAAAGGAAACCTTCATGTTCCTGAAAGTGGGGCATCGCGGAGCAAGTGCGTACGAGATCGAAAATACCATCGAGAGTTTCAGTAAGGCGCTCGAACTGGGTGTCAATGCCGTTGAACTGGATGCGCGGCAATCTAAAGACGGAAAACTGATCCTCAGCCACGACGAAACTCTGAAACGGCTCTTCGGAAGTGATATATCTATGTCTCAGGCGACCCTAAAAGAGCTGAAACAGTTGACAGACAATAAAATCCTTACCCTGGAGGAGGCCCTGCGCTTCCTCGACAGCAAGGTCGACAAAATTCTGGTGGAACTGAAAGAGACAGGGTACGAAAAGAAGGTCCTGGACGTAATCATGAAAGAAAAACTTCTCAACAGGACCATCATCGTCTCTTTCCACGAAGCTACCCTTGCGGCAGTGCGAAGCCTCCATCACAAAATCGAAACAGGCCTTATCTATGCGAGATTGAGGAACCCCGTGGACGCGGCCAAGAGGATGGGAGCAGGATACCTCCTTCCTCTGTACAGATTCGTTCATACAAGAGATGTCGAAAAAGCGCACGAAAACAACCTGAAGGTGATCGTGTGGACAATCAATACAAAAAAAGAGGCAAGGGAATACCGTGCCAAAGGAGTGGACGGCATCGCCAGCGACAAACCGGATATCTTTGAATGGATGGAGCAAGGCTAGGCCGATGAATCTGTATACATTAGCGTTTTCTCGTTCCTGAACCATGGCACAGCTGGTCTTGGATCCGGGGAACATTCACACCGAATTCTTTCAGGCTTTGAATGACCATATCCAGAGGAAGACCTACCACATTGAAAAAATCTCCTTCAATCTTCCTGATAAGGACCGCACCCAGTCCCTGAATCGCGTATCCTCCCGCCTTATCCAAAGGTTCACCTGACGCCGCGTAAGATTCTAGCTCTTTCATGGTGAGTCTTTTAAAGTAGACCTTTGTCTCCGCGGACCGGGATATCTTTTTTCCGCTTTTTGTGTCAATAATCGTGAATCCCGTAATCACCTTATGCACCTTACCGTTCAGTCTCCTCAGCATCCTCAAGGCCTCTCCATTCGTGTGAGGTTTGCCGAGCATTTCTCCTTTAAAGAAGATGAATGTGTCCGCTGCAAGAATAAGGGCGTTCCTGTGCCTGGCGGCAACCGACTGTGCTTTCTCAAGGGACAGGAGCCTTGCGAGGGCCCGCGGTTTCGGTCCTGAGTTCAATTTCTCTTCACAACGGCTCACATCCACGGTAAACTTCAATCCTGTTTTCTTAAGAATATCCCGTCTCCTTGGAGATGCGGATGCGAGAATAATTGTTTTCATACTGCCCTTCTCATTTGACCCTTGAGAAACGCCGCTCCCGGCAAAAGAAAAGGGTATCCTGTAAAACTGCTCTTGTCGAAAGATGCTCATTATGCATGTTGACCCGCCGCATACCCTGATGACCAGGCCCATTGAAGGTTGTATCCCCCCAAATACCCGGTAATATCCATAACCTCGCCGATAAAATAGAGGCCCGGTACCTTTTTCGCCTCCATAGTCCTGGACGAGAGTTCTTCAGTATCCACACCTCCGAGGGTTACCTCTGCCTTTGCGTATCCCTCTGTTCCTTCGGGTAATATCTGCCAGTTCCGGAGCCTGTATGCAATTTTCCTTAACTCCCTCTCCGTATATTGATTCATCACCTTTGGCGTAATGGAGAACTCGCACCATTTTCTTGCAAAACGTCCGGGAAGATATGCAGAGAGAAGATTTTCTATTTTCATCTTAGAGTCACGTCTTGCCGCAAGAAGTGCATAGGGGTCCTTGCCGGGGAAAAGATCAATGGTCACGGGATTACCTTTTTCCCAAAAAAGGGAACTCTGGAGGATGGCAGGCCCGCTCAGTCCCTGGTGAGTGAAGAGGATTTTGCCTCCACAGGGGGATTTATTGCAGCTGACTATTGCGTCAAGGGACACACCACTCAATTCTCCAAGGTTCTTCAGGTCTCCCTTTCCAAGAGTAAGGGGAACGAGGGCGGGTTTCAGTCTGGTAACCTTAAGGCCGAACTGTGTGGCAATTCGCATGCCGCTATCGGTCGCTCCGAGCTTCGGGTAAGACAATCCACCTGTGGCAATGACCAGAGAGGATGATTCCACGGTCCCGAAATTCGTTGTGACAATGAAACAGCCTTCTTTCTTTATGGCTTCAATTCGGCAACCCGTGGCGATCTCCACCCCGGCATCGGAACACTCCCTCTGAAACATGCGAATAAGCTCTCCGGAGCTCCCCTTGCAGAATAATTGACCCCCTTCCTTCTCGTAATACCTGATACCGTGCTTCTCCACCAAAAGGATAAAATCATGTGGGGTAAAACGGGCAAGTGCTGATTTGCAGAAGTGGGGATTGTAGCTGGCATAGTGATCGCTGCTCACAGAGAGATTGGTGAAATTGCATCGCCCCCCTCCGGAAACGCGCACCTTGTTCGCGATCTTCCCTGTGTGTTCGAGAAGCAGCACCGACCGCTTGCGCTTGCCTGAAGTGAGTGCACACATCAGGCCGGCCGCGCCAGCCCCGATAATTACGACGTCTTTCTTCAGCATCTCTCCCGAATAATTATACCAATACCCCCGCAAAAAAATGTCTTCCCCCATCCCCCGGGCATGGTACAATAGAGTCAATCACATATGCGAGGAGACTGAGGGTGATAACGTTCGGGCAATTTTCGGCGAACTTCAAGGGCACTGATTTCAAGAACGAAGAATTAAAAAAGTTCTATGGTTCGGTAAGAAAAATCATCATTCTCAGGATGGCGGGGAAAATGTCCTGGTCCGAAATCTACAGGCTGGAGGAGACATGTCAATGGCCGGTCCTCCGGAGGATCGGCGATCCGGCGCTTTCCATCTATAAGGGTGCGGACAAAGATCTGCTGAAGCGGTTCATAGAGACCATTTCAGAAGAAAAGGACTTAAGGGAGAAGAAATCGTCTCTTGACAAGGTAAAGTACTGGTCCCTGCTCCAGTCAGTGATAGATGAGAGAACAAGTCTTTTCACTCAGGTGTTCGGTTTCTACAAAGAGGATATGGAGCACTGCGAAATGGTTGCGCAAAGATACTCAAGGATAAGGGAAAAAAGGATCAAAACCCGGAAGAAGATGTGGAAGATCGGCATAGGGACCGGGGCGGCAACACTCACCGGCGCAGCCGCGCTCTGGTATATTTCGAAGAAGGATAAGAAGTAACATTCTTGCTCCAGGAGCCTTGTTCCGCGCATCAGCCGCTCTCTTTTTTCTCCAATCATCTCATGTATAATATATGGCCATGCTCTCTATTGGACATGTGACAGTTCCTTCTTCCCTAGTCCTTGCCCCCATGGCCGGGATAAGCGATCTGCCCTTTCGCCTGATCAATAGGTCATTTGGATGCGAACTGGCTTTCACCGAGATGATCAGCGCCAGTTCCCTCGTCCATGGAAGCAAGAATACTTTGAAAATGCTTTCTACCACCGGTAATGACAGGCCTTTGGGAGTCCAGATTCTCGGTGCTGATCCGGAAAGTATCAAGGTGGCACTGGATGTTCTCTCGGGCTATGCATTTGACCTCATAGATCTTAATGCAGCATGTCCGGTAAAGAAGGTAGTGTCAAAGGGGGAAGGTGCTGCCCTGCTCAGAGAACCCTTAAAACTCCAAAAACTCCTGAAGTTCATGGTCGAAAAGAGTGGCAAACCTGTCACGCTCAAGATACGCTCTGGCTGGGACGAAACACAGATCAACGCAGCAGAGGTCGCCCTCCGCGCGCAAGACGCAGGTGTGAGTTGCCTTTTTATACACGGCAGGACGAGGATGCAGGGATACGCTGGAGAGGTAGATTACCGCATAATAAGGACGGTAAAAGATTTCTTGAGAATACCGGTGATCGCAGGCGGAGATGCCTTGACGCCGCATCTCATCGCGAGACTGTTCCAGGAGACGGGGTGCGACGGTGTAACTATAGCAAGAGGCGCCCTCGGCAATCCCTGGATATTTTCTGAGACAGTGGAGTATCTGGAGAGGGGGACAGTATCTTACAGACCCGACGTGTTTGACATTACCAGAACCATGAAAGAGCATCTTGTGTTGAATGCCGCATTCTACGGGGAAAAGACCGGTGTCGTTCTCTTTCGGAAATTCTTCACATGGTATACAAGGGGGATACCGGTAAAGGGACTGAAAGTATCGGCCTTCCGGGCAGGGACCCTAAATGAGATGATGCAATTGATCGACGAAATGCAGGCCTCGTTGTCAGACAATTATTGCTGTCTTACGAGAAGGAGCGAGCCAGTTCCCTTTTCTCAGCCGCCGGAGCGTTTCGGACTGTAGCCCATATTTTCTAGAGCTGCCATAAGCGCATCGCGGTGGTCGCCCTGGATTTCAAGGGAAGTATCTTTGACCGTTCCGCCTGTACCGAGACTGGCTTTCAATTGTTTCAGGAGCGCTACCCTATCCTCCTGAGGCATCCGGAGTCCCTCGATGACCGTGACAGATTTCCCGCACCTGGCTTTCCGGTCGAGCCGGACCGTTACCCTCTGCTGCGCAGGAGGCATGGTTGCCTTGAGAACCTTATCAGAGACCTTCTTTCGTTGGTGATTGCCTGACAGAGGGATCGTCTGCTGGTCAGTGGAGTAGACTAATCTCGATCTTTCGGCTGGCATGGGTTAATTTTAGCATGGGAGGGGTTATCCCTGCGCTGTTCAGCGGGCTTGTGATGTGTTTATAATCCCGGTTTCCGTGGCTCGTTGGGGCATACCGGGAATTCTTACGCCTACGTATCTCGGTGGTATCTGGTTGGGCCTCCAAACTGATCGCATGATAAGAAGGCAATGCCCTTATATATATTGTATGGCAACTTCGTACACTATAGCTGAGTGGTCGGCGGAAGAGCCGTTGCCCTCACAGCAGAGATCTCCTTTTGCAGCCACCTTATGGTTTCTGATCATCCCGGTGATTACCCGGGTGAGATCGAACCCGCCGTCGACGCATTCCTTGCTCAAGCAGTCCACCCTGAACAACGCATAGCTGTCGGGGAAAAAATTCACGGTGCGCGGTAACGATTTCGCAATTCCCCTCTGATTGTAGGTCATGCTAATAACAATGCTTGCAACCTCAGGGAAGTGTGTAGCCACAAAGCCTGCATCAACTCTCCGCTGGAGCTTTTCTACCCTTGCTGCATTCTTCCTGCTATTCATGCTGTTGTTCATGTTCTCCTCTCATTAAGAAGGCCCCCTCCGCCGGAAGGGGCCTTCCTCCCTCTTATTACAGTTTGACGACGTTGATTGCCTTGGGACCTTTCGGGCCCGTTTCCGTATCAAAGCTGACCTTGTC
>DATKOU010000250.1:0-6571 GCA_035524455.1 Thermodesulfovibrionales bacterium | reverse complement strand
ACGGCCGGGGGACTCTCATGAATGCCCTTGCTTCCTGCTGCGGTAAGCTTGCCGGCATCGGGGGGCCTTTGAGACCGGGCGTTGTGCACAGACTCGATAGGGACACTTCGGGTGTCATGGTGGTTGCCCTTGATGATGGAGCATATTATGACCTCGTGGAGCAGTTCAGAAAACGGACGATCCACAGGAAATACGTGGCAATGATATACGGGAATCCCAGGAATGACTCAGGAGAAATCACGGCTCCCATTGGCCGTTCTGAATCCGACAGAAAGAAAATGACCACCAGGACAAGGAGGGGGAAAGAGGCGATCACGAGATGGAAGGTCCTCAAGCGCTTTGGTATGGCCACTTTAATAGAGGTGAGACTGGGGACAGGGAGGACGCACCAGATCAGGGTCCACCTCTCATCTATCGGCTATCCTGTGCTTGGTGACAGGACATACGGCAGAAAGACCGAGCTGGAGATTAAGAAGAGAAAGGTCTTTATCCCGCGCCAAATGCTCCATGCAGAGATGCTTGGATTTATGCATCCTTCTTCTGGTAAATATATGGAGTTCTCCGGCTCCATGCCTGAGGATATGAGAGAAGTAATAGACGCATTAAGCGCGGGTGTGCAATGAGAGGGGCTATGGTCCCGTTTCAGCCACCCGGCGCGCCCTTCGCCTGAAGCCACCTCTGAGACAGAAACTACGCTGGCCTTGGGCAGCCGTTGGATGAGGAGCGAAGCGCAGGGTCAACTGCACACGATGGTTGGATGGCTGCCTGTGCCACCCTCCGCCATTGATAACCATACGCCAAGTTCAAGGGCAATGTCCACCATATCTGAACTGGTGATCGTGATAGCCGCTTTGCTATGCTTAGAAGAGAATAAAAGCGCTCATTCGCATATCGAAACCCAGCCAACAGTTCGGCCGCGCTCATCCGCTTTGGTTGATAGACCACCTCGCTGCGGCTATTATATTTGCGCCAGTCTCTCGTTACTATACGCCCTTCAGCTTCCATCCTAAGAAACAGCGGTGTGCCAGGAAATGGTGTGAGAATATTGAAGGTAGCATTCTGGATCCCGGTTTCTTCCAAAAAATCAATGGTGTCTTTAAATATCTCCGGCGTGTCGTTATCAAAGCCAAAAACAATCCCTGCTTGCACAGCTATCCCGTGCGCATGGATGCGATCAATAATATTGGAATACTCTTCCACCCGGTTGAACCCCTTATGCACTTCAGCCATGCTTCGTTGGGAGATAGACTCCAACCCCAAAAACAACTGCTTGCATCCGCTGCGCGCCGCAGCTTCTAAAAATTCATCGTCCCGACCCGCCTGAATACTCGCCTGGCTGCTCCACCACTTCCGGTAAAGCGCGATGGCGCGAAACAATTCCTTCGCGTACGCCATATCCCCGGCGATGTTCTCATCCCAAAAGATAATTATTTTCCCCCTGAAAGAAGCATATTCTGCCGCGACTTCAGCAATAGGCCGTGTGCGTAGCCCATGTCGGTACATCACGGCAATGGTGCAGAAGTCGCACCGGTTAGGGCATCCTCTGGTCGCAAAAAGAACACCGCCGGTATGGTCGCGCCTATGAAATAGCGCCTTGCGGGCCATAGGAATATTTTCAAGGGACGGTACACCGGCTTGCTGATACGCATGAAGATAAAACCCCGCTTCAAAACCCTTCAGGAATTCTTCCCATAAACCTTCGGCCTCTCCGATGAATACCACATCAGCATATTGACCGGCCTCTTCAGGCAATAGCGTCACGTGCGGACCACCCATCACCACACATATTCCCCGCGACCTGAAATGTGCAGCAAGGGTATAGGCATGATAGGCACTTGGTGTATGAAAGGTAATTCCGACCACATCGGCTTTAATGTTCCCGTCAATTTCCTCCGCTTCTTCATCAATGTGGATTACATGCCAATGGGGGGGAACCCTGGCGGCCAGATAAGGCATAGTAATCTGCTGAAAATTGAGGACCCGCGACCTCCTCACTCTCCGAATTTCGGGCGAAGAGGCTGTTATTAAAAGAAGTGTTGGCATAGCTCGTTATAGGGATCCATTTCTGTCAACGATAAGTCTGACGCGCCGGGGCAATTACCTTTGCGAAAATCAAACTTGCTTTAATTCCGGTCGGCTATCGAGCCGATTGTTAGACGCCATTATATTTTTTCCAATAATGAAAGTAGTTCATTAAAAGCGTCAATAGCTTCTCTAAGAGTCTCGAAGTCTTTGGTCTCATTCTGTCGCGGTTACGATGCTTAAATTTATTGACTTGCTTTCGAGCATTTTTGAGATTATGCAAAATCCCGTATCGGCCTTCATACCAAGGCAATAACAAATTATTATATGCGTAATTGTCCTCAGGCGCCTTCTTTTTAGTTTCTCTGGTATAGAGAACTTTTAGTCCAGTCTCTGCTAATGCCACAATTCTAAACATGGCGTTGTTAAAATAATAACCCGCAATCCATTCTCTGTGACGTGTCATGGTCTTAAGAGAGCTTAGCGAGTTTATGTTGAGCAGTATATCGTCTTGGTCGGCTTTGGAAAGTTTTGAAAAAGAGTCGTTATGATAGTTCAGGGAGTATGCCTTTCTTATCGATAGATATGCTGACAGCAACCATGATCGGTCTATCATTTCAGGCAAACTTAAGATCAACGGTTTTAGTCGCCTCTTAATTGTCTTCAGTTTAGTATTCATTTTGTACGTCTAACAATTAATACTAACTGTCGTAGATTCTGAAAACTCTCTCAACTTTAGCAAATACTAAAGGTTTATTAAATAGAAAGATCGCAAAAAATCAATGTAGGAGAAATACCTATCTGAACTCGATTGCCTCTTTTTTTGACACCCTCGGAGGTGGAGAAGGGATTCTCGACGGGTAACCCACCGGGATAATGGCAACAGGCCTGAGGTTACGGGGCGTATTCAGTATCTTTGCCACATCCCCTTCCCGGAACGCACCCACCCACACTGTGCCTAGCCCATTCTCATGTGCCACGAGCATCATGCCCATGATACTGACTGCAACATCCTGAATAGTGTAGAGGGTCACCCCGCGGTCACCGTATCTGGATGAAATCCTGCTGTCTGTACATCCTACAATCACGAGGGATGCTTCTGCGATAAAGGCCTGATTCAGAGCTGCTGAGGCGATTTCACTCTTCACGTAGGCGTCTTTTATGAAATAGAACTTCCGGGACTGGAGGTTCCCTGCGCTGGGCGCCCATAGCAACGCATCGATAAGTTTGTCCAGAAGCTCCTGGGGGATGCCCTTCTTCTGAAAATCCCTTATGCTCCTTCTCTCCTTCACTGCCTTGAGAATATCCATGGTGCACCTCCGAACTTTTATGTCCTTGCCGCACAAATATAAGGGCCGTGCGGTGAAGGATTCTTATACGACACCTTGTAAGAAAGGCCTATTGAGAGATCCGGACAAAACCTTAATACTCAATGCGTCTCGGTTTGCCATATCAATATCCTGTCGATTATAAAAATCCTGAAACGGACGGCCCTTATAACCTAGCATCACCCTTTTCCTCTACCTGTCCCACATACCACTTTCTGTGGCTAGAGTTTGAGGAGGGTCAATCCCGATACCGGATCAAATTCCCTCACCGCTGTTATCCCCTCAAGCTCAATCATCACAGCCTCAAGGACGAGGAATGCCTCTGTCTTCTCCCTCATGCAGCCCACCTTCACCATATCCTTCTTGCCAAAGGCGCCGTGAAAATGCACCTTGGGCTCTTCACCCTGATAGAATATGGTTCCAAACCCCATCACCTCGTGGCTTTCTCCAAGCTCTCTCCATACAGGGGTCGGGGGGATCTCCTCCTTTTCAGGACCGACGACAATCCTCGCTTCACGCATACCTCCCACAAGGTAAAAGGCGGCAGCCCTGATATTCTCCTTTTTGGCAATGTGGACAAGGTTTCCGAGCACATCCTCCCTGTCTTCAAACCTTGCCACCACAACCCTTCCTGTCTTTCCGATCTGGTATTTCATAATGCCTCCATATTGACTTATAAAGCGATTTATTGTTAGCTTAAAGCAATGAAATTCCTGAGTCAATATACGAGGGCCAAGATGTGGAGGAGATTACTCATGTCGGACCGCAGGGGGTTCACCCTTGTGGAACTGCTGGTGGTCATGGTGATCATCGGTCTCCTCGCAACCCTTGTTGCACCTGGACTCTTCAAACAGCTGGGCAAAGGGCAGCAGTCCGCTGCCAAGGCGCAGATCTCGAGCATCGAGCAGGCATTGGACAAGTTCCGGCTGGATCTGGGAAGATACCCAACCACGCAGGAAGGTCTGAGTGCCCTTGTCACAAATCCCGGCATAGAAGGCTGGGACGGGCCCTACGTGAAAACAGGAACGATCACTGATCCCTGGAAGAGACCCTATCAATACCAGCAGCCCGGCACCCATGGGGAGTTTGACCTCTTTTCCTACGGGAGGGACGGCAATCCCGGCGGCGAGGGCGAGGACAAGGACATCACCAGCTGGGAATAGTCCCGCAACTTCACCTCATACTCACCATCAATTCTTCCTAAGGCGTTATACTTGGCAGGTCTTGTCCATGAGCACGGAACATGGTGAATGGCCAAGGATATTCCCGATAGGCTTCCCATCATCCCTCTGATTCCCTTTAATCCCCTGCATCCTATGACAATGCATCTTTCCCTTGAGAACACCTTGATAGTGGACAGGGAGGCCTTTTTATGCTAATTATTTAAGTATGGGAAATAACGAGGCAGGTGACGTGTATGCAACGCTTTAAACTCGCGCTGGATGCATGGGTCAGGTCAGTCCAGGAGGTTATGGAGTATTGGCCGAGGACGCCAAAAGAGTTTCTGGAAAGGTGGATGGAGTCCACAAAAAATCTGCAATTCCTGGAAAAAGGGCCGGAAGCTCTTGATGCATGGCTAAAATCGCAAAGAGATGTGTTGGAAAACTGGGGGAAATCCCAAAAGGATTTCCTTGAAACATGGATGGAATCCACGAAGAACTTTCAGCAGGTTTTCCTGGATATGGCCAACCTCAGGGAAGGATCAGAGGCTTCCACTCTTTTTAACTCCTGGTTCTCGACCTTTAGTGAGTCTTGCAGGACTTTGACAGATGAGATGAAGAACATTATGGACACGTGGGAAACTACTGTTGAGAAGCAGATGGAAACAAGCGGGGAAATGGCAAGACAATTTTTTGAAATCATAAGACACGAGAGAGGGAAGGAATAGGTTACGAGCGGTATCTTCTCATAAAGTTCCTAGCGGGTCAAGGAATATGATCCCTTCCTCAGGCAAGGGTGAAGGTCAGCGTTCCGAGCTTTTCGATCACCGAGGTGACCTTGTCGCCGGCCTTGAGCCACACCTGTTTTTCTGGCGGCATACCGAAGATGACCCCTTCCGGCGTGCCGGTGAAGAGTATATCGCCGGGCTTAAGTGTAAAGTGCTGCGATACGTAGCTGATGGTGGCAGCGACGTTGAAAATCATATCGCTCGTGTTGCCGGACTGGCGCCGCTCTCCGTTCACGTAGCACTCAATGGCGAGTGTGTGAGGATCTGGGATCTGGTCTGCAGTCGCGAGGTACGGTCCGATAGGTGCAAAACCGTCACAGGTTTTGCCAAGCAGGAACTGGCTGGTCTTGAACTGGAGATCGCGGGCGCTGAAATCATTGCCGATACAGTAACCGAACACGCAGGACAGCGCTTCCTCCTCGCTCACCCGGTGGGCGCTCCTGCCCATGACCACCACCAACTCCACTTCATAGTCGAACTTGTAGGCCACATGGCTGGGCAGCCTGATCACGCCATTATGGCTGTTGAGGGAATTATTGTACTTGGTGAACAATACCGGTGAGCTGGGAACCGGTGTGTTGGTCTCCATGGCGTGTGTACGATAGTTGAAGCCCAGCAGCAGAATCTTTTCCGGGTTTGTTACGCAAGGGCCGAACTCTATGCTGCTTTCATCCAGGAATGTCCTCTTAGCCTTCTTGCTCTTAAGCGCTGTGCGCACCAGTCCGGTCAGCCCCTGGTCCCCGCGCTGGATCACGTCATCGATGATGACCGGCACCTTCTTTCTGAACAACCTGGACGCGGCTTTGACATCCAGAATGCCCTTTCCGGTCTTAATCCCCAGGCTGTATTTGCCTTTCTTGTGGATGGTGACAAAGGTCATGCCTTTTGGCATCTCACCACGGCCAATCGTAGCCTCTGCTCCTGTGTCTTTAGAATTGGTTCTTCTCAACATGCAAAATGCTATCACGAAAGGTTCCCCCTGTCAACAATACCCTTAAACAGAGAACGCGCATGTAACCTTGCTGGCATTAGGCTGACATCCTCTTCCGCTTCAAGAAATAGAAATATTTGCCCACACAGGTTAACTGAAGCGCGCTATAATATGGCGGGAGCCCATGTCATTCATATTCAGTAGAGCAGAAGTTTTTATCAAGAAAACGCTCTGGGAGTCCAAGGCAGACCCCTCGCAAAAGGGTAAGAATCTCCTTATTGCTGCGTTAAGGCTCCTTTATAAAATAGGGCAGGAATTCGTCGATGGTGAGATCCTCCGCCG
>DATKOU010000249.1:0-10415 GCA_035524455.1 Thermodesulfovibrionales bacterium | reverse complement strand
TGAGAGTCCCTGTCTCTGAACCCCTCAATATTAGGTCGGTTCCCCGTACAGCGAAATTAACCCTGGACAGTGAGAAGTCTTCCTTTTCCCCAAGTCCCAGGGGAGGAAGCACACCAGGGGCTTTCAGAAGAGAAACGGGATTCCCGTCCTTATCCTTATATGTCTTCAGGTCGAATTTCTTGATGATGCCCCCCCGTGAAGAAAAAACTGCGACGTAAAGTTGGGTCTCAATGCGTATATCCTTTGAGGGACCGGATTCTTCGGCACCTGCAGGACCGAGAGGAGTAACCTGAGGAGCAGGCGTTCCTTTATCGGACGATTCCGGCTTTGTTTCTGTTTTTTGTGGTTGCGCAGGAGGCGGTGGTGCTGGCGAAGAGAAAAAATACTGGGACCCGATAAAGACGATGAGTGCGAGGACGACCGCAAGGAGTGTTCTCTTATCCATATCCATAGTTATTGTACCGGGTCGTAGCCGCCAGGATGGAAGGGATGGCATCTGAGTATCCGCCGAACGGATAAGTACATGCCCTTTATCGCTCCGTATTTGCCCAGTGCCTCAATGGAAAAAGCGGAACAGGACGGGACAAACCTGCAACTTCCGTGAAAAAGAGGTGAAAAGACGTATTGGTACGCCTTTATAAAAAGGATAATCACTTTGGCCATATGATGTTCTGGCTTGCTGATGGTCAAGGACTTAAACGGACAACCTCTTGCGACCCTTGGATCGTCTTCTCTGCAAAGTCTTCTGGCCACCTTTCGAGCTCATCCTTTCAAGGAAGCCGTGAGTCCTTTTCCTCTTTATCTTGTGCGGATGGTATGTGGTGTACGTGCCCATAATTTCCTCGGGGTTAAGTATAAACTTTTGGTATCCATAAAGTCAAGGCCGTATTGAAAAGGGACGGGCTGCCGAGAGGAGAGTTTGGCTATCTCTCAAAAGCGCTGATCAGATGTGACCGCCACGGCTGGTTGTTATTATGGTGTAACGATATCTCTGGGATATAAACGAGACTCAATGATGAAGAAGGGGCGGGATGTTCTTCACTCGCCCCTTCTAGTCCTTCTTTAGACGCTCCTATAGTCTCGCCACAAGCACAGGACATGGCGCGTGGCCAATGACCTTCTCAGTAACACTTCCCATGAGGAGCCTCTTTAACCCTGTCCTTCCGTGCGAGCCCAAGATGATGGTATTTACCTTTTGTTTAATGGCAAGGTCGCTTATAAACCTGTACGGCTCACCCTCTCCCACGAAGGTTTCTGCCTTTATCCCTGCTGACTCTGCCTCAATCTTGAGGTTTTTGGTATACCCTTTTGCCCTGGCAATCATTTCATCCAGAGCATTGGGAGCCTCAGCGTAAAACTCTGGTGGGACATCCACGACCGAAACGATCCTCAGTTCACCCCCATAGGACATTGCGAAATCGATTGCCTTTGACGCAGCAGCCCTGCTGTAACGGGAGCCATCAGTGGAGATGAGTATCCTTTCCCAGCCAATGTGTGAATTGTCCGGCACCACGAGGACGTCTCTCTGGGTGTGACCGATAACCCTTGCGGTGACACTGCCGACAAGAGTTTTTTCGAGGCGGCTCATCCCTTTTCTCCCCATAACGATCAAATCACAGTTTTCTGCATCTGCGAGGTCAACAATTCTCTCGTAGATCTCCCCTTCCTCGCACACCGTCTTTATTAAGGCCCTTTCGGTCTTCGCGATATCACTCGCCATTGAAAGGGCTTTCTCGCAGGGCTGTTTCAGTGCTGTCTTGACGTCTCTCACACCCACGAGTTCCAGTTCTCCCTCATAAGGAGGGACGACAGAAACAACCGTGATCCAGCTTCTTTCGTTTGTGGCAAGCTTGAAAGACTCCCTGAGCGCATGGGTACTGGATTCCGAACCGTCAACAGCCACAAGGAGCTTTCTGTACCGAGCCATTCCTAGATTTTGCCGTGTTCCAGGGCTTCTTGCGTTGCTGCCTGCTCTGCACGACGTCCCTGCCACATGGCCCGCAGAACAATGAATGCACCCAGCAACAGGGCAAATGCCATTATTGCGAAACTTGTGCTTTTCAACGCCTTCACCGTGGTTTCGCCTAATGTGTGTATTAACCCTAGCTGTGACATATAGACAGGAACCATTAACCCACGGCTGAAGAGCACGATCACCATAATAATGCCCATCACCACTTTGATCATGAAGGGCTTTACATAGGTAGTCCCAATGGCACCCAGCTGAATGCCGAAGAGAGAACCTGCAAGGATAATCATTGCGAGACGTATATCCACTAAGCCATGCAGGGCATACTTAAGCGAGCCGCCCAAGCCCATAACGAACGCGATTACTAGTTCTGTTGCCGAGGCCATCAGGCTGGGCGCTCCGAGGACGTAAATCATTGAAGGGACGCCGATGAACCCTCCCACCGCAATGGTGGCTGCGAGCATGCCAGTAGCAAAACCGAGGGGTATGGTAAAGAGCACTGATATTCTAGCGTTCAGGCTCTTAAAATAGACCATGGTGCCTGGGATATTTACAGATTGGACCCAGCGCGCCAGTTTGGTAACCCTTTCTCCTTCATTCATGTTCCCTGACCTGTAAGTCTTCCATGCATCCTTCAATATAAAACCGCCCACGACAGCAAGGATTACCACAAATGCAACGCTCACATAAAGGTTTGAACCTGCGTCACCAAATGCCTTTTTAATGCCTTCCTGAATGTGTGCGCCATAGAGAACACCTGCCTCTGCAGAAATACCCAGGACTATCCCCAATTTGAGATCAACCTGACCATACTTTGCACGCTTAATCGATCCCACCAGGGCTTTGGGAAATTTATGGCACATATTGCTTGCCACCGCCACAAGTCCCGGAACTCCCAAACTCATCATTCCGGGCGTGAGAACAAAGGCACCGCCTGAACCAATAAACCCGCTCACGAGACCACCAACAAATCCCACCGCAAAGAGATAAATAACATTCACTACATCGAGTTGTATAAAATTCGCTGCAGCAGAGACTATATCGTGCATCTTATTTTACCTCCTTCTTTCTTTTTGCGGCCTCAATGCCCAATACTGTCCAGAACTTGCCGGTAAATGATCCGTGAAAAAACGAAAAGATGAACGCGGTGAGTATGGGCAAAAATGCATAGAACCCCCCCCGTCCAATGTACTCATTTACCATATCCTGCTTCACTAAGAGTACTGCATAGAGTGCGAATGAAATTATGCCGAAAAGTATCATCCCGCCTATGGGTTTCTTCTTGGTACTGCCGTAACTATTTGCCATTTCCTACCTCCTTATAATGTAAGACGCCATACGGTGTCTGTTTTTGCGCTGTACTTAAACACTGTCTTCGACCACTACCAACGGACACTTGAGGTCCTTCCATGCCTTTGAGGCCTTTATCCCTTTGCAATCAGCCTCCAAATTGTCTGATGATTCAGTAACTGCAAAAAGAATTCCCTTGATGGTGTTTGTGTAATCAATAATCGCCTGCTTGAAACACCCGCCCCTTTGAACCAGCCGGTAGTTGATGCCCTCGCGTGTGAGTTCTGAGAGGTACTGCTGAAGAGTGGGGTCTTCAGCCTTCGAAGGGGAAATATAAAGGATATCCAGAGCTGCATTAATCCTTTTGCATGTGTTGACCGCGTATCTGAATGTTCTTCTGTCCACCTGATCCTTCCGGACTGCCAAGAGCACCCTTCTTTCCTCTTTCAGAAATTCCCTTGCAGTCTCAAACTCCCCTTCCTCTGCAAATGAGATAGCTGACATGATCTCTTCTATCTTCTTTTTGAGGGTGTCCATGGTAATGCGCCCTATCTCTTAATCCCAGGGGCGGAAATCCGGTTTGTCTTCCGGGCAATCTGTGTGTCACGTTTCTGATCCCTCTTTTGCTCTCTCATGATCTCTCTGGCCGTGTCAAATTCCCCGGCCTCTGCAAAGGTTACTGCTGAAAACATCCGGTCCCACTTTTCACTAAACCCTTTCATGTATTTATCCTCCTTGTGTGATAGTTAACTTCTATAGTGCATCTCTCATGCCAGGAGATGATATTTATATAACTATTTGAATTTAAAAGCAAAATATAACACGTGCCTTGTCAGCAAAAATTCCCTGTTGATGCATATTGCAACGTCAAAATTTAAAAGGAGAAGCAAGGTACGTGAAGCGGTGTATTTGCCATAGGAAAGATGAAAGATGCAGAATGTTGCGTATTGCAATAGCCGCTAAAAGAGTGAAACGCGAGGCTTATGGGGTATTGCTGATTGACATCTGCATATGCCATGATATTTTTTTATGTGAAAGGAAAAGGAATAAGATAGATAATCATCGTGCATATTGTTTATCTCCTTGTTTTGAGCGGATTGAGGAAAGATAACCTTTAAAGATCACTATGCCCCACGCAGGATTGATGAATGAAGGAGCCCTTGGACCTGAGGCAAGTCTGCTTCAGAGGGCAAGACTGCATATCCGGGGTGGCAATAGAAGGCTGCGGCAGGGAAAGGTACCTGCCGGCCTTGTAACTCTCTACGATGCCCTTATCGCCGCAATGGAGTGGTATTTTGCGTCACCTGAAAGGAAGAATCGTCTGGTCATCAGGAATGATGATAATCTCAAGGATGATAAGGTGCTTTACAGGATACTGGTGCGCTCAGGGGTGCTTGACGGGAAGTTTGACTATATGGCTTTTGACACGTTTATAGAAGACATAATTTATGAGAAAGCTGCGGAGTATGAGTACGAATCTCTCGCAAAGGGAATTGAATCAGTGATGGTCCAGCTTGGGGTCATGCCCTTTAATGAAGAAGAAATCCCTCCAGAAGATCCTTCGACATTCTGACACATTAGAAGAAAGCGCATCACATCCTTGAACGATCAGCTGCTTCTCAGAACCTTATCAATGATATCTTCAATCCTCTCCACCAGATGAATCTCGATATCTCCCCTCACATTTTCCTCAAGATCTTCGAGGTCAACCTTGTTTTGGATCGGCAGGATTACCGCTTTTACCCCTGCCCGACGTGCTGCCAGGATCTTTTCCTTAATCCCCCCAACGGGAAGGATTCTTCCGCTTAGGGTAAGTTCTCCCGAGATAGCTACATCCCTTCTGGCCGGTCTGCCGGTAAAGAGGGAAATGAGGGCTATCGCAATGGTAGCTCCGGCAGAGGGGCCGTCTTTGGGGATGGCGCCGGCAGGAACATGGATATGGATATCATGGGTATCGAAAAAATCGTCGGAGATACTCAACCGCGAGGCATTGCTCCTGGTATAACTCAGGGCCGCCTGGGCAGACTCGCGCATTACATTACCCAGAGAGCCGGTGAGCATGAGTTCCTTATTTCCTTTCATCTTGGCTGCCTCAACAAACATGATATCTCCTCCTGCTTCGGTCCTCACGAGCCCCGTGGTTACCCCGATGCGGTCCTTTTCATCTGCAACCTCGAAGTGGTACTTCCTCGGACCGAGATATCGTTCGATGAGATCAGGCGTGACCTTGACAGGTCGAGTTTCTTTGCCCTGCTGAACAACTTGTGTTGCGATCTTCCTGCAGACACTAGCGATCTCTCTTTCAAGGTTTCTTATGCCGGCCTCACGCGTATATTCCCGGATGATTTTCACCATAGCCTCCGGGCTAAATTGGGGAGTATGACCTGACAGACCCTGCTCTTGAACTTGACGGGGAACAAGATACTTTAGTCCTATCTCTTTTTTTTCGTCCTCTGTGTATCCTGTGAACTCCATGATCTCCATGCGGTCCCTGAGGGCGTCCTGGATAGTATCGGTAACATTTGCGGTCACAATGAACATGACCTTGGAGAGGTCAAAGGGGACGTCAAGGTAATGGTCAATGAAGCTATGATTTTGCTCCGGGTCGAGGACCTCCAGCAAGGCAGAAGCAGAGTCGCCCTTAAAGTCCTGCCCTATCTTATCCACCTCATCCAGCATGATGACAGGATTGATGACCTGGGAACGGCGGATCTCCTCGATGATACGTCCCGGCATGGCCCCCGCATAGGTCCTCCGGTGGCCCCTTATTTCTGCTTCATCTTTGATTCCCCCCAGTGAAATACGTGAAAATTGTCTACCCAGTGCCTCCGCAATAGCCCTTCCCAAGGAGGTCTTTCCTGTTCCCGGCGGTCCCGCAAAACAGAGCACAGATCCTCTAGAGGAAAGGGTTGACAGCCTTTTTTCAATGGCGTCCTTCACCACTTTTCTCACTTCATCGAGTTTAAAGGGTTTGGTAACGTAGTGAAATGCCCCCTTTTTCATCGCCTCAATGGCAGAATCTATCGAGGCATATGCGGTGATCATAATTACCTTTGTGTCGGGAGATTTTAGAGTTGCTCTTTCAAGAAGATCAATGCCATCCACCTCTTCCATTTTCAGGTCGGTCACGATGACATCGAAATCAGAGGCATCCATCATCTCAAGGGCCTCCCTGCCATTGGATGCCGTAATGACGAGATAGTCTTCCTTCTTAAGGATATGCTCCAGGTTCTTCCTGGCAATCTCTTCGTCATCCACTACCAGTATGCGGGGCTGTCTGCTCATTATCAGGGTTTTAACCGCCAGGTGTTCGAGTATTCGCTCCTTGATTTTGTTCAGGCCATAATGCCGTTCATTAAGGATTGCTTCTGCCCTGTGTAGATCCAGGTTGTCTTCCGTCTCTTTGTTCCAGGGAAGGCTCAGGAGGTATTCAATATAGGTAAGTCCGATTGCGTACTCAGCAGCACTGGGGTTAATCTTCGATAGGGTCTCCAGTTCGTTATCGACCACTTGTCTGACATTGGGGGGCATCTTTGTAGAGAGAACCGTCTCCCGCAGTTCTTCGATGGTTGCCATATGATGCCTTCCTTCTGTCTTCTTAAAGATGGGCATGGAGAATTATCCTTTCCTCTTAAGGATATCATTCTTCTCATATTCTATTCCAGCTCACTTTTTTTGGTCATAAGGATACGCTATGTCATATGTTGCCTAACATTCAGTAAATGTTGCTTTGTGCAATATCAGTTGATAAAATGAAAATATGACATATGTGTCGAGTCTAAGGTCAAAAATTACCCTGGGGTATTATGGGACGGTGGCGATCGTTGTTGTCTTATCACTGGTTACCTTTATGGAACTCAGGTTCCTGGGGAAAAAGATAATGTTCGGCGAGGTCATTTCCGAGTTTTTTGACACCACACTGGAAGTCAGGAGATTTGAGAAGAATTTTTTCCTCTACGGAAAACAGGATGACTACGCTGAGAATATGAAATATGTCTCAAAGGCCCAGGAGTTGATGGAAAGGAATATGGAAGGGTTTGGTTCTGTTGCCACACCTGAACAGATAGAGGTGCTGAGAGCTGACCTTAAACAATATAGGGAGTTCATGGAGAACTATGCGTCGCTTCCCTTAAAGACAGATGCCCAGGGAAGCATCCAGAGGACAATTGTGGAAGGAAGAATAAGGGAAGCGGGCAAGAATATCGTAACCGCGGCAGAGGAAATCTCAAAGACCGAGCGGAAAAATCTTCAGTCCATATTAAAGAAATCCCAGGGGATTCTCATTTTTTCCATTACCGCCCTTGCACTTTTAGCCATCGCCATGGGACAGATGCTTTCAAGGATCGTGGTGAGACCCCTCAAGGCGCTGGAAGAGAGCATGAGGCAAATCGCAGAAGGACGGTTCGGCATGGTATCAATCAAGTCGGAGGATAGGGAGATTGTCTCCCTCACCTTTGCGTTCAACAGAATGTTAAAGGAACTGGAGGTAAGGCAAAGACATCTTGTCCAGTCAGAAAAGCTTGCATCTCTTGGGACCCTCCTTTCGGGGGTGGCCCATGAGCTGAACAACCCTCTTTCCAACATCTCATCCTCTTGCCAAATCCTTATGGAAGAAATACAGGAAAATGACATGGAATACAAGAAAGAGCTGCTCGCCCAGATTGATGAGCAGACGGACAGGGCGAGGAACATCGTCCGCTCCTTACTGGAATTCTCCAGGGAGAAGGAGTTCAAGAAAGAAATGCTCCCCCTCAGGAAGCTCTTTGAAGAGACCGTGAGGTTTGTGAAAGGTCAGCTTCCCACGGGCATTTCCCTGTCCCTGGACATTTCTGACGATATCTCCATATTTGCGGACAAACAGAGGATTCAGCAGGCGTTCTTAAATCTCCTCAAAAATGCCATAGAAGCGATTGGTGAGGAAGGAAGCGTATTCATCAAAGGGAAAAAACACAGGGCTGTTGATAAGACAGGAGAGACCACCGAACTTTACAACTATATGCAATATCGTGGCAAGTGCACGATAGGGGGGGATACGATCGACGTAGAGATAAGGGATAGCGGTTCAGGAATTGCGCCCGAGATCCTCCAAAGAATCTTTGACCCTTTCTTCACCACAAAAGATGTGGGGAAGGGTTCCGGCCTCGGTCTCTTCATCGTGTATGAAATCATTGAGGAGCATGACGGCTGTATCGCGGTCAAAAGTGAGCCGGGAAAGGGAACCACGTTTTTCATAAGTTTGCCGATGAAGGAGCAATAACTATGCAGAAGAGTGAGAGGATACTTATTGTGGATGACGAGAAGGTGGCGCTCAAAAACCTTGAACATGTGATGAAGAAAGAGGGCTACGAGGTAGTGAGTACACAGAGCGGTCAGAACGCTCTCAGGATTCTTGAAGAGCAGAAGTTCGACGTAGTCCTTACTGATTTAAAGATGGAGAAGGTGGATGGAATGCAGATATTGAGAAGATGCCGTGAACTTTACCCTGATATTGAAGTGGTCATGATTACAGGGTATGCAACGCTCGAATCTGCGGTGGAATCCATGAAACATGGTGCGTTCTATTACATCGCAAAGCCTTTCAGGCTGGATGAGGTGCGAAAGGTGGTCAGTGAGGCAGTTGAAAAAGTGAGGCTCAAGGGCGAGAACAGGCAACTGAGGGAACAGATTGAGAGCTATCAGGGCAAGGTGAAGATTATTACCCAGGATGCCCAGATGCAAAAGCTCCTCGATACTGCAAGACAGATTGCTCCCACTGACTGCAATGTGATCATCACGGGTGAAAGCGGCACCGGGAAAGAGCTTTTCGCCAGGTACCTTCACCTGCACAGTAAACGCTCTCAGGGACCATTTTTTGCCATCAACTGTGGGGCATTTACGGAAGAGCTTCTCGGGAATGAGCTTTTTGGGCACGAAAAGGGTGCATTTACTGGTGCTGCAACCATGAAAAAAGGGCTGGTCGAGATGGCATCAGGAGGTACGCTGTTTTTGGATGAGATAACCGAGATGTCTCCTTCAATGCAGGTAAAACTCTTAAGGGTAATTCAGGAACGAGAGGTCTTGCGACTGGGTGCAACAGAGCCCATAAGCGCGGATGTGAGATTCATCGCTGCAACCAACAGGGACCTTCAGGATGCCATGAAATCCGGGAGTTTCAGACAGGACCTCTATTTCAGGTTAAATGTGGTCTCACTTTATGTTCCTCCCCTCGCAGAAAGGAAAAATGACATACCCCTTCTCAGCTACTATTTCTTGAAGAAGTACTCAGTCCTCATGAATAAAGAGGTTACCGAGATATCTCAGGAGGTGATTGATCTCATCATGAGTTATGATTTTCCAGGGAATGTGAGAGAACTCGAGAATGTCATTGAGAGAGGAGTTGCCCTTTCCAATGGAAGAAGCATTGAGGTTGCCCATCTCCCTGAGGACCTGAGGGAATTGAGTATAAGGACATTCAGAAAGAGGGAAGGGAAGATGCCCTCCCTGGAAGAGCAGGAGCTGTCATATATTCAATGGGTGTTGAGGGAGGTGGGAGGCAACAAGACCCTCGCCGCACAGATACTGGGGATAGACAGGGTGTCCCTTTGGCGGAAACTCAAGAAGTATGGATTGGAAGCGAGTGATTGAGTCGCTTCGAAAAGGACGTTTCTTAATATCTTGTGATGTTGACACTTCCCTTATCACTTGCGCCCCGCGTTCTTAGTAACTTTCTTCAGATCACATAGGATACATTTCCCTTTGAACTAGGAGTTTCTTCCAATTATCTTTGTGGTTACGGTGTGGTAGTCTGGAATCAACAGGGCAAATAAGGAAAAGAAAGGGGTGAAGGAAATGACAGCACAGGAAGGACATAGGGAGCATGTATACGGGAAGTTGGTAATGGCACCTATAGTTGGGTTGCTGTATGTGATCGCACTGCCGTTCATTGCCATTGGGACCGTGGCGGCGGTAATGGGCAAGAGGTTGGCAGAAGGGCTTTACCATGTAGTGGGCAATATGGTGTCTTTTGGATGGAGGCCTTTGGAGGCAAACCTTTCAGGCAAGAAGAAGGAGAGGAAGAGAAGGGAAAAGGATTCCTCCAAGTGAGGAGAGGAATAAGTATAGATATTCATAAACAAAATGTCGTCATTGACGGCACAAAACAAGGAGGGAGAAAATG
>DATKOU010000248.1:0-5774 GCA_035524455.1 Thermodesulfovibrionales bacterium | reverse complement strand
TGAACTGCTGAGAGGCCTCAAGAAGCAAATCCCGTGAGATACACTCGTACCCCAGGGTATGAGCGACCTTTTCCGCTATCTCTTTTCCGTGACTGTAAGAACCCCGCGAAATAGTTATGACTGACATACCGTTCCCCCTTTCTCCAAAACTGATTACATTGTTCCATTCAATGGGTTTGTTACCACATTATTGTAATCGTCTGCATCTCTTGTACCGAGAATAATCCAGTCCAGCTTGCCTATTTTGTCTACACCGAAAGGGGTATCAAAAGCGAGGTCCATGCCCCGTGAGACACCCGAAAAGCAAGAATAACAATCAAGGACAAAACGATAAAAGCAGAACGCCGCATAATCTGACTCCCTTTCAAGGGATTTGCCTAAAAGCCGAGGATACCTCAGTTTTGTCCTTCGGCAGCTTGGCCATCTCCTGTAAGACCCGCCGCTTTCCGTCCCTCCCTCTCGGAAGGTTTGGCTTTGTCGGGATTTCCCCTCTTAACTAGCTTCTACCATACATAGACGCAACTGTCAAATTATAATTTTAGGTTAGGTAACTGATTTAGAAGTTGAGACAAGAGGTCATTATCCTACTGACTTCTGCTTGAAACCTTCGGCGCTGATAAGACGATTGCAGATGTCAGGTATAGGGAGGACATTTCGTAGCATGTCTTAGGGTGCATCTAGTTTTCTCATTCTAGAAAAATGGGTTTCTCTAACAATCCGAGCGTCGTGGCATCTCGCTCTCCATGGCAGTACCTATCAAGGGCGAACGAGAACACAGAGCCTCTGCCTGCTATTTTCTCAAACAGCGTCATCGATGACTTAAACTTCAAATCATCAGGATAGCCAAAGATTTCTGAAATTGATCCGCCCTTGAGAGCTACCACCGCTTCCGTGCACTCCAACAGCCTTTTTCCGAGCACAGGATGGTTCAGATACTGCCGAGTTTCTTCTATGCTCTTGATGGAGTAACGCTTCGCAGTTGGGCTGTACCCCAATCCATCTATCTGCGGAAATATAAACCACATCCAGTGAGTTCGCTTCTGACCACCCTTAAGCTCTGCGAGCGCTCTTTCATAAACGCCTTCCTGAGCGCTCAGAAACCGATTCAGATCATATGGATCGTTAGGATTCATGTCACTTGCTTCTTGAAATGGTTTTGTCAGGAATACTCATCCTCCTCATTATACTATCATGAAAAATACAAATTTAGGCCAGATGACGCAGGGATAAATTTTAAACAAACCGTGACTTGCCTCAATGATTTCCGTTCGAAAGCTTAAGTTATGAGAAGTAATTTTGGGGTATCAGGTTCAGTCATCTATCCACAGACCTCCCTAAACATTGTTCTTTGAGTAAGCATCGCAAAGATAACGCGTATCAGTTTATGTGCCGTTGCAAAGACAGCTTTCTTGAACGGTTGGCCCTCGCTCTTCTTCTTCGTGAAGTAGGCCCTAAAGGTGGCGTTATGCTGGATAACGCAGGTCGTCATCATCCAGATCACCCGCCTGAGATGCCGGTTGCCCCTCTTTGATATCCTGCTACTGCCTTCAAACCTTCCTGATTGATACACGGTGGGATCTATCCCGGCAAAGGCAATGAGCTTCTTATATGAAGCATAGTTGCCGATACATCCTATCTCGGCAAGAAAAGTGGTCGCCGTACATTTGCTAATACCGTTAATCGACGTGATGATCTCGAAGTCCTCCAGCATGGACGCCTTGCAGTACTCAGTCATGATCTTCGTCAGTTCCTCATAGCGCTCCTGCAGATGCTGAAGCGTCCTTACCTTGCCCTGTAGTATGAGCTCCTTTGCCGGGCTTATTGTAGCGATGGACTGCTTCGCCGCCCGTATCAGGTCCTCTGCCGTATAAGTCAGCCGGGTCCCCACCCCTTTTCTCTGCAATATCTTCTATATGGCTTTTGGCCTTGCCATGTTAAGCAACCGAGCTGAGGGGAACACCGCGATGAACTCCTGCATCGCTCTGGTTGACAGATCGGCAATACGCTCCAACTCGGGAAAGGTACTCTGCAGAAGCCGCTTGACCGCGACCTTATGGGCGCTCAGCATGTTGCATACGGACTCCCGTTCCCTCGCGATATCCCGGAAGTCCTGCAGGTCCTGGGATAATGACAGCTGGCTGATACTCTCTCGATTCATCAGGAGAAACTGGGCGATAGTCATGGCGTCCTTCTTGTCGGTCTTGATCTTCCTCAGGGAAAGTTTGGCAAAGTTGGCAATGAGCAGGGGGTTGATCACCACGATGGATACCCCTTTTGCCGTGAAAAAGGAATAGAGATTGATGTGGTAACAAGCTGTCGATTCAACCGCAACCATGACCTCGGAGAGATCCTTGCTATGCGCCGCGATTGCTTTCCACAGCTGCATAAACCCTTCTGAGTCCATGGCAAAGGTCAGGGAAAACCGTCCCTTGCCGTTGCGGTCGATCCCCTGTGCTGAAGACGTGTCCTTGGCTACATCGATCCCCACAAAAAGCTCTCGCATGGCCTTACCTCCTTGGCTGGCTTTCCGACAAGACAGGGTGTGCCTCCCCACCAATCCTCCCGCGTTACCAGAGCTCTCAGACCCAATCATCCTATCATGGCTCAGGGAGGCAGGGAACAGACTGTACTTAGGGTTCTCTAACCCAGGAAGGACTTCGTTCTCCTGCCTTACCGCTCTTTTTCTCTTTATACCATATCTGTTGGTAGGAGGAAGAAGCCGCAACGCGTATTTCTCCTTGAAAAGATCACATTGGGCAGGTTACCAAAAAGTCCACTCGATTTGACACAAAATAGTTCTGTGCTAAAATTGAACTAATGATTAAATAGTTACTGTTCAGCTTAATAGAGTTGACAAGAACCTACTAAATCTGTATTATATGAAGTATAAAAAATTGAGAGGTCAAAGAAGATGCCTGCTACAGTGAATGACTATTATGAAACACTCGGAGTGAGCAAGGAAGCCTCCCAGGATGAGATTAAGAAGGCTTTCAGGAAGTTGGCACGGAAGTACCACCCTGACCTGAACCCTGGGGATAAAAGTTCAGAAAAAAAGTTCAAAGAAATCAACGAAGCATATACAGTACTGAGTGACACAAAGAAGAGAGAGGAATACGACCGTTTTGGTAAGACCCCCTTTGAAGGCGGCGGCGCGTGGTATGAAGGGGCAAAAACACCGGGATACGAAGACATATTCGAATTCGGGATGGGTGACATATTTGGAAATCTCTTCGGAAGAACCTCAGGTGCAGAAACCCAGCACGCCAAGGGTGAGGACATCCTCATGGGTCTTACCGTTTCCCTTGAAGAGGCCTTTACCGGAACCCAGAGGACGATACACATAAACAGGGAGGCAGCATGTCAATCGTGTCACGGGAGCGGTGCAGAGGCGTATGACACATGCAACAAGTGCAAGGGAAGCGGTATGCTCCAGTCATCAAAGGGTTTTTTCAGAATGCAGCAGCCCTGTCCTGAATGCCGGGGGACCGGCAAAAGGATAACAAGGCCCTGCAGGACGTGCGGAGGAAGGGGGAGAATAACCTCAACTGAAACCGTAAAAGTAAAGATACCCGCCGGTGTTGATGAGGGTTCCCGGGTAAAGCTTAAGGGCAAGGGGAATGCCGGCATAGGAGGAGGCCCGTCAGGCGATCTCTATATCGAAATAACTGTAAAGCCTCATCCCATATTTAAGAGGGAGGACAGCGATCTTTATGTGGATGTTCCCCTGACCTTTGGAGAGGCAGCACTTGGGGCAAAGATCGAGGTGCCCACCATCGACGGTGTTGCGGTAATGACCATACCTCCAGGGACCCAGGGAGCCCAGAAATTCAAGCTTACGGGAAAGGGGTTCATTTCTCCGAAAACCGGTACAAGGGGGAATCAATACGTGACGGTAAAAATTGCGGTTCCCAAGGATTTGACTGGTAAGGCAAAGGAAGCAGCAGAGGAGATTGAGGCCTCGTATAAGGAAAATCCGAGAAAGAGGCTGTTTAACCGATGACCTAGGGAGTTGAGTATGAAATCACAGGATAAAAAACAACCTTTATTTATGATCAGCGTTGTATCGAAGATGCTGGGAGTACACCCACAGACCCTCAGACTCTATGAGCGGGAGGGGTTGGTCATGCCTCAAAGGACCAAAAGGACCCGCCTTTACTCCCAGGAGGATGTGGAAAGACTGGCCATGATCATCAGGCTTACGAGGGAGTTGGGAGTGAACAGGGCGGGAGTGGACATAATCCTGAGGCTCAGGCATCGGCTAGAGATTCTTCAACATGAAATGGATGAGATGATGCAGTTTCTTGAGGATGATCTCAGAAGTGATTTTATGAAAAGGTTGAAGAGACTATTCTTTGAAGACTAGGAGGAGAAGTGTATGAGAATGGATAAATTGACCATAAAGAGCCAGGAGGCGATGCAGGAGGCCCAAAGGTTTGCTGAAAGGAAAGGCAATCAAGAACTTCAGCCCGAGCACCTTCTCTGGGCACTGCTTTCGGACGAAGAGGGAATCTCTTGCCAGATTCTCAAGAAATTGAATGTTGATCTTACTCTGCTGCAACTGGATGTGGAAAAGGAGATAGACCGCTTGCCCAAGGTCACGGGTGCAACTCCCCTTGGCCAGCTCTATGTATCACCAAGGCTCAAGGAAACGCTCGAAATGGCGTTCAAGGAGGCAGAGCATCTTACGGATGAATATGTGAGTGTGGAACACCTTTTCCTCGCCCTGTTGACCATTGGTGGCCCATGCACCGAACTACTCGGGAGGTTTGGGGTTTCGACAGATAAAGCCCGGGAGGTGATGAGGGAGATACGGGGGACGCAGCGCGTCACGGACCCCAATCCTGAGGACAAGTATCAGGCTCTCTCACGGTATAGCAAGGACCTCACTGCCCTGGCAAAAAGGGGGAAACTGGACCCTGTCATCGGAAGGGATGACGACATAAGGAGAATTATACAGGTCCTTTCCCGAAGGACGAAAAATAACCCGGTCCTTATCGGAGAGCCGGGGGTGGGCAAAACCGCAATCGCAGAAGGGCTTGCCCAAAGAATCATAGCAGGTGATGTTCCGGAAACCTTAAAGGACAAGCGCGTGGTTGCCCTTGACATGGGATCCCTTGTGGCAGGCTCCAAATACAGGGGTGAATTTGAGGAAAGGCTGAAAGCTGTTCTTAAAGAAATTGAACAGGCAGAAGGAAAGATAATACTGTTTATTGACGAGCTCCACACCCTCGTGGGTGCAGGGGCTGCAGAGGGCTCAATTGATGCATCCAATATGCTGAAGCCGGCTTTGGCAAGGGGTGATCTGAGATGCGTGGGTGCCACCACCCTTGATGAATACAGAAAACACATTGAAAAGGACCCGGCCCTGGAGAGGAGATTCCAGCCGGTCTACATTAAGGAGCCCTCTGTTGAGGACACCATCTCCATCCTCAGGGGACTAAAGGAGAGATATGAGGTTCATCACGGGGTGAAGATAAAGGATTCAGCCCTCATCTCGGCCGCTGTCCTGTCCCACAGGTACATCACGGACCGGTTTCTTCCTGATAAGGCCATTGACCTGATCGATGAGGCTGGATCTAAGCTCAGGATGGAGATAGATTCAATGCCGGTTGAGCTGGATGAGATCGAGCGGAAATTGAGGCAGTATGAAATAGAGAAACAGGCGCTTATGAAAGATAACTCGAAGGACGCACAGCAAAAGTTAAAAAAGATTGGAAAAGAGATGGCCGAACTCCACGAAAAGAGAGATGAGTTCAGGGCCCAATGGCTCAGCG
>DATKOU010000247.1:0-15221 GCA_035524455.1 Thermodesulfovibrionales bacterium | reverse complement strand
CTCAAATCCTTGACGGCACCAACGGCAGCACTGCAGCAGATTTCGACGGCCGCCACTTTACCAAAGCAGTCGATACCGGCTGGACCTCAAGGCCAGAAAGTGATGACAGAGACTGCAGTGCCAGGCACAGATGGCCGTGGTCCTTCAAGAAGAGCCACAAACCAAAGGATGACGAAATGCCCGCAAGTAATATTCTGACACTCTGGGGCATGGCTGACCTCGGGAGCGACCAGACCGACGTGTACACTCTCTCGATGAGCTACGACAATCATGAATTACTCCCCATTCATCTCGGAAAAGGCCTGTTGGGCCTTGCAACTGAGGATGAGAACGGAGAGTGGGTGAATGCCGTAGATAAAAACTTTGGTGGCACCAAGAAATTCATCCTCGGCCCCTGGAAGCCAGGCTATAAGCTGGGAACATATGGTGTAGATCCGAAGACGAAAACCGCGTGGGCGGTCATAAATTACAATGCGGATTTCGCTGTTGCGCGTTTTGATCAATAGGAAATTGCTTTAATCCGGCGGCATTTCCTTTGTCCGGCTTAACAGTGTTAGTTGTCAAGAGGCCGCCTGGCCGGTTCATTCCGGCGGGCGGCCTTCCAGCGATTACTTTGACGCGAAGCCGTGTTGCCTTGTTTTTTCGGTACTTACAGCTTTTAGAGAGGTGAATCGTGGAATTAATATCCAGATTAACATTCTTTATTGTTTCTTTTGGCTTGATCATCTCTTGCTGCGGTATATCAGCTGCGGATTGTGACAATAATGAAACCAAGTACACTGATCAGTCTGAAATATGTAGATCCGGGCATAAGTATAAATGCGAATATAAGACATGGATCGATATGAATGAAGGATGTGAAAATAGCAAAACCAGGACGGAATGCACGTGTGTAGATGATGAAATTAATAACTGCATTTCGTGCATGTGCGTCGGGAAAAACGATAACTAAAGCCCACTTGAGGAGGATTTACAGGATGGAAGAAGCTGCCGTCAATGGAAACAATAAAAGAATAATCGTCATGTTTACCCTGCTCCTTTGTCTCATGGCAAATATCAGCCAAGGGTTTAATCCTGCCAGTTTCGATCAGATGGATAAGACGCGCCCGCATCAATGTGTGGGATGTGATCTCACCGGAATAGACATTGACGGCTGGGAAATGGATGATTCTATCCTCAGGGACGCAAATATGAGGCGAGCAAACCTCGCCCACGCGGAATTTGAAAGCGCTGATCTTCGCGGAGCTGATCTGAGAGAAGCAAATGTATTTATGGTCGTATTCAGCCGTGCAAATCTTGGCAAGGCGAATCTAAGCAAATTAGATCTGCGTTCCGCGACAATCAACGACGCGAATTTGAGCGGTGCAGATCTAAGTGAGACGAATTTAAAAGATGGGACACTGTTGGGCGCAGACCTTAGTAGCGCAGATCTTCACCTGTCGGTATGCAGCGGCGCTAATCTGAGATATACTAATCTCCGCAAGGCGAATTTCAGAAGAGCCGCTCTCGATAATACGGACCTCAGGGGTGCCGATCTGACGGAGGCGAATTTGGAAGGCGCGGACCTCAGAGGGGCAAAGCTGACGGATGCGATCTGGACCGATGGGCGAAAATGTACGGCAGGCTCCGAGGGCGTGTGCAGATAATTACTACGCTTAAATCAGGGAAAGGGGCAAATATGCGTGGCAGTAATAAGCAGAAAAGCGCACTGTAAGATGACGGTTTGGCTCATCCTAAGGAAGGGGCTTGTGAGCTTTTCACAGGCCCCTTCCTTATAATCTTCAGTCGGAGTTTTGCCGAATAAAAATTTAACAAGTACTTCATAAGAATGTAACATCCTTTTGTTAATATCACCCATCGATGCCCTGAAGAGTTTTGAATGTAAAGATACGGCGCGTTTGTGACTTGTTCAACTCCCCGGCATTTAACTTGATTATTGATATGCGTCTATTCAAAAAGGTCATAGACATAATCGTTAAGATGATGATACCGCTCGTGATCCTTGCTCTGATGATAGGGATTGCAAGGATCTTTCTCGACTTAAGAAAGGTCTTTAATAGTTCGACTATAGCAGGTGGTTTTGACATCATGGTAACCAATATTCTTTCGATGTTTGTTGTGATAGAGCTTCTCAAGGGAATCATCGAATATTTCGAAATACATAGGGTAAAAATTACCTTTATTACCGATGCGACATTGGTGTTTATCCTCAGGGAGGTAATGATCGGTGTCTATCAGCACACGATGGGCTGGGTCGAAATACTATCCATTTCGGGCCTGCTCATGGTCATCGGCGGGCTAAGGACCGTTGCGATTGTGTATTCTCCTGACAAAGGCAAGGAGGCAGTAGAACATGAGTAGAGAGTGTAGCGAGAAAATCGAGACCATAATCATAACTATTGCGCTGGTTGCGGGTGTTTTGCTGATTGCGTTCCACTGGAAATGACGCAACTATTTTGGCGATATGAGGTGTTTGGCATTAATACTTCCGAAGCGTGCAGAGGCCAAATGTTGCACCGTGAAGCTCCATATTGTGTTTTGTATGCGAACCTTAACCTCTGTTTCATCATGCTGTAACATCTCGATGGTAAACTTGATTTCTCACAATCCAGAGTGTCCTGTGTGTGCACGTTGAGGGGAATAGTATGAGGGGGTGATTAAGAAATGTGTTCAAGCTTCAAGCAGGGGATTTGCGAAGTGGCAGGTATCGAGCCGGAAATGATCCATTGTGCTGACAAAAAATGCTGTTTGATCGGAGAGTGGGAGAAATGCAAGGTGTTTATTGCTCAATTTTTCATCTTTAATGGTGTGGCATTGCGAAAGATTGCGTAATGCAGGAAGGCAAAGAAGAGCTTCCTCATGACGCTTAAGGATAATCTGGAGGTTCTTTTTTATTGTTCATCGAAATGTAATCTTCTTGTAACAATCCTGTAACATGCCGAATTGTATAATTTAAACAGGAAGAAAGGAGGCGATAATGTACAAGACACAGGGAGTGATCTGTCAGTATCTCAAGGGAAGCCCCGAAGGGGCAAAATGCGGTGTGGTGAATGAGCTCATAAGGGCCTTGCAGGACGCTGACATTCAGCTTTGCATGGGGAGGCACTACGAAGTATGCTCAATTTATGTCTCCTTGCTCCTAAGAAACGCTGCTGAAACAATAAAATGTAACGAAAATGTAACAATTCCTTAATAAAACTGTAAAGAACATTTGGTTAAATATACTTATGAATGGATTGTATCTCGATGAAAAACTCACATGTACGAATTGCAATTCAGATGCTTTGTACAAATATGGACATGCATGGACCGGCAAACAGAGGTACCTCTGCATGATGTGTGGTACGCAATTTACCGGTAATGCAGGGAAACTTTCGGTGAAGGGAAAGCCGGTCTGCCCCGTATGCGGGAAAAGCATGCATGTCTATAAGCTTGAGGGCGAGGTGATACGATTCAGGTGTGCAGGGTATCCGGTGTGCAAGACATACAGAAAATTCAGGATGAAGGAGGAGAAGGATGAGTTATTACATTCATAACGTTCCGGGAAGACTGAGGGTGAAAAGCCCGGCAGTCAAGAGAAATCAGGATGCTGCCGATGAAGTCAAAAAGAGTTTGAGCACCCTTCAGGGCATAGCGACAGTGGATATAAACTTGACCACCGGGAGCATTCTTGTGAATTACAATTCGAAGACCATACACCACGAGGATATCGTAAGTCTGCTCCAGAGAAAAGGATATTTTGACCCGTCAAAAGCGCTCGACAACGACCAGTACATTCATAGGGCTGCTTCCAAAGCAGGAGATGTGGTGGGGAGAGCCATCTTCGGTACCTTTTTGGAAACAGCACTGGAAGGGTCTGCATTGTCGCTTCTCACGTTTTTGATATAGATCTCTCCATCTATCTCCCCGCAAAGGTTCGCGGACTGCCTGATAAAACTTCCTTCCTTATTTATTTCCTGAGTGACAATAAAACATAATTCAGATCACTAAAGTCTCTGGTGGCCTGATTCCCAAACGCAAACCAAACAAGCCCCTGGATACTTCCCCGCAAAGGACGACAAAATCGGTTTTGTTGCGATGCTATTCAAGACCATCACATCAGATTGTGGGTTGAAAGTGGATTCTCATAGGTGCCTTAGGACATAAAGTATATTGAGAATAAAGGCTGTGGCTGCTACAATAAAAGTTGTTTACAGCTGTTCCTCGCTGTCCGAGACGGGAGGACGGGAAATGGAATATTATATTCATTATGTGCCGGGCAGGATACGGATCGAAACTCCGGTGCTGCACGAGAACCCGGGAAAGGCTGAAGAATTTCACAAGTTCATAAAAGGTATCGAGGGGATAAAAGAGGTTGAGATTCACACGGTTACCGGCAGTGCCCTGCTTCTCTTTGACGAAAGGACAATAAACTGCGAGCAGGTGATCGGTATTCTTGAGAAGTACGGTTATTTCTGCCTCTCAAAAGCAGAGACATCCAACCAGTACATAGAGAAGGTTACTGAGAAGGTTCTGAAGATAGCTGAAAATATCGTAACGACGTCATTGGGAGAAGGGGGTTTTGAGGAGTAAATTCAACCAGAGGAGGAATGTGTATGAGTTTCTGGCAGAAGATGAAGAAGGATCTGCAAAAGGGGATCGGGGAGAGTATTGTCCTTGTCAAGGAGAGTGCTGCAGTTGTGCAGAAGAAGGCTGAGGAACTCAGCGAAGAGGGGAAAAAGCGTTACAAACTTTACGAACTGCAAACAAAAGTGCAAAAAGAGATGACACGATTTGGTCAAAAGGTCTATGATCTGAGCACGGACGGAAAGGACCCGATGATTGACAGCAAGGTAAAAGCGATGAAAGCCGGGATAGCAAAACTGCAGGATGAGATTTCGGAGCTGGAGGGAAAAACGGTAACCAGGAAAAGAAAAACAGCGCCTAAAGGAAGAACGCGAAAAAAGCCAAAGGAGACGAATACGACTACTGAGGAAGAGGAATAGAGAAAATCCACATGTGTAATGGCTATGGGGCGGTTAACGAAGAAAGCTTGTTGTGGCCCATGTCACAGCAATGACAGCAGCAAGCAGGAATCTGTAATACGCAAAAATATTGAGAGGATGTTTCCTGAGAAAGCGAAGCAGGAATTTTATGGCAAATAAGCCTGAGACAAAGGACGCAAGAAAGCCAATTGCAAATGTATCAAGGTGATAGTCTCCGGGTGCGCGCAGCAACTTTCTTCCCTCAAGCAGGGCCGCTCCGCCAATGACCGGAGTGGATAACAGAAAAGAGAATTTTGCTGCTGATTCCCTTGTGAGATTTCTGAAGAGTCCGGCCGTGATAGTGACCCCTGACCTAGAAACCCCCGGGATGAGGGCTATGGCCTGGGCGATTCCTATGAGTACCCAATCCTTAAAGGATGCTTGCCCTTTGTCCCGTGTGCTGTATTTCTCCGCGACAAGCATTAACACGGCAAATACAACTGTTGAGCACGCAATAATCAACGGGCTTCTTAGTTGATCCTCGATGAGATGCTTAAACACTACGCCGGCAATACCGGCCGGAATTGTTGCGATGAGAATAAACGCAAGGGTCTTTCTGTCCTTAAGGAGCATATGCAGCCAATCACTGTAAAAACAGATGAGCAGGGCGGCTAGGGTACCGGCATGGAGAGCAACGTCGAACATGAGGGTGTTCACTTCACCGCTCCAATGAAAGAACCATGGGACGAGTATGAGATGGGCGGTGCTGCTGACCGGGAAGAATTCCGTGATTCCCTGCACAATACCCAACACTATTGCTTCAAACAAAAGAGTAAACGTGCCTCCTTTGCGTTAAAAAGTGTTCTTTGTTATCTTTACTGTAACAGCTGTTTATTAAAGTACCGTTAAGCGAATATTAAAAAAGTATGAATTTTTATGGTCGTTCAATGAACAGGAATAAAAATGTCTATCATAATTAGGTAAAGAAGACGTGAATGAACCCTGGAGCTTCTTCTCTTGTCTTTCTCTAAATTAATTCACTCAACCAGGTTCCAGGTAGTCACCTGGAACCTGGTTGATCTATTAAACGGGAATTCCCCTAGAGGGATATTGTAAAGAGGGACTCTTGTGTCCTCGCAAGTCTATGAGGACGAGCCCGATTCGTGTGTTTCCTGGCCCTGGTGCTTTGAATAAACGACCCGCTCAGCCTCAAGCCAGT
The DNA here is from genome assembly GCA_035524455.1 of Thermodesulfovibrionales bacterium. Taxonomy (GTDB): domain Bacteria; phylum Nitrospirota; class Thermodesulfovibrionia; order Thermodesulfovibrionales; family UBA9159; genus DASPUA01. The sequence continues at coordinate 9,038 of DATKOU010000247.1, read as the reverse complement.
TATCAAGGTCGCGTCCTTCTGCCCGACCAGACTCTTCAAAAAGCTGGCGCGCGAGCGCCTCAATCTCTTCATGCTTGTTCATCTTCGTCACCTCCTTTCCACTAAAATGATCAATGTATCATCTATATCGTGGTATAACAAAACTCCTGCTAAGCGGCAGCAAACTCTCGGAAACATCTCCTGCAGCTTTCGTCATGCGATGGGATGCACCTGTGACCTCTGTAAAGATGACACATGACTTTCTTGTCATTCATGCGGCTGAATACCCACATCTCATATTGCTTGTCCTTTTGTTCTCGTAGATCATGCAGGTTCACTTTCTCACCTCCTTCAGAAGTAATAATGCTTTCAAGCATAGCTCATCTGAATTACCGCATGATGAAGATCTTGTTAAGCTTGTATGAAATCTGCAGCGCTGGGAAAGTATGACAGCAATATGTTGGGAAAGCTGCAATGTCAATCCATAGGGGATCTCTGGAGTCCCATCCACCCAAAAAAGGGCATTGTGTTCTTTAAAGGAGAGGGGTTCAGACTCGCTGCAGAAATGGCTGAGATGAGCTTGTGGATAAGCTCTGGCTTTTGCTAATACTAAGAAGGTGTGAAAGGCATGTGCGGAGCTGAACGTGAATGCTTCTCATACGTCACATCAATTAGAGCCGAAAGTTTCGCCTCAGGCAACGGACTAAAACCATTCATTACCTACCTATTCCGCGACGTAGTCATTAGTACCAGGTTTGGTTTCAGGCATGTGTTATGCTCTTGACCAGCCCCTATTTATAAGGGAGAACATATCTTAAATTGACAATTGGATTGGATATGCTAATCTAGAAACAGGGGCATTTCCCGACAAAGCCAAACCCTTTGTGAAGAGGGTGCGGAAAGCGGCGGGTCTTTAGGAATGAGATGGACGAGCTGCCGAAGGAAAAGAGATATGGCAGTTCGGTTGTTATTTTTTGAGTGGCGTTAAGCATGAGAAAGAGAGGTGGATTATGAACGCCGTAGCAGTCAGTGAGATAGAGCACCATGAAGGAACCGGAAAGGTGGGAATCACGGTAAAGGATGGTATCATAGGCAGCCTGAAAGGGATCAACGAGATCGAGGCAGAGATTGTGAGCCTTGTCAGGAACACCGTATCGAATACCCTCCGGGCTACCGGCTCGATCGCACATGAGGCCGTAACTGTCTCAAAGGATGTGATAAAAGGGACGATCCAGGCCACAGAGGAGGTTGGCACGGGTCTTATTTTAAGCACCAAGAGCGTGGCAAAAGGCATCGTCATGGGAGTAAGTGATATTGGTGGTGATGTGGTTACTGTTGCGAGCCAGACAGTTAAGGGTGCGGTAAAGGGCGCAGCAGAGGTTGGTGCAGACGTCGCTATGGTCGCACGGAGGACAGTTGACGGGGTGATCGAAGCAACGAAAGAAGTCGGGGGGAACGTGCTAGAAGTTGCAAAAGCGGCTGTGGGAGGTGCGATCGACGCAGCGGGTGGAATCGGCAACACTGCGGTGAGAGCGGTGAAAGAGATACTGGTAGGGGTTGTTGAAGGCGTTAAGGATGTCGGAGGTGCCGTTTTACCGAAGCCACGGCCCGAAACAGGATCACCTAAGGGACATGCCACTTTTACTGAAGGAGAAGCAGCAGAGGCCTTTAAGGCAAGGCATAAAAAAAGTCGAAGTGAACGTTAGATGCGGCTAAGGCGGGCAGCAGAGAAATCATACCATGATGCGAAATCGCGCTGCTCGCCTTTCCTGACAGGGTTGTTATGGCAACTGCCTGCTTGTACGACAACGATAAAGATCGGAAGCTGCATTCCAAAGCCATCCAGATGCCCGCAAGATAATTTCGTATTGCCAAAGAGAAAATATAATTAAAAAGATAGAAGGAACAGACTGGATTTATATTTCAATGTTCGTCGGATCAAATATCAGCAACTATACTTATATTCTGAGCACACATGCTCTCCTCTGGTTTCAGATATGATTTGATAACCATAACGCGACATTGCGGTAATCTTCTGCCCCATGAGACCTGGGGGCAGAGAGCGTGACCGGCTTTCCAAGGCCGGGCGCTTCTGCCAAGGCCACATTTTCGCGTATCACAGGCGATACCCTTCCTGGAAAGAGCTCTTCAAGGCGCTCCAATATCTCCTGGTGGATTCTGCGCCTTGGGTGGGTCCGGCAGGGTATTATGGCAGAGATCTCGATCCCCGGACGATCTCTCTTCACAGATTCTACCATTTGGGTGAGGCCTCTCAGCGCCAGATAGGTTGTTTCTACAGGCACTACCGCGTATTTGCTGGCCCACAGAGAGGTGACGGTGAGCACCCCAAGGCTGGGGGGACAGTCTATAATTATTCTTTCCCAGTCACCCTGTGTCTGTTTTATACAACGGAGGAGCAGTTCCTTTCCCAATGATCCGGTAAAAAGCTGCCGTGCCACTACGAGATTGGGACCTGAAGGGACCACGTCCACGTCTTTGACCTGTGTGCTGACCACGGGCAGCGCTGCACTCCTTTGCAGGGCATGGAGGAGACCGTCTCCATCATTGGTAATGCCAAATGACATGCTGGCGCTTCCCTGGGGGTCCATATCAATAAGGAGGACCTTTTTCCCTTCCTCTCCCCAGCAGGCAGCGATATTGACGGCAGAAGTCGTTTTCCCCACTCCACCCTTATGATTTGCAATTGAGATTACCTGCATCTTTCTTTTTTCTCCCTGTCATTCAGAAGGTTTTTTCTGCGAAGAGATCGGACCCCGTTGATCAGAGTATGACCGGCTCACTGTTCCGTTTCAAGGGTCTCTGCCTTCATCCTCAGTTCTTTGATTTGGCGATGTAGTGTCTCAGAGAGCGCAGTGGTGCCAAGATACCGGTATTCAGGAATCGCCTTCTGCAAGTCCGGAGTTGCGTCCAAAAGAATTTCCAGCATCTGCGCGTGTGATCTTGCCAGATCGACATAGGAACTCCTGAGCGTGATATATTTCTCCCTGTATGGCTGTGCTTCACCCGGCTTTTTTTGCAGAACAATGCAGACTGTACTGGTAAGCACAATCAGCAGCATGATGAATACGTGGGTCCAAGTATTGCTCTTCATGAATACCAAAGCCTCCTTTACTAAGCGGCGGTGTTTCTTTCCCTTAGCGATCTGAGGGTTCCTGTTTGGTTTCGTACAACTCGATGTACATGTCAGCAAAGCCGAATCTGTTTTGCAACTGACTTTTCATCATTTTGACCGTATCCCTGTGATACACTGTTCCGTTGGTTCTTATCCTCAGAGCGAGAATAATCTGTTCGGGCGATAATCCCCATATGTGGGTGTCTTTGACACTGTGGATGTCTGCGAAATTGTTACGGAGAAATGCTTCCACATCATCAGTGGCTATTTTTGCAGGGTTCCCCTCCATGAGAATCTGTACACTATCCTTAATCAGAAAATAAGTGGGGTATCCGGCCAACAGCCCTATGATTACTCCTGTGAGCGGATCTATGAAGTAGAAATGTGTATATTTTATTAAAATGGATGAGGTGATAACCCCTACCGAGCCAAGGGTATCATTTAATATGAGGAGCAGGGCACCTTTGATATTCATATCTGCGGAATGTTTGTAAAGCTTCATTAATCCAAACGCATTCACAAAGAGACCTATAACGGCAATTAATAAAATCTTATCTGCTTCCAGGGGTTCGGAATGTAATATTTTCTGATATGCCTCGATAAAGACATAGAAAATTAGGAATCCGACGAGCATTCCATTAAATAAACCTGATAATACCTTTGCCCTTTCATACCCAAAGGTTCTGGTCTTATCCGGGAGTTTCAGGGCAAGTTTTCCAATGTAAAGGGCAATCAATTGACCCGTTACATTGATAGCCATAAAGGACGCATCAGTAACAAGGGCCAGACTGTGGTAGTAGAGACCTCCGATCAATTCGATGAAGAAATAGGCAATTGTGAGCGCAAGGACTATCCACTGGCTCTTATTTTTCATTCCATGAACTCTTTCTGTGTGGCTGCAACATGGATACTCTCACGTCAACGCAGGGGCACATGATCCAATGAATGTGGTTTATATCTTTCAGTTTTTTCTCTTTATTATGGACTGATGCGTATTGCTCTCTTCGTGTTGATGAGGTGCTTCACTTCCCTACTCACGAGGATGGGCAAAAAGTCTCTGACCTTCGCATATTTTTTATATCTGCTCAGAACCATTTCGTACACTCCTTCAATCTCCACAGGAGACGCCCCAACATGCATTGCAAGCATCTGGATTGCATTCATATGAAGCCTCTTTTCGTTTTCATCTTCATAGAGGAAAGCAAGATCCTCCAAATTCTCGCGAATCCCTTTTATCTCAGCCATATAACCATCCTCACTTCGCCGGTTAACCTTTTATCTGCTGAATCTTGTCGGTAAGTTCCCATGGCAGACCAATGTCCATTCTGCCCACATGTCCGTAAGCCGCAAGTTTTCTGTAAAAGCCACCCTTTAAAATCGATGGCAGGTATCGCAGGTTGAACTGTCTTACAATCCCTGCAAGGCGGAAATCGAAATGCCTCTCAACAAGCGCTGAGATTTTCTCATCAAGGATCTTTCCTGTGCCAAAGGTCTCTACCTGAAGGCTCACAGGCCTCGAAAGGCCGATGGAGTAACTGAGCTGAATTTCGCATTCCTCTGCAAGTCCTGCAGCAACGACATTCTTTGCCGCGTAACGGGCTGCATAGGCGCCTATTCTGTCTATGCGCATGGGATCTTTACCGCTCAGGGCTGCTCCGCTCTGTCGCGAGTATTCTCCATACAGATCAATTGCATTTTTTCTTCCGGTCAGCCCGGAATGGACCGAAGGACCTCCTATGATAAACGGGCCGTCAGGATTGATAAATATCTTTGTGCTGCGGTCAGGTTTTATGTCCTCATCAGGGAATACAGAATCTATCACAGCCTGCCTGATATCGTCTTCGAGCCTCTTCATATCAGGTCCTCCTGCTGCGGAAGACTTGTCCTGACTGGCGATGACCGTGATGCTGTGAATCCTGGAGGGCTTCCCGTTCCTGTATTCGATCCCCACCTGTGTCTTCCCGTCAGGTGCAAGATAGGGCAGAATCTTCTGGAGTCTTACGGAGGTTAGTTTCCTTGCCAGTTTGTGGGCCAGCCAGAGGGGAAGGGGAATAAGGGCAGATGTCTGACTGCAGGCAAAACCGAAGATGGTAACCTGGTTTTTCGTGGGAATTGCATCGATCTCTGCATCTGACAGTTCTCTTTCGTCAAAGCAGCAATGCTCATCATGGGGCAATTCCTTGAGACTTGTCACGATGCTGCATGTCTTTGCATTAAAAGCGTTCTGGTCATACCCGATCTGGGTTACAACCTGCCTTGCTATATTCGGGAAATCCACACTCGCTTTGGATTCAAACCTTGCGGCAATGAACATGATCGCAGTCGATACCGCACATTCGGCAATGACCCTTGAATAGGGGTCCTGCTGAAGGAAATGGTCAACTATGGCGTCGCTTATCTGGTCGCAGAGCTTGTCAGGATGGCCTTCTGTCACGGATTCTGATGTAAAGATGAAGTCTTTTTTCATGCGGTTACCTCTTTCGGGAGTTTCTTTGTTCCTTCGTTCACCAATAAGGGGAGCACGGCGCTGCCTCCGATTACAAGACCATCAAGTACACTGATCGGGGCGATGCCCAGGAGATTTCTCAGCCCCGGTATCACCATGGCTAAAAGCTGGATGGCAAAGGAACCCCCCAGGGCCATATTGAGATATTTGTTTGGGGGTAACTTCTCCCTGCCGAATATGCTGTGTCTCTCTGAACGACAGCTGATTGCATGGAGGAGCTGTCCGGTGGTAAGGCTCAGGAACGCAAGACTACTTGCCCTTTGGCCCATGCCGTATTTCGCAATGCCATACCCGTAAGCCCCCAAGGTCCCGGCAGATATCATTGCTGCTTCAAAGGTGATTCTCTTGAAATCTGATTTCCTTACAATGGGCTCGTCAGGGTCGCGCGGCGGCTGGCTCAGAACATCAGGCTCTGGCGGCTCGAGGGCAAGCGCCAGGCCCGGCGCTATATCGGACATGAGGTTGATCCAGAGCAACTGTATTGCACTCAGAGGCTGGCCGAGACCTCCTGCAATGGCGGTGAACATGACCATGATCTCGCTGAGATTTGTGGACAAGAGAAAATGGACTGACTTCCTAATGTTGTTATAAATGGTCCTTCCCTGGCTTATGGCAATGACCATTGTCTCGAGGTTATCATCCTCGATGACGACGTCTGCGACCTCACGGGCAACATCGGTGCCTGTATGTCCCATGGCGATGCCGATATCCGCAGCTTTAAGGGCCGGACCGTCATTGATGCCGTCGCCTGTCATGGCAACGACCTTTCCCGCACTCTGGAGGACCTGGACTATCCGGAGTTTATGGGCAGGGCTGACACGGGCAAAGACATGCACCCTTTTGCAGAGTGCCTTCATCACTTCAGGGTCGATGTCGATCAGATGGGTGGAATCAAGAATTTCGAGCTGCTCACCTTTGCTGAGGCCTAATTCTTTTCCAATGGCATAGGCTGTCGGGCTTTGGTCGCCGGTTATCATCACCGTGTCTATTCCGGCCTCGTGAAATTCGCCTATTAATCCCTTCACTCCATCCCTGACAGGATCTGCCATGCCCACAAGCCCGAGCCAAATGAGATTGTCTGTAGAATCGATGTCCTCATTGATGAGAAGCGGCTTGTCACCGGTGAATGAATATGCGACCCCAAGCACACGGAGGGCCTCGCCCGCCATGCGTTCATTTTCGGTCTCCAGGGCGAGGCGGTCTTCATCGGTCAAAGGAATCTTCTGACCGTCTATCATTTGCCAGGTGCATAACGATAACACCTCATTCGGGCTGCCCTTTACGGCAATGAGTGCTGAATCATCCTGAGTTTCATGGAGCGTATACATGTAATTTCGCTTCTCTGAACGGTGATAAATCTTCAGGACAGGAAATTTCTGCCTGAGCATCTGAACGTCAACCCCTGAACTTAATGCAACGTGTATCAGGGCATTCTCGGTGGGAGAGCCGTTGACGACATATTTGCCGTCCTCCCGGATGACTTCACTTTCATTACAGAGGACCGATAGGTGAATGAGTCTTAAGAGTTCATCATGGAAATATACACTCAGAGGTTCACCGGATTGGAAAAACTGTCCATGAGATACGGTAAAGTCTCTCATGCCGGTATATGCGGCGACCACAGACATCCTGTTAAGGGTGATTGTCCCTGTCTTGTCGAGGCATATGGTCTGGACCGAGCCGAGGGTCTCGACTGCATTAAGATGTCGTATGAGGACATTATGCTTCCGCATATTTCTGATGCCGAGGGCGAGGGTTGTGGTTGCCACTGTAGGAAGACCTTCAGGGACCGCAGCTACCGCAAGGGATATGGAAACCTTGAGCATTTGCAAAAGACCGTATCCCCGGAGCAGTCCGGTGATAAAGACCATGCCGCAGACTATTCCGCAGATAAATACCAACTGGCTGCCCATCCTGTCCAACTGGCGCTCCATGGGTGTTTCAGGGGGCCTTGCCTCACCCACAAGGGTCTGGATCTTGCCCATCTCGGTGAACCTCCCTGTTGCCACAACGACAGCAATTCCCTGTCCGCCGGTAACGAGGGTCCCCATATAGACCATGTTAGTCCTGTCAGCGAGGGGAATATCCTTTTGCGTGAGGGGAGATACCGCTTTGTTCACCGGCATACTCTCACCTGTCAGGGCAGACTCATCAATGCTCAGGTGATTTGTTTCGATGAGTCTTGCATCTGCCGCAACATAGCTGCCGGGTCTAAGCAGCAGGAGGTCTCCTGGCACTAACTCTCCAGCCCCAATTTCCTTCATACTGCCCTCACGTACCACAGCTGCAGAGGGCCTGACGAGGCTCTTGAGGGCATGGATAGTTTTTTCAGTCTGGCTCTCGGTTGTGTACCCTATGGCTGCGTTTATAAGGACTACGCCCATAATCACTGCGGCATCTGCGAGGCCGCCGGTAAGTACAGAAATGCCTGCCGCGACACCGAGAAGTGCCACAGGGAGGGACTTGAACTGACTGAAGAACATACTCAATCCCGATCGGGGGACTGCTTCAGGAAGAATATTGGGTCCGAATCTCCGGAGATTTACACTGACGAGGTCGGCGGACAGTCCGGCATTTCTAGATGTGCCGAAGGTCCTGAGTACCTCCGTTGCATCCATAAGGTGCCAGGCTTCCTCGGTCTGCATTTCGGAAAGGATGACACTTCTTCTTAATCTCCTTCTGCTCTGTATGAGCTTGGTTCTCTCCGCTTCAGGGTGCGGGTATTCTGCCGGAATATTGCCTGCGGGGAGCCACTCGCCCTGATCATGAACTGTACTTCGCTGAACTGGTGGGGACGGTTTTCCTGTCTTCGCCGACTCACCTGCAACTCCTGCAATAAGCATTGCAATCGTCTCGGGAGTATTGTCAGAGTTATAAAATACAAGGACTTTCCCGGTAAGGATATTTATCGAGAACCCCTTAATATCATTATGGGAAGAGAGTCTTGACTCAATCTCTTTCTTGAGTTTTTCAGAGCGATAAAGCCCCTCTACTCTAAATCTTGCCCTCCCTTTTACCGCCGTATGTACCGGCTGGACCACGCCCCTTTGTTACCTCTTTTTTCCCCTTGCAGGGCTCTCGGTCTCCTTACGAGCGGGCGAAGGCACTTGTCGCGGCTTTGGCAGCGCTGAGCCTGCCACCTCTTTTACGCCCTCTACAACGCCGACGAGCATATCCTTCACCGCTTTTACCGCTGTGTTCCCGATAGTGCCTGCAGCTTCGATCGCCCCACCCACAGCCACTTTTGCCACTTCTTCCACATTCCCGCCAATTTCTTTCGTGGCCTCGATAACTCCGTCAACCGTCCTTCTTGCCACCATGGCAACATCCGCACCCACTTCTGCTGCACCCTTTACCGCACCTTTAACTGTCTGGCTGGCAACAGCGACAACGTCTCCGCCGACATCACTCACACCCATG
>DATKOU010000246.1:0-15045 GCA_035524455.1 Thermodesulfovibrionales bacterium | reverse complement strand
ACGGGAAGGCTGGGTCTGCGGCAACGATGCATATCGTAGCAATACATGGACTGAATGAGGATAAGGAAAGACTCGCCAAGGTCTGAGCAGCCGCCATAGGAGCAACGATTTATGAGGCAGTAGTGCGCTTGCGTGCGCCTGGCAGTGGTCCCATAACCGTTGCCGTTTTCGCCGGGAAAGAGCGGGCGATAAGACTCCTCGAAAAGCTCCAGACCACAGGATTCGAGGCATCCGTGCTTACTGCTGACGACATTGAGAAGGAAGATCGTGCATTCATTGTGCGAAGGTTCAGTCTCGGCGAGCGTGATCTCGGCGCCACAGCGGAGAAGGGCGACAGCATCAGCATTCCTTTTCAGGAAATAGATATCATCCTGCGTGGCACTGCGATCATTCGTGACGTTACAACCGACACTGTCAAAAACCGCTCAGTAAGCCCGGGACGCGCTGTACTTTCGGGCGGCTTGATGGCCACTAAAACTACCAAGAATGTTCGTGAGGTAATAACGGAGGAACGACAGGGGTTTGCCAATCTCTACGCGAGAGATGGCTCAACCCTGGCTTTTCGCGAAAATACTCTTGTATATGAATCGCTTGGTTCTGCGCTGAGGCCGTCCCACGCGTTGAATTTCACTTATCTTATTTCCGAACTGCGCAGACGCTGCCCAGACGCTCAGTATGACGAACGGCTCCTGAGCAGGGCTGGGCAGGTTGCTCTCCTTGGTCCTTCGCTCAATCCCGAAGAGCATCTTGTCGTAGCCACGGCACTACTTCGGAAGGTGCTCGGCACCAAGATCGGATGACACATACAAGAAAAAGAAAGGCCACTTTCGTAAGCGAGAAAGAAAACGATGAAACTTGCAACTTCTTCCTGCAGTCCGCGCCGCAATATGGCAAACAAAACCATATATTTCATCTGGTAATATACATTATCTGTCTGAAACGTATTTCTTTTTATGATGAAAAAACTTGCCATAAGCGCTACCCTTGTCATTTTTCTTTTTAATCAGCTTGTCCTTGCCTCTGATTTCAGGTTTTCTCCACGCCCCAACAAGACCCATCTCATAAAGTGGAAGCACTGGGAGAGGCAGTCCCTTGACGATGCGCAGAGAGAAGGTAAGCCCATACTACTTTCCCTAAGTGCAGTATGGTGTCACTGGTGCCACGTAATGGATGAAACAACTTATTCTGCTATTGATATAATCGATTACATTAATAGCAATTTTATTCCTGTACGGGTAGATGTAAACATGAGACCCGATATAGACAATCTCTACAACCAGGGAGGCTGGCCCAGCACTGTTGTCCTCACGCCTGAGGGAGAAATAGTGCAGGGAGGAAACTTCATTTCCCAGGAGTCCATGATTGCGTGGCTTTCAGATGCATTAGAGATGCTCAAAGAGGATAAAAAGGGATTCAAGGAAAAGAGCGAAACGATAAAGAAGAAGAAGAGAAAAGGGACAGGCCGGCAGATGGACGGTACTGCTCCGGACGTTTCTGATATTGCCAGGATAACCAACATGCTGGAATCATCATACGACAAAAGACATGGGGGCTTCGGATTGTCCCAAAAGTTTCCTAATCCCGACGCAATTGATTTTCTCCTCTCAGGCTATTTGAACAAGAGGAACCCCGAACTTATGACAATTATTTCCACGACTCTTGAGAACATGTCTGAGGGTGAGATTTATGACCGTGTTGAAGGAGGCTTCTTCAGATATTCTACAGAGTCTGACTGGTCGGCTCCCCATTACGAGAAAATGCTGGACCTGAACGCAGCGCTTATCAGAAATTATGCATCAGCCTATATGGTTTTTGGCAACAACAAGTATAAGAAGGTTTTGAATAAGACCATCACTTATGTAGAGAAATATCTCTATGACAAAAAAGCGGGAGCTTTTTACGGCAGTCAGGATGCCGGTGAAGAATACTACAGGAGAACAGAGAGAGCCGGGTTTAAGCCGCCATATGTTGATAGTACTATTTATGCAGACTCCAATGCCCAAATGATAACCGGCCTTATTGCCGCCTATGGGGCCACTAGCGAAAAGAGACTCATCAGAATGGCGGTCCGAACTGCAGACTTTCTCTTGAAAAATCTCTATTCCGATAATGACGGTACATATCATTATTACTTTGGACAGAAGCATCTGAGCGGTCACCTCTCCGACAACGTGCTCTTTGGGTTGGCGCTTATTGATTTATACAACGTGACCGGCGAGAAAAGGTACATAAGCAAGGCTGAAGATATTTCTCACCTTATCATAAACAAATTTTATGATAAGACAAACAACCGGTTCATTCCGTATCTTGAAACAACAATCATCAACCCGGCGATAACAAGTGCACTCTCAGACTACAACACTTACCTGTCAAATTACAGAGCAGTAATATTCTTAAACAGGCTTTATGATTATAATGGAAACGAAAAGCTGAAAGGCATTATTGAGAGCGTAAACTCCCGGTTAAGAACTGTCTATGAACAATATGGACCTTCTGCTGCCCTTTATGGAACGGCGTTGCGATGGAGTCTGGAAACGCCACTTGTGGTCACGATCATTGCCCGTGACAAGAACGTGGGCAGATTTTTATTGCAAGTCAATAAGATGTACATTCCCCAAAAGGTAGTTAAAGCACTCTCATTAGACCGGGAAAAAGACCGAATCAGGACATTTGGCTATCCGATAGAGGAGGCCGCATATGCTTGTTCAGGAAAGAGATGCTCGCCAGCTTTTACCGAGCCGGATAGCCTGATTGCAGAAATAAAGAAGTTTATGGAAAATCTTAATCGAAAAGATAAAATGAACTGATACTCTTTTCTTCCTGGAATACGCTCTTTTAATAGAACCCAAAATAGTGTAAGTTATTAGCAGAATTAGGTTATGGGGGAAGCCGAGTCTTGGACATGGAACAAGGAAAAACGAGAAAGTCATACGCACTGTTATCGTGGCTGGTAACTATCATGTTGCTATGTAGTGTTACGGTCATTGGCATACTTTACAAAGATAAAATCACGCCCTTGGAGGGCGAATTGAAGAAGATTCAAATTGTGTCGTCACTGAGAATTCATTTGCTTGAGGCTATCGAGGCCGAGAAGAATGCTGTACTGGCTATTACTGATGAAGCATCGAAAACGTATGCTGACGAGGCTCGAAGCGCTTCGAACAAAGTAGAAAACGCTAGGCGGGACCTGGCAGCGATCATTCAGCAAACCGGCACTTCAAAAGAACAGGAGACTGTCGCTGAATTTAACTCGTGTTGGATAGAATTTAGAAAGTTGGATGAAGAGATTTTGGAACTTGCCACTCAGAATTCAAACTTGAAGGCGCAGAAATTATCTTCTACCCAGTTCTATCGTGAAGTGGCAGCCTTTGAGAAAAGTTTGAGAACTTTGATTCAACACGATATGCGAGATAATCGGCCTGGCTTTATCACTGTGCATTCCTACGAATCAATCACTGCTATTCTCCAGTTGTTCGCGTTGCATAAAGCACATATCGAGGAGCCTGATGACCAGGAGATGGACCGAATTGAGCGCAAGATGAAGGACTATTTAGACACTGCCCAAAAGGCTCTTCATGCGCTTCGCAGCATTCCTGAATTGAGAGGTAGTGCGGAATTGGTCAATGCGGAATCTGCATATAAACGCATCGTGGAAATCAATGCTGAAGTGGTGAGATTGTCTAGATTGAACACAAATATTAAATCATCAGCATTATCTCTGGGAAAGAAGAGGTTAATCTCCGCGAAATGTCAGGAAATCCTTGGTGCTCTTCAAGAGACGATTGAGTCCCATCGATTTAAAGCGACGAGATAATTCCGATCGGAAACAGCCGCCCGGTGCCATAGAGGCCAACATAACAAGGCGTTGCAGCTGAACGGCGACGTTCTGCGCAGTATTCTCGTAAATCCTCACAAGTTGCAGTTTCTTGAAAGTATCGATCAGTCGGTGGAACGCTCAAAAACCGCGGGTAGATTTTAAAGAAGATTAATGTGGTCAAATCAGGTGAACAATTGAGTGTATAGAACAGGGGAGCACAGAGAATTACCTGCGCTCCTTTTTTTCTCTTGTGCAGCCATTAACAGCTCTTCATGCCGTATGCCGTCAGATCGACCTCGCTCGCGATATGTCTGCCGCCTAAGTTTTCCTGGAAATAGTATACTGTTACCAGATCACCAGGCTTGAGGTCAGCTAAGGACCCGATCTTGTCACACTTCATGACTGTCGCATAATCATCCAGTTTAAAGCTGAATGTGGTATTCGATCCTGTTTGCACGGTCACATATTTGTAAACATTGTCAACCTCTGCAACCTTTCCTGTATAGGTGTATGACGTGTTATCGCCAACAGAGTATGCTGAAGCCTGATATGCAAACGCTGTTACTAAGAGCGCTGCAACGATCACTGCCAAAACGCTTTTTATGTTTTTTCTGTCAAACATGTTCTACACCACCTTTCTTTTTGTCTCTGCTACAAAGAGTAAAACCTTAAGTCTTACTCCTTATATCTCCATCATATAACCAATTGCATATATAAGCAACTTAGATACTGATTGTCTTGGGGCAGCTATCAGGCCGATTCCTTGCTTAAAATCGAAAGAAAAGTGTTTTTTATGAAAATTCTCAGTTTTTTTCTTTGAGATTCAACTTTCCGGCGAAAAATAGCTGCTGCAAAGTCCTTGGGTAGGTATTTCATTCGGCAATTGATATAATTTGTACAGGATTTAGAACTTTGTTGGAGATGTATTCGGGAGCAGTTGAGATCAAAACAGTGATTATGCGGGGAGCGTTGAAGAATAAGCCGAAAGAGTCGTTCATTCCTCAGGAAAGGCACGAGACCATCCGTAAGGAAATAATGGATATTCTTGAAGGGAATTCTTTCTCAGCCAAAGACATATCCGGCGAAGTCGGGATCTCCGTAAAGGAAGTATTTGAGCATCTCGAACATATCCAGAGGAGTGTCAGCCGGGGCGATTATCATCTTGCGATGACTCCTGCTGAGTGCAAGAAGTGCGGTTTTGTCTTCAGAAAACGGGAGAAGTTGAAAAAACCGGGCAAGTGCCCTGTATGTCGTGGTGAATCCATACAGGAACCCCTCTTTTCTTTACGGAGAACAGAAATACTTCATAATAATAATAATAACGGACAGGAAAGGTGATGGTACTAAGTACTAAGGTATCTTTTTGGCTCCTTTGACTATGAAAACGGGTGAGGCAGGATGAAAAGGATGAGAATGCATGGGAAAGCTTTCCGACTCCTGTTTCTTTGTTTCATTGCTGCCTTGTTATTTTTTTCCTCTCTTTCTCAAGGGTATGCCCTCGATCACCAGAAAAGCTTTCTCTGGAAGGTTCAGTCAAAATCCAGTACCGTGTATATCCTGGGCTCTCTCCATGCATTAAGGAGAGAGATGTATCCTCTCCCGGGGAAGATCGAGGACGCCTTTAGTAAATCAGATGTGTTAGTGGTGGAAGCTAACATCAACGAGATGCCCCTTGAAGGAATCATGAGAATGCTTGAAGGGGCGTTATATATGGGGAATGAGGGGTTGGAAAGCCATCTCTCCAAAGAAACGTACGAACTTGCAAAGGCGAGGCTGAATAGGTTTGGGATGCCTGTTGAGTTTTTTCATAAGAGCAAACCCTGGTTTCTTGCCCTCATGATAACGGCCCTGGAAATGCAAAGGCTCGGGTTCGATCCGGAATACGGAATTGACAGCTACTTCCTCAAAAAAGCCGTGGGAGTAAAAAGCGTTATGGAACTGGAGAGCGTCACCTATCAGATGAACCTTCTCAGCACACTCTCCGAGGGAGATCAGGAGTCGTTTCTCCTCTATACACTCAGGGACCTTGATATCCTTTCAGGAGAAATGGATACGCTGACAAAGGCGTGGAGCACCGGAGATACGGAAGCCCTTGAGTCAGTTGTATCAAAGGGAGTACAGGACGATCCACGTATGCTTCCAATTTATGAAAAGCTCATCTATGAGAGAAATAACACAATGACATCAAGGATTGAAGGTTTCCTGAAGACCGGAGGCCGCTATTTCGTGGTGGTGGGGGCAGGGCATCTGGTGGGGAAAAAGGGAATCATTGAACTCCTGAAGAAAAAGGGATATTCCGTGGAACAGTGGTGAACCGTTATCATCTCAAGCCCAGCCTCTTAAGAATGATCCCAAGGTACTTATTCACGGGATTGCTTCTCTTCAGAGAGGAAATAATGGAGGGCTTGCGTGTCCCCAGGTTTTCAAGTTCATCAATGATCGGCTGGCTTTGTTCGTATCCCAGCCCTTCCCGGAAGGTCCGTATCGCGTCGTCTTTTTTCCCTGCAATGAGATAGACCCTGCCAAGATTGAGATAGTGAAGGGGGTTATGGGGCTCTCTTGCCTTTGCCTTCTCACAGAGGGTTACCGCCAGTTGGAACTGTCCCCGTTCTTTTGCGATACAGAGACCAAGATAACAGGAGAAGGCAGGCCTGTCTTCCATCTGAACGGCCCTTTCAAAGAAGGTAATGGCAGAAAGGGAATCACCACGGGCAAGGGCTTCTAACCCAGCTTCAAAGAGTTCATCCGGGCCTGTAGCGGGCATGTAATCATTCAACTACATAATGGAAGATTTTGCAAGTTGTTTTCCCAACGGGCCAGCGTGTTCTCCAAGGCGGAAGAGAGAGAACTAATATTTCATTACATCAGCAATGGCTTTGCGTATCTTTTCCACAGAAGGCATATAGTGATCCTCAAGCCTGGGGAGGGGAAGTACCGTATCATACGCGCTCACCCTCATGACCGGTGACTTAAGGAAGAGCATCACATCCTCTGCAATGGATGCCGACAGCTCTGAACCGAAGCTCCCTGTCCTGGGCGCTTCATTCACGATTACGACCCTCCCCGTCTTCTTTACCGATCCGTAAATTGTCTCTTCGTCCAGGGGGTTGAGGGTCATCAAATCTATTACCTCGGCATCAAAGCCCTCCACTGCCTGGAGCACCCTGTGTAACATGAATCCCCACGAAATTACCGTAACATCCTTGCCTTCCTGAACCAGCCTTGCTTTTTCGAGGGGCACGGTATATTCTCCCTCCGGCACCTCTTCCTTGATAAGGCGATAGAGCCGCGTTGATTCGAGGAATACCACAGGGTCGGGGTCCCTGATGGAAGAGATGAGAAGTCCCTTGGCGTAATAGGGAGACGAAGGCATCACAACCTTTATGCCCGGCATGTGACAGAAGAGCGCCTCGCAGCTCTCCGAGTGATGCTCAGGTGCCTTGATTCCGGCGCCGTATGGGGCCCTTATCACAAGCGGACAACTGTATCTTCCTCTTGAACGGGAGCGCAGTCTCGAAGAGTGATTGGATATCTGGTCCATTGCAGGATAGATAAATCCGAGAAACTGGATCTCGGCAACAGGCCTCAGTCCGTATGACGCCATCCCTATGGCCGCACCCACGATGACAGACTCGGCAAGGGGAGTATCCACAACCCTTTCCTGACCGAACTGTTCCAGAAGCCCTTCAGTGACCCTGAAAACTCCTCCATCCCTTCCCACGTCCTCTCCGAGGATAAGGACATCCTTATCCCTCTGCATCTCTTCTCTCAGGGCAAGGTTAATTGCCTGTACCATGTTCAGCTTCGGCATATCAGAAATCCTTAATCTCCCGCAGCAATCTCTGGGTAAGCGCCGCATAAGTGTAGGTGAACATGTCCCGCGGATCGGGAGGTGCAATGGATTCGGCCTTTTTCTCCGCTTCGTCCACCTCAGCCCTTGCTCTCAGTTCCACTTCCTTCTGATACTCGGCTGTCCAGAGCCCCTTTTTCTCCATATACAGTCTCAGCCTCAGGAGAGGGTCCTTTGCCTTCCATGCCTCTACCTCTTCCTTTTTCCTGTATCTTGATGCGTCGTCGGCAGTGGTATGGTCCGAGACCCTATAGGTGAAACACTCGATGAGGGTGGGTCCTTCGCCCCCCTTTGCCCTGTCCAGAGCCTCCTTTGTTGCCCTGTATACCGCAAAAATATCATTTCCATCAACCTGAATGCCCTGAAATCCGTAGGCAATGGCCTTTTGGGCAATGGTCTTGGATGAAGTCTGTTTTTCTCTGGGCACTGATATTGCCCATTGGTTGTTCTGGCAGATAAAGACCACAGGCAGCCTGAATACGCCCGCAAAATTGAGGGCTTCATGGAAGTCGCCCTTGGATGTGCCCCCGTCTCCGAAGTATGCGGCCACAGCGGTTCTGTCTTTCCTGTACTTCGCTGCCATGGCTGCTCCCACTGCGTGGGGAAGATGTGATGCCACAGGAATGCAGACCGGAAATATGTTTTTATCCTCTGTTGTCCTGAGACCCCTCTCATCTCCGGACCAGTACTGCAGGATCATATGGGGCGGATGACCGAGGGTAATGTACACACCATTTTCCCTGAATGAGGGAAAGACCCAGTCAGTCTTCTCAAGGGCGAGGGCGCTTCCGATCTGTGAGGCCTCCTGTCCGAGGATGGAAGCATACGTGCCGATCCTCCCCTCCCTTTGGAGGCTCAGGGCACGCTGGTCAAATGTCCTTGCGAGGAGCATCACCTCATACATTCTCTTTATCTGATCGTCAGTAAGGGAAGGCATAAGGGATGTATCCACCTCCCCCTGCTCATCCAGGATATCGAGACGTTTTACACTGAACGATTCAATTATCTTTTCCGGCATTAATAGAAGCATATCATGCAAATATTCATCAGTCAATTGCTTGCGCTTTTCACCAGAAAAAGAATAAAAATCTTCTGCTATAATTAGTAAATGTCTGAGCAAAGAGGAAGAGAACATCTTCATGTTCGCGGTCATCCTGCTTGATCAAAGGGTATGATCTACTACGGCTCATGTTCATGGACAGAAAAGAGTCTCATCAGGAGCAGGGAGTTCTATCCCAAAGGGGTTAATACCGCCGAAAAGAGACTAAGATATTACTCAAGCACGTTTGATGTAGTTGAGGTGGACTCGAGCTATTACGCAATACCCTCCGTAGAAATGGTGAGCCGTTGGGCGGAGAGGACGCCACCCGGCTTTCTCTTCCATATCAAGGCATATTCCCTTCTTACGGGACACAGCGCTGACCTGAAGACTACCCCTCCCGAGGTCAGAGACATGCTCTCCACAGACTCCCTGAAAAAAGATCGAGTAGCCCTAAGGGACAAAAAATTCCTCCAGATGGCATTCAGACTTTTCAAGGAGGCGCTCAGCCCCCTTGCAGAAACACACAAGGCGGGAGTTGTTGTGTTTCAGTACCCCCCCTATTTTGTGTACAAGCCCCAGAACCTTGAATATATTCTTCTTTGTAAAGACATGATGGAAGATTTCCAGGTCGGGGTTGAGTTCAGGCACGGAAGCTGGCTCACCCCTGACAGGAGGGATGGCGTATTTTCTTTTTTGAGAGAAAATGAAATCACCTACATCACTGCTGACGAGCCCCAATATGGCAACCTTTCAACCGTCCCTTTCATTCCGCAGGTTACCACGGACACCGCCTACTTCAGGCTCCACGGAAGGAATAAGGAAACCTGGCTCAGGAAGGGGATCGAGACCTCCCTGAGGTATGATTACCTTTACTCAGATGAAGAGCTGAAGAGTTTTGTTCCCTCTCTCGTGAAAATTGATAGTACGGCAGCAAAGACCTTTGTGATGTTTAACAACTGCCACTTAGGCTATTCCATGAAGAATGCGCTACGATTAAGGGAAATGATGAAAGAGAAGGAAGGTGTTGAGAGTGAAGGAGGTTAGGGGATGCAATTCGCATCCCCTAACCTAGTCAGCTATCCTGTACAGAGGCCTATCACTTGGCTGCAGTCATCGTATTTCTGAACAAGAGCACCGTTGAAGAAAATATCTATCTTGGAATTTGCCTCAACATGCATTGTAACGCTGCTTCCCCCTGCGGAGACAACTATTTCGCCGCCCGTAGGGCAATTGGCATCCGCCGGAACGAATACGGGTAAATTCGTACTCAAAGTCACCCAGCCGCCAAGGCATGAGGTGCTCATCCTCCCTGAAACTGATACAGCCACACCTGAACTATTGACGTTAAAATGAGACCCCAGGCTATCACAGCTGATATTAACGGGGTTGCCATGTATTGTACCTGATACAGTCCCTCCAAGAGTGACCGAGCCGCCTGTCAGACTATTCCCGTCGTATGTGAAATCCATGGCCAGTATGGTAAAATTATCGGTCAAAGATAGACTCGTCGTAGTCGAGTCGGAGTACGTAAAGCTTGTAACCTCGATGGTGAACTTTTCAGTGTGCAGAATATCTGTAAGCGCACCGACCGGTACAGTCACTTTCAAGACGCCGTTCATAGTTTCTGTCCCTATAGTGCATCCGTTAACATTTACATCAGCTTTGACATTGCCTGATAAGTCAGGGACGCTTATATTCGTTACCTCAATGCTTCCCCCACCGGAGCAATTCTCGCTGGGTAGTATATCGCTCGACTGTTTTCCATTTGTCGCGTGCTTTCCAATGACAGGCGCAACTTTCTCGAAGATGCTCATCAATGGCGCTCTCTTTTCAGGTGAAACACTAGTGGCATTTACCTGCCCCAATGTGGCAGGGGCCACCAGTTTCACTGCCTGCCTTACCACGTCGGCTACCTGCGGAGCATTCGACGCCGTAAGAGTTGCATCCGTCCCCCCTCCTCTTGACGTGCTTGGACTGCTTCCCCCACCGCATCCGTTGAAAAGGGCTGCGAGGGAGAGGGTCAACATCGTGATGATGAACAGGCCACTAAGCTTTTTCATGGTATCCTCCTTGCAAAGAGTTAATACACTACTATCTCAACTCCCATTCTCTTGTTCAGAGTTGGGGATCAACTAATTATTCAATTATATATAATGAGAAAATGTTTGTCATTAATAAAGAGACACATAAAGCGGAATTCCTCAAAAGCAATTCGAAAAAACACCAGGTAAGCATTCAAGATTCTGCAGGTCATGCAAAAGTCCCTCCTCAAGGATCTTGCATTTATTGCGGGTTGTGATAAACTGAAAGAGTAGAATCTGGTATATCATGCAGGTAGAATATTCGCTCATGAATACATGGACAAGACGGTATGAGAGATTCGCGGTAGAAGATATGGCCCTTCAAGCCAAAACGCTCTTTGCTACAGAGATTGAACTTCTGGATGTGAGCATGACAGGGGCGTGCATTATAGCAAAGAAGAGTCTAAAAACAGGTGACCAACACCTCCTCAAACTTCACAACAAAGAAATGGCCTTTACCCTTCAAGGGGTTGTGGTCTGGGTAACTTTCGGCGGAAGTGTGAAGAACGTGAGAGAGGAAGCTGTCCCGGTTTACAGGGCAGGAGTTATGTTTAAGAATATTTCTTCTGATAAATTGGTGAAACTCAAGGATTTCATGAGAACGTTCGGTATTCCCGATGGAGAGAAGGTACTCGATGAATATCCCCCAACCGCATTGAGGTTCAGGATCAACGCAACTGAGGGCGCAGTCCTCTATTATTACAAGACTTCACCGGTAAAGAAAATCAGCCTTAGCGGAATGCTTATGGAAGGATATAACGGAATCAAGCTCGAATGGAGGGCGCCCATGGCGCTTTTCCTCCCGAATGGAAACGCGCCACTGAAGTTTCGCGGGAGGGTGGCCTCCTGCATCGAAATCCCGGGGAGAAGATCGAAGCATTATGACATCGGGGTTGAGTTTCTTGATATGCCTGAAGATGACAGATCAAGGCTGAGCGAGTTTCTCCATTTACTGTAAGAAGTGACAGAGGCGTCCTGCTCTCCACTCACGTGCCGCAATTGTTTACCCTACAGGGATCTGAGATAGAAAGTGTCAGGAATAACCCGCAGAAGGAATGTCTGATATAATTCCTGTATGGAAATTCCCAAAAGGACACTGGGCAACACGGGTATCGAGGTTACCGTAATGGGTCTCGGAGGTGAAGGAATTCTCAGGACCTATGGCTATGAGAAAGAGGCCGCTCAATTGATCAATACAGCGATCGACCTGGGAGTGAATTATTTCGAGTCAGCGAGGGCATATTCGGGGAGTGAATTGTATTATGGCAAAGCGCTTAAGGAAAGAAGAAGAGAGATTTTCCTTGCGAGTAAATCCCATGCAAGGGGCAGAAGGGGCGCGCTCAATCATCTCCATGAAACGCTGAAACAGATGATGACGGATCATCTTGACCTGTGGCAGGTTCATGACATGAGGACAGAAGAAGATATAAAGGAGGTTTTCGGCCCTGATGGTGCCCTGCAAGCATTTGCTGACGCAAAGAAAAGGGGTCTTGTGAGGTTTATTGGCGTGACAGGCCACCACGACCCATCAATCATAAAGAGGTGCATTCAGGACTTCGATTTTGATACAGTGCTTATTCCGGTAAATCCCGCAGAGCCGGTATATAAAAGCTTTATTGACGAGGTAATTCCTATTGCCCAGGGCAAGGGGATGGGAATCGTCGGCATGAAGGCCTATCTCAGGGGCCTTGCGCAAAGGATACCCGGATATGGGACCCTGGAGCCTTTTTTCCGATTCGCACTATCGCACCCCATAACGACGGCAGTGATAGGCTGTGACAGCATCAGGCAGCTTGAGGAAAATGTGGGATTCGCACGCGCGTTCAACGCGATGGGCAGGGAAGAGATGCAGGGGACTATTGATGCCGTTTCGCCCTACGCGCGCCAGCTCATGTACTATAAGCCGTCAAACTGATTTTGTCTTTTAAATTTAGGGACTTATAACCATCAAGAAAATCAAGGGTTTGCGAGGTACAACCCTCTTTTTATCACGCTATTTCAATAGGTTATAAGGAGCCATATTTTGCGTTACTGTTGCGTTACTGCAAGGGTAATATGAGTGGCTTTAAAACAGTTTACTAGAGCCTTGCCAAGGAGTTACATCTCTTTCCTGTAGCTGACAGCAGTGAGAAGTACAGTAAGACTAAGGATAACGAATGGAAATCGACAAAATTCGTAACTCCGTAGTACCGTCAAACGACCCCTGCATATTTTTTGCTGTTGTGGTTGACAAGCTTAAGATCTTGTGATAAACACATATCAGAAGGGAGTCATAAAGAATGGTATAAGACACAGGAGGGAGGCAGTGATATGCAAGACGCATTGGTACAACAGGCTTACACGGCTGTCGTGGAGTATTTTGTGAAGACTGGGCGGGCACCGCACTATACCGAGCTTGCGGGAATTCTCAAGGTGCGACCGGAAGAGGCCAGACAGGTGCAGCATAAGGCGGCCGAGTCCTCCATAGCCTGCTGGTTTATTAAAGACACAGACTATGTCGAGTCATGGGCGCCTTTTTCCAACGTACCGACACATCATCGTGTAACGATCAAGGGGGAACAAAAGTGGTACGGACAGTGAGGAATCGAAGTGCTGGCCGTGCGCTGGCTCTTCCCTGGTACGGAGATCCATATCGACACCAGTTGCCTGGATTGTGGGCAGCCTATCCGCATCCGCATGCGTGACGAGGAGATCCTCGAAGTCAATCCACCAACGGCCGTAGGACACATGAATATTCCATTCGCCAAGGCTTTAACAGGAGAAGTGACCTGGGGTGCGGCTTGAAGCCGCATGAATCTCTTCCGGTCGGAAGAGCACGTGAAGAATTGGTCGCTTTATGATTCCGTTTCGGCTGAGTCCATCATGACCTTGTCGAATTGGGCAATGGCGTTTAGCGGGCCTCTGCACAGGAATCGTCTACAGCCGGACTATCTCTCTCGACTGAAGGAATATGCATCCGAGTTGATCTTGTCGCTAAAGAAGCTAGGTAAGGAGGGACCCTTCTGGACACCAGGATAGCGTTCGCAGGAGGATTCAAGAGATGGCTACGACGAAGGACGTGCTAGAACGCCACTTGAAGTGCTTTGGCGAGGGGGCCCTCACGGGTATTCTGTCTGACTACGCAATGGATGCGGTTTTCTTTACGCCGAATGGCCCACTCAAGGGCCCCGACGCCATCAGACCGCTATTTGAGCACCTGCTTGCGGAGTTCGGAAAACCTGGGGCCACGTTCACCATGAAGCTGCGGTCGGTCGAAGGCGACTATGCCTACATCCTTTGGACAGCTCAGACGGCCGATAATGTCTACGAACTGGCAACCGACACGTTCGTCGTACAGGACGGCAAGATCGTTGCCCAGTCATTCACCGGCAAGGTTACGCCCAAGGGCTGAAGACACGCCTTGATTCCGGAGGCTACCCAACAATCCAAGAATGAACTAACATCGTAGTGGGATGAAAAAGTCTTAATTACTGATGAGCGTAGGGGGTATGACTATCTCGTCTTGAAGCTTTCGCAGCTTTTCAATGTCCCTTCTTTCGGTATGCTTCATCGTATTTTGAATACCGCTGCGATGACCGAGGAACTTGGACGTATTAAAGATATCCCCGGTCTTTGTTGCGATCTCCGAAGCAGATGAATGCTTTACGCCTGCATAATTTGATATCTTGGCTAATCCTGCTTTAATCGCCGCATCCTTCTCTTCTTCAGTGATGCCCCTTTGAAATTTCCACTTAATAATGGTGTTCTTTTCAGTTGTCATATTTTTTTCATAACGTTTTATCCATCCCTGCATACCTTTCTTTTCCCAAAGTTTCAATGCCTCATCTCCTAGGCCGATCCAGCCGGTATTGGCAGGCAAGCCGACAAGTTCAACGAATTGAATGTAGTGCTTTATGATTTTGTCGAAGGCAGGGTCGATTTTATCTTCCTATGAGGGATGAGAAGGTTTTCTGCTTTTCATCTTGCATTATAACAAATAGGCTACCTTCCCCCATGTCCTATTGCATTTTCGGACTCAGATAAGTAAAGGTTCAGACTTGCAGTCTGCCCTGTAGGGCTTTCGACCTTGACTTATCATCGTCCTATCAAAGGAATCTCCTTTAAGGGGAAGATAGCCTAAGGGAAATTGATTTAGCGAAAAAGGATGCCTGCGAGTGTTGATAACACCGAAGTCTTCACTTTAAAAAAGTTGCAACTAATGCGGATTTCCGAGGGTAATGTGGCATAACACCGTAGTTCAGCGGTGGCACCTTAG
>DATKOU010000245.1:0-5577 GCA_035524455.1 Thermodesulfovibrionales bacterium | reverse complement strand
GCAGGGTATCTTCTGCCCCTGGAGTATTTTCACCATCATGGCGTGAAGAATTACAGGACGTATTTAGGCGAGACGTATTTTGCGGGGACCCATGAAGACGCAATCCATGATGTGCTCGAGAAGAAAGCTGATATCGGCGCTGCAAAAAACACGGTATTTGAGAGGATGGCGAAAGACGACCCCAGAATCAACAAGGAGCTGTTGGTACTCGTGAAATCCCCCGAGGTGCCCGAGAATGGCCTTGCGGTGAGAAGGGACCTGGATGAAACCCTCAAACAAGACATAAAGGCCGCGCTCTTAACCATGGACAAGGAAGCGGCCGGCCAGGCTGTTTTGAGAACGTTCGGAGCACAGAGGTTTATCGAAACCACTGATAACGATTACGCGCCGGTAATAGAGTATGCAAGAGAGATTGGTCTCAATCTCTCCACCTATGATTACCTGAATAACTGATGAAAAAGAAGATCATCATCATCTTTGGCATCACCACCCTGGCGTTTCTCGTATCAGGCGGGTATATCATCAGCACGATCCAAAATACCACATCAGAGCTGGACACCCTCATCAAGCTCCACCAGGTCGAAATCCTGAGGGAGCACCTCTTGATACGGATCAAACGGGTCCAGTCCGACCTCAACCTCAGAACCACACGCTTTGCAAGGGGCGTAGATGTCATGGTTCAGGATGTGGCCGGAATGGAAGAAGCGGTGGCTGTGTGCTTTGGCTGCCATCATTCTCCGGCGGTGGCGGGGAGGCTTGAGGGACTGAGAAATCATATTGAACAGTATAAGGATTCATTGAGCAGGGTTCTCACCATACGGGCGAACGCGAAGAGATTGGACGCGGAAGAGGAGCATACATTTAAGATGGGAGAGGAGCTGATTTCAGAGGTTGACACCATGATCGCCCTGACGAGCACAAAACTCACCGGCAAGACAGAAGCGGCCCTTGGCGAGATCGCAAAAACAAAAGTGATGCTTTTTATCCTCGTCGCTATAGGTCCCTTTCTCGCCTTAGCATTGGCGGTGCTCATTATCCGGGGATTCACCAGGCCGGTGCATGCCCTCCTTGATGCCACGCGGAAGATCAAAGGCGGAGATCTGGACTACCGGGTAAGAGCCCTGAAGGATGAATTTGGGGAGGTGGCGGAGTCTTTTAATGAGATGGCAGGTTCACTTAGGGAACATCTCATTAAAGTAGAGGAGAGCGAGACACGGTATCGGGCGCTTTTTGAGCGGGCAGGTGATGCCATTTTTGTCATCGATGCAGAGGGTGAAAAGAAATTTCGCATTACGGCAGCCAATCCGGCAGCGGCAAAGATCCATGGGTACACTGTTGATGAGCTGCTCAGGCTAAAAATAACCGACCTTGATGCCCCTGAGGCGATGGGGCAGACCCCTTTGCTCGCTCAGCGCATACTCAGGGGTGAATGGGTCACTGAGCAGACATACCATGTTAAAAAAGACGGCACTGTCTTCCCCCTTGAGGTGAGTGCCGGGTTGATGGATCTGGGAAATCATAAATATATCCTCGCATTTGACCGTGACATCACCGAGCGCAGGCAGGCGGAAGAGGCCCTTCAGAGGACAGAGCAACTGAAGGTGGTGGGAGAACTGGCAGCAGGGCTGGCCCACGAAATCAAAAATCCCCTCTCGGGCATCAAGGCGTCCATGGAGGTGCTCTCCGAAGAGGCCGCGCTGTCTGAAGAAGACAGGGGAGTGCTGATAAGGGTGGTGAGCGAAATCAAGAGGATAGAACTCCTGCTGAAGGGCCTCCTCAGTTTTACGAGGCCGCCTAAGCCCCATTTCAGCACGGTGAACCTGAATGCCCTGCTCGACACCTCTCTTCTCTTCTCTTTGAAAAATACATCCTATTCACCGGATACATCGGGGCCGATCACCGTCGTGAAAAAATTCGATGAACATCTCCCTGAAACCATGGCTGATCCCATGCAACTGCAGCAGGTATTCATGAATATCCTTATTAACGCGGCAGATGCGATGAGGGAAGGGGGGACTCTGACGGTACAGACCGGGTTCGAGGCCTCGGAAGACGCGATCGAGATCCTGATTTCTGATACCGGCAGGGGAATGGACAGGGAGGAGATGGAAAATATCTTCCTGCCGTTTTTTACCACAAAACCCAAAGGCAGCGGTCTCGGGCTGCCTATTTCGAAACGTCTCATCGAACAGCACGGGGGGAGCCTCCGCGTGGAGAGTGCTGTCGGGAAGGGGAGCACCTTCAGGATCTCACTTCCCGTGAGACGCGTGGCCGGGGTCCAATTCGTATGAAGAAAGGGAAGGTATTTCTTGTAGATGACGATGAACTTATTGTCTCGATGCTCTCAAGGGCCCTACGAGGCGAGGGATACGAGGTCAACTCAGAGACCGTCACCTTCACTGCCGTTGTGGACAAAATCGCCGCGTGGTTGCCTGATGTGGTATTGCTGGACCTGAAGCTTCCGTCCATCACAGGGCTGGACATCCTCGAGAAGATAAAAACAAACCAGATCGATACCCAGGTGGTGATGCTCACTTCCGATGACCATGTGGAAACCGCCATAAAGTGTATGAAGCTCGGCGCAGCGGACTATCTCACCAAGCCTTTCAATATCGACGAGGTGAAGATCGTCGTCAATAACATTGTCGAAAAGAGGAGCCTCAAGAGCGAGGTGAGTTACCTCAGGAGATTTTATTCTGAGGCGTTTCGCAAGGACATCATAGGGGAATCTCCTGCCATGGCGGAATTGAAGCAAAAGGCGGAAAAGGTAGCGCGCTCCAACGTGTCCACGGTCCTTATTACGGGTGAAAGCGGGACCGGAAAAGAACTCGTAGCGCGTTACATCCACAGTATCATGTATGACGAATCCGGGAAGGGGTTTGCTCCCTTCATCGCGATCAATTGCACCGCATTGCCCGAGACCCTTCTTGAAAGCGAGCTTTTTGGGTACGAGAAGGGAGCCTTCACCGATGCAAAGGCGGAAAAAAAGGGAATATTCGAACTTGCACATGGGGGGACGATACTCCTTGACGAGATCGGTGACATGAAGCTCAGCCTCCAGGGCAAGCTCTTGCGGGTGCTGGAGGAGAGGACCATACGGAGAATAGGAGGGCAGAAGGAAATACCGATAGAGGTAACGGTCATCGCCACCACCAACAGGAACCTCTCCGAGGCGGTGGACAGGGGAGAATTCAGGATGGACCTTTTCTACCGGCTGAATATCTTCGCTCTCTCCCTTCCGCCCCTCAGGGAGAGGAAAGAGGACATCCCTCTCCTCGCGCAGCATTATCTCACCCACTTCACCTCTCAGTATAAAAACAAGGTGATCAAGGGGTTTTCCCCCAGGGTGGAGCAGGTGATGTATTCCTATCGCTGGCCGGGCAACGTGAGAGAGATGAAGAATGTCATAGAGCGGATCGTCGTGCTCGAGACCTCTGAATTGATAATGCCTGAACATCTTCCGAGGGAGATGCTGGGACAAGCGGTTCTTCCGCCTCCCCATGCCTCAGCCAGGTTTGTTCTTCCCGAGGCAGGGATCTCCCTCGATGAACTGGAAAGAGACCTTATTACCCAGGCCCTGGAGCGGGCGAAGAGCAACAAGACCGTTGCGGCGAAATTGCTGAACATAACCTATGACTCGCTCAGATACCAGATAAAGAAATTCGGGCTGGAAGAATAGTCAGGGAGAATTTTCGTGCTGCGGTTCGTTACAACTCCAGGAACTCAACCCCCACCCGGTACATGTAGGAGTCGTCCGGCGGGGAGATCCACTTCACTACACCAGACTTTAGTTCTGTCTCATTGTCGAACATAAGATAATGTCCCGGCTCAAGGGGATAGTGTGTCCTCATGCCGACCCCTTTGTCGGAAATATCGATAATATCGCCTTTGAGGGTCAGACTCACCGGCTTTCCTTGTTCAAGGACAATGACCGTGTAGCTCACGCATTTCTTCAGGGGTCTTCTTGGGATCCTCTTGTCAGCGGAGAAAAATTTCTGGTCTTTCTTATTCAGGGAGAAAGGTTCCTGCTCTTTCTTGTTTAGGGCCTGCTGCACGACGGCTTTCAACTCGGAAATCTCAAAGGGTTTCTGAAGGCAAAAGCATGCATTCTCATCAATCTTCTCTCCGATGAAGTCTTTTGCGCCGTTGACAGGACGTTCTTCAGGAGTGAAAACGACCACCTTGGTATCCGGGGAGAGCTCTCTGATCTTTCTGACCATGTCAGACCCGTGCAGTCCCGGGACAGAGACATCGAGGAAACATAACGGATAAAAACAGGAACTGATCTCGGCAATGGCATCATCTCCATTGGAAACAGTCTTGATCTCGGGATGATATGGCTGAAGGGCCTTTGAAATGGCATAGCTCATCAACTGATCATCATTCACAATAAGTGCCCGCTCCATCGGGTGGACAGAGTGCAATTTATATACCACCTCAGGAAGGACCCCTTTACAAAATTGTAGTACGCATTGTGAGCAGACGAAAGTTGTTTCAGATTACCTATAAACCGGATTGCTACCTTCGCCATACCATCCTGATTGGCGCGTTAAGGAGTATCTCCTCGACTGATGGTGAAATGACCGGACTTGGTCATTTCACCATCAGAAAAGACCTCATCGCCCTGTCTTCATCAGCCGACAAATTCATTCTGAAGTGCCGGGAGAGATGAGAAAAGTCAGGAAGGAAACAGCAGGGCGAGACTATAGGTGAGTTCTCGTGTTCCCATTATCCGTGAGAAGTTTTTTTCCGCTGTTGCTGAATATCGTATATTCCCTCAAGCCCCACTTGCCTGTCAGATACTTTAGTATGCTGCCAAGCACACCGAACCCGTATTTTACGCTCCTTCGGAAATTTATAGAGGACGCCTCTTTAAAGTATCTTGTGGGACAACTCAGTTCACCAATCCTGAAGCCGAACCACACAGTCTGGACGAGCATCTCGCTGTCAAAGACAAAATCATCAGAATTCTCTTCCAGCGGTAACGTTTCCAGCACCTCCCGTGTGAATGCCCGGAACCCCGTATGGTATTCGGAAAGTTTGACGCCAAGGGCCAGGTTTTCAAGGAGTGTAAGAATTCTGTTTGCAAAATACTTATATAAAGGCATACCTCCTTTCAGGGCCGTACCCCCGAGTATTCTCGAACCGAGGACGACATCATAATGCCCCGAGGCGATCATCGATGCCATGGCAGCCACAAGCCTAGGGGAATATTGGTAATCTGGATGCACCATGATGACAATGTCAGCGTTATGGCCGAGTGCTTCACGATAGCAGGTCTTCTGGTTGCCGCCGTATCCCTTGTTTTCAGAATGAATGATCGTACGAATACCCAGTTCCGCCGCAACTTTAGCCGTTTCATCCTTGGATGCATCGTCAACAAGAATCACTTCGTCCACATACTCGTGCGGGAGCTCTTCGTAGGTCTGACGCAACGTCATTTCCGCATTATATGCGGGCATTATTACAAAAAGCTTTTTACCGAGAATCATTAAGGTTACCCCTTACCTGTTCATAGACTGTGCAATGCCTTGCTTGACCACTTTTTGAAAATAGAGATCTTTTCATTCGCTCATG
>DATKOU010000244.1:0-14565 GCA_035524455.1 Thermodesulfovibrionales bacterium | reverse complement strand
TGAGAGACTCTGCGATATAGTCGAGTGCTTCTTCCCAGGAGGCTCGCTGAAGCACTCCCTCGCGCCGAATGAGAGGTGTGGTGAGCCGGTCATCGGTGTAAATAAAGTCATAGCCATAGCGGCCCTTTGCACAGAGGTTTCCCCTGTTCACCCCATGAGGATACCTGCCACGGGAGCGGATGATGGTCTGGTCGTGGATGTCCAGGTCAAGGGTGCAGCCCACACTGCAGAAGGGGCAAATAGCGTGGCGGGTCTCCATAAACCAGACGCGCGAGCGGTGTTTGGAGGGTCTGGGAGTTAGGGCGCCTACGGGACAGACGTCCATGCACTGACCGCAGAACTCGCAATTGAGGGTCTCGTTAAATGCCGTGGAGACTATGGTAGTGGCGCCCCGATGCTGGAAGTTGAGGGCGCCCACGCCCTGCTGCTCCCAGCAGATCCTCACGCACTTTCCGCAAAGGACGCACCGGTTGGTGTTGGTGTCCACAAGAGGGTTTTCGTGCTGCGGCGCGTTGTTACGAAGCGATTTGAAGCGGCCCTTTGTCGACCCGTACTTATATGCGAGATCCTGGAGAACACATTCGCCTGCTTTATCGCATGTCGGGCAGTCCAGGGGATGGCTGGCGAGCATCAGTTCAAGCATGGTCTGACGAAGTTTATTCACCTGGGGGGTGTGGGTGTGTACTTTCATCCCGTTGTCAACAGGGGTCGAGCACGAGGCAAAGAGCCGGGGCTGACCCTCGAGTTCGACGAGACACATCCTGCATCCGCCATGACGCTCGAGCCTTGGGTCATAGCACAAATGGGGGATGAAAATGCCATGGTCTAGGGCAGCCTTAAGTATCGACGTCCCTTTCGGAACAGACAGAGCCTTACCGTCTATGGTCAACTCTATCATGCCGGCACCTCCTTACCCGCAAAATGGGCGCCCGGGCCGATATGGATGGCTCCGAACTTGCAGGTTTCGTAACACATGCGGCAGGTGATGCATCTGGATTGATCGATATGGTGGGGTTTCTTCTTTTCTCCAGAGATTGCGGTCACAGCGCACTTCAATGCGCACGCGGTACATCCCGTGCACTTTTCCGGGTCAATATGGAAGGTGGTAAGCTCACGGCATGCACCGGTAGAACAGCGTTTATTGAGAATGTGCTCCTCATATTCATGCCGGAAATAGCGGATCGTGCTGAGTACCGGGTTGGGGGCTGTCTGACCCAGGCCGCAAAGGGAGGACTTGCGCACATCGTTCGCAAGATCCTCCAATGTGTTGAGGTCATCGAGCGTGGCACGCCCCTCGGTGATATCTTCAAGAATGGTCAGCATCACCTTTGTCCCTTCCCTGCAGGCAACACACTTCCCGCACGATTCGTCTTTGGTGAACCCAATGAAGAACTTCGCCACATCCACCATGCAACTCCGGTCACTCATCACCACCATGCCGCCTGAGCCCACAATCGCCCCCGTCTTTACGATGTCTTCGTACGTGACCGGTGTATCAAGCATATCATGGGGGATGCAGCCGCCCGAAGGGCCGCCGAGCTGCACGGCCTTCAGTTTCCTGCCCTTCGGCACACCACCGCCTATGTCCTCGATGATCTGTTTCAGCGGGATTCCCATCGGAATCTCTATGAGCCCGATGTTCTGGATGTCCCCCGTGAGAGCGAAGACCTTCGTGCCGGTGGATCTTTCTGTTCCGACACTCTTGAACCAGTCCGCCCCTCTCAGGATTATCTGGGGTATGTTAGCCAGGGTTTCGACATTGTTGATAACGGTAGGCCTTTCCCATAGGCCCTTATGCACGGGAAAGGGGGGCTTCGGAACCGGGTTGCCACGATCGCCCTCGATAGAGGAGATCAGCGCCGTCTCTTCACCGCACACAAAGGCCCCTGCGCCCTTATATATCTCGATGTCTATGGAAAAATCGGTTCCGAAAAGGTTTGCACCGAGCAGACCGTATGCTCTCGCCTGCCTCAGCGCAGCCTCCAGTGTCTCTATTGCGAGGGGGTACTCGGCACGCACATAGATGTACCCTTTGCGGGAGCCTATGGCCCTTGCAGCGATGATCATTCCCTCGATGACCGCATGGGGGTCTGATTCCATCACCCCCCTGTCCATAAACGCCCCTGGATCTCCTTCATCACCATTACAAATAATATACTTGAGACTGCCAGGGCTCTTTGCGCACAGTTCCCATTTCAGGCCGGTAAGAAAACCCGCACCGCCGCGGCCGCGAATCCCTGACAATCTCACTTCGGAGACGATCTGTTCCGGCGTCATATGGAGAATGGCTTTGACAGCCGCCTGGTAGCCGTCACGGGCGATATAGTGGTTGATGCTGAAAGGATCGATACGACCGAGATTGCGCAGGACGCGTATCTCCTGTTTCTTAAAAAACGGGATATCCCTCATCAGCGGGACTCTCGCTTTTGTGGCGGGGTCAAGGTACATGAGTTTCTCTATCGGCCGATTATTCAGTATATGCTCTTCCACAATCAGCGGGGCATCTTCGGCTTTGACCTTCTGATAAAAGTATCCTCCGGGATCGACCACGAGTGTGGGACCATTTGCGCAGAACCCCTTGCATCCGGTGAGTGTTATGGCTGTATCCGTGATGCCTCGTTTCTTCAGCTCCTCTTCGAAGGAATCTCTTACTGCAGCGCTCTTTGTGGCCCGGCAGCCGGTTCCACCGCACAAGAGGAGATTTATACGGACATGATGCCGCAGCTCGAAATCTTCCTTGATCCTCTCCAGGTCCGATTCGCTCTGTATCAGCATTATGCACCTCTCCTGGTCTGATCGATTATTTTTGTTATCGCATCCGGAGTGAGAAGTCCTTCGATCGCTCCGTCGAAATCCGTCACAGGGGCAAGACTGCACGCACCCACGCATCGCACCGTCTCAACGGAGAAGAACTTGTCCTTTGTCATTGTCTCGTCATCCTGCATGCCGAGGTAGCCCTTCACCCTCCGGTAGTTCTGTTCAGCTCCCTTCACGTGACAGGCAGTGCCGGTACAGATTCTTATCTTGTGCTTGCCTTTGGGCGTCATGGTAAACATGAAGTAGAAGGTGACCACACCGGAGACCTTGCTAATCGGGACATTCAGTTCTCTGCTCACCAGTTTTTGCAGCGAAGGGGGCAGGTAGCCGGTAATCTCCTGGATATCCTGGAGCACCGGGATGAGCCGCTCAGGCCGGTTCTTGTTCTCCTGCAGAATCGCATTAATTTTCTTCATATCGAATTCGT
The DNA here is from genome assembly GCA_035524455.1 of Thermodesulfovibrionales bacterium. Lineage (GTDB taxonomy): Bacteria > Nitrospirota > Thermodesulfovibrionia > Thermodesulfovibrionales > UBA9159 > DASPUA01. The sequence continues at coordinate 11,321 of DATKOU010000244.1, read as the reverse complement.
CCTGAGCTGCATACACCTGGGCAGTCTTTCTGTAGGAAAGCGCCTTTGCCACCACATCACCCAGGACCTCGGGGAAAAAGGGCTTGGCGAGAAAGTCAATTGCCCCCACCTGAAGCGCATGCCGTATCGCTTCCGGAGAGGGATAGCCGGTGAGTACTACCACACCAATGGAGGGGTTGATAATCTTGGCATTGCGAATGAGCCGAATACCGTCAAGTTTCAGCATCACCAGTTCGGTGATCATGAGATCGTACGAAACCGTTTTCAGCTTCTCCAAAGCCCTTTCGGCATCTATCTCGCCGTCCACTTCGTATCCATGGCTCTCAAGGGCATGCTTGCTGCTTTTCACCATTGTTTCGTCATCGTCAACAAGCAGAATCCGTGTTTTCATAGTGTCCTCCCATTCATTACAGGCCCTCCTCTTTTAGCTCGTTCTATTGTTGGTTTGGTTATGTTGTTGAGCATACTTGCCATACTCATATACAGACGCATTCCTTCCGATTTCTTATTGTGTGTTCCCCGATACCCTCTCTTTACCTTAAATCGGACAATAGCAGGCTTGTCAACTTGAAAGCATAAGTTTAGACAACCGGATAATTCTTCTTTGACGGAGAAAGGATGTCGGGACTTGTTCAATGAAGTTGTTACGAAAAGAGCATCAGGAAGCTCACAGCGTTTACACAATAACCGGCACATGAAGAGTCAGGCATACCTCTGCTTTCGCATTAGTCGGGATCAATAACAAGTAAACTGTAATCACTGTCTCTGACAGAACAGAATATAAAAAAAGGCAGTTCATCCATCGAATGGACTGCCTTTCAATAAATCACAGGAGCTGAGCCTTCTATTTTGGCGGGATCTCTACGAAACTACCGCCGAAATAGGTATAAATGAGTTTTCCTTCGTCGACGAGGTCTTTTAATGCGTCTTTTACTTCATCTCTCGAAATGCCGGCTTCCGCAGAAACGGTTTTCTGAATATCAGAAGATTTCAGTTTCTTTTTCCCCACGGATTTTTCTACCAAGGCGTATATCTTCTGCTTAACTTCTTCTTTCTCCATTCTGCCACCTCATCATTAGAATGTTAATAATTGGAGGGATCTTGCGATCCCCCCTTTATGCTATACACATTATACTTAAATTACCATTTAAATGTTGCCGCTGTCCTGAAGGTCTCCCTCGCAATCGTAAAGTCATCAATGTGCTGAAAGGTAAAGGGCAGTCCGGTCACCTTAAAGAACTTTTCCCAGCCGATCCTCTCGATCCATTCACCGACCCTCTCGTGTTTCTTCGCCCCTGCCATATAAGCGTCAAAGATCTTTCTGACTGCTGCAGTGACTTCCGGCCACCTAGGAGGATTGTTTTTGATAAAGGGAACAGCCAGTTTTGAGAACTTCGGGTTAGACCTGAGGTTTCCGACCTTACCTCCCACAACGATCGCAACACCGTCATATTCAGGGTCATGGATCTCCATGGGCGGACATACGGTAAAGCAGTTCCCGCAGTACATGCACTTGTCCGGGTTCACCTTGACGCTCTTCTTTGCAGGGTCAGGGCTGATTGCGCCTGTCGGACAGGATGCTATCGTGGACGGGATCTCGCAGACATTCTTGACCTTATCATGGTCTACCACCGGAATTTTTCTGTGAATCGCAACTACCGCGATGTCCGAACAGTGCACCGCGCCGCACATATTCACACAGCAGGCGACCGCAAGTCTCACCTTGTTGGGGGTATGCTTGGTCGTAAAATAATCGGCGAATTCGTCCATGAGGACCTTCACCAACCCCGATGCATCGGTACATGCCGAATGGCAGTGCACCCACCCCTGGGTATGGACGATATTGCTGATTCCCGAACCGATACCTCCAATCATGTACTTCTTGCTCTTCAATTCCTTCTGGAGCGGCTCGAGGTTCTTTTCGTCGGAAACGAGGAGCTCAACATTGTTTCTCGTGGTAAATCTAAGGTAACCGCCGCAATACTTTTCCGCCATTCCGGCAAAATCCCTGATAGTATCAGTGCTGAGAAGCCGTGGTGATGCGACCCTGACCGACCAGAGTTTGTCCCCGTTGTTGGCAACATGGACCATAACACCGTGATTTATGACCTCATGGTATTTCCAGTCGCCGTAATTTTTCTGGATCACAGGCGGCAGGAAATCCTTGTAATGAGGTGGCCCGATATCTGTTTTTCTCTGTGGTGCTGACATAATCTTCCTCCTTTTATCTCTAAATGTGTTTGTTTACTTTTGTAAATCCTGTTCTGTCCAGAAGAAGAATGGGTCTCTTCTCGGTTCCTTTACCTGCTGAGGAACTGGATTCACTCCGATATATTCGAGGAACTCCCTCATTCCCTTTCTGATGATGAGTTCGCCGATCCTCTCCCTGTTCTTTCCGTGTTCATCCCAGAATTCCCACATTTTCCTTATCAGATCTTTAAATTCCGTATACGGGGGTTCCATCTTTATGAAGGGCACTATGACCCAGGAAAGGGTTGCTCCGATAACAAAGGGGGCCTTGCTGCCGATAAGGATGGTCGCACCTCTTTCCCCGGTCGGCTTCAACGCCTTTGTCATCTTCGCAATACAGTGCATGCAGCGTATGCAGTCTTCGTCTGCAATCTTCAGTTCCTTGCCGTCATAGCTCATACACCTGCTCGGGCATCTGTTCACGATCTCTTCTGAAATATTCGTGCCCTTCTTTGCGTAGTTGGCGACTTCCGCCTGGTCAATGGCGATCTTGCCCTTCCAGGTGCCGATGATGGAGCAGTCCGCACGGGCGATGGAGGCGATACAGTCAACCGCACATCCCGCTGTCTTAAACTTGAATTTATAAGGGAACGCCGGACGGTGCATCTCGTCCTGCCATTCCTGCGTTATGCTGTAAGTGATGTCAAGGGTGTTTATGTTCGACCATTCACACCGGGCAGGTCCGACGCAGCAGCTCGGCGTCCTCAATGCAGAGCCAGAACCACCGAGGTCAAAGCCGCGGGAGGAGAATTCGGCAAAGATCGGTTCAAGGTTTTCAGTCGTGGTTCCGAGCAGAACCAGGTCACCTGTCGACCCGTGCAGGTTGGTGAGACCGCTCCCATACTTATCCCAGATGTCACACATCTCTTTGAGGAACTTTGATGTGTAGAAAAAACCTGAAATGGAATTGATTCTTACTGTATGGAAATTTGCCACATTAGGGAACTCTTCGGGAAGGGAAGAATATCTCCCGATAACACCGGAACCATAACCGCGAACACCCACGATACCGCCATGCTTCCAGTAACCACGCTGGTCTCTGTACGACTTTTCGAGCTGTCCGAGCTCATCAGCAGCCATATCGCTCTTAGTAGCTGCTTTCTTGATCTCTGTTACAAAGCTCGGGAATGGGCCTTTTTCCAGCTCATCCAACAATGGAGTCTGATGCTTCTTTGCCATAAAATCCTCCTTTTATTTTGATTCTTCCGACCCTTGATACTTTACCTTTAAAGAATAGGACTGGAAATGAAATCGTCTAAGCGTAATATATGCTTAACTTGACGGTCAAATTAAAAAAATTAATCCATAAATCATATTTGCTTATTTATCCTGGTTCAGAACTATCTGCACTTCTTAAGGGGCAGAAATTATACGCTTGTCATAACCATCCGGCAGAGGTTATACTACAACCCTCAAAAATATTTCGCCGCCGAATTGCAATGCGCATAGAAAAAATTGAGCTCATAGGGTTTAAGTCCTTTGCTGAAAAAACCACGTTCCTTCTCCATCCGGGGATAACCTGCATCGTGGGTCCCAATGGCGCAGGGAAGAGCAATATTGTCGATTCATTCCGCTGGGTCCTTGGCGAACAGAGTGCGAAGAGTCTTCGGGGAGAAAAGATGGAGGAGGTCATATTTAACGGCTCCTCCACCAAAAAGCCGCGCGGCATGTCCGAGGTGAACCTTATCCTGTCCTTTGATTCTCCCGAACAGGGTAACGGTGATTCCCAGAGCCTCACATCCGTAGCGCGGAGACTCTACCGGTCCGGGGAAAGCGAGTACCTGATCAACAAGAGGCAGTGCAGATTGAGGGATATCAAGGACCTTTTCCTGGATACGGGGCTGGAGATAAAGAGTTATTCTATCCTGGAACAGGGAAGAATAGGAGAGATCCTTAACTCAAAGCCCCTGGAGAGAAGGTTTCTGATCGAAGAGGTCGCAGGCGTCATGAAATACAAGGTGAGAAAGACCGAAGCGCTCTCAAAACTCGAATCCTCGCGGCTTAATATCCAAAGAATAAATGACATTGTCGTAGAGGTAAAACGGCAGATAAACTCCCTTGACAGGCAGGCGAAGAAGGCCGAACGCTACAAGAAACTCTCCTCTGAAATGAGGTCTATCGAACTGAAAATCGCGAAGAAAGATTACTCCTCCCTGAGAGAGTCTCTGGAGAAAATCACCGCCGATTCCGTAATCTTAAAGGAAAAAGATGCATCGGTGAGGGCAGCCATTACCACAATAGAGAACGCGGTTGAGACAAAGCGGATCACCCTTCTTGATAAGGAAAAATTCCTGGACTCCCTCGTTTCAGAGCTTCAGGTGTTGGAAAGGGAGATGGCCGAAACCGAGAGGGGTATCGCCGTATCCACCACAGAACAGAACAATCTCACAGAGTATACGACGAGGCTCATCCAGCAGGAATCAGATCTTGTCCAGAAAATTGAGGGGGTCCGTGACCGGATAAAGGAACTGGACACCACAGAAAGGAACCTTGAGCAGGAAAGTGAATCCCTCAGGCAGGAACTCAGCGAAAAGAATGAAGGCATCAGAAGCATAGAGAGGGATTTCACCCAAAAAGAAGAGCTACTGGAATCAAAGAGGAAGGAAATCTTCAGGTCGGCAGAAGAAATAAGCCATCTCAGGAACGAGGTCGGCAAACTGTTAACTACCCTGGACAATCTCGAGAAGAACTACCTCTCCACGTTAAAAGAGGCTGAGACCGCGAAGGAGCAGCTAGCATCTGCAGAGGCCCTCCTGGGAGATACCGAGGGAACGCTGATTGCCAAAAACAGCGAGCTCCTCCTCCTCAACGATACAAAGGCAAAGATCATCGCTGATATTGATGAGTACCGTTCAAAACGTGATCAGGCCAGAAGCAGCCTCTCCACCCTGCGTGAAGACCTTGCCTCTTCTTCCTCCCGTCTCCATTCTCTCCAGGAGATCCTGCATGAGGACCTTTCAAGAGAGACGCTCGCCGAGCACCTTCGCATCATGGCATCCGTCGCTGAGGTCATCGATGTTGACGAGGCTTACGAAAAGGCAATAGAGAATGCCCTCTCAGAAGAAATAAACGGTTTTATCATTCAATCCCCTGAAGAGGTCTCTGCTGCAGCCTCAGTCTTAAAGGAGAAGGGGTTACGGAGGACAGCCTTCATCCCTCTGGAGGCCCACTCAGGGAGTAGGGGTGGCGCGTATGAACTACCTGCTCACATGCACGAATCCGTCGTGGGAAGGGCCGACGAACTTGTAAGGTTTCATCCTGGCTATGATTCATTCTCTTCGGTAATCAAGGGTCTTCTCGACAGGGTGGTAGTGGTAAGAGACCTCTCTGCCGCACTTTCACTCTTTACTGAAGCGAGCATGAATAATAAGGACCTGGCACCAACAATTGTGACCATGGATGGTGAGACCGTGGAGCCCTCGGGAGCGATCATCGTGGGCGAGGGAAAGGGTATCTTGAAGAGAAAGAGGGAGATAAGAGAGCTTGACTCCCTCATTGAGCAGAAGAAGTCAGAAATGGAACGTCTTGCGCTCGCCCTCACAGAGGTGGAGTCGGCACTTCAGGCGAGACAGACGTCGCTGAAAGAGATCGAGGCAACGGTAATTCATGCGGAAAAAGAGATATCGCTTTTAAGATTGACGGTGGAAACCCAGACTGAGGAGAAAGAAAAACTCAGCAGAAAGCTTGCATACCTCACTATGGAGGGAGCTGAACTTCTGAAGGAAAAAGAATCCGTAAAGGGGGCCCTCGCTGAGCAAGAGACCGAGGTTGGTCTGATAGATTCGGTGAAGGGGGAGGCTGAACAGCTCCTCTCCCGTCTGCAGGATGCCATATCCTCAGACAGGGAGCGCTATGAGGAAGAACGCTCATCCGTCACAGAACTGAGGTTATCCCTGAACTCCTATAAGGAACGGATTGAATCCCTGGGAAAGGAAGTGGAGAGCTCCCGGGAGATGCTCTCTGACCTCTCAAGGAACCATGAGACGGTGATAAAAGAAAAATCGGATATTGACGCGAGAATAATGCAGTGCACGGAGGTGATCAGCAAAAACAACGAGGGGTTAAGAGAGCTTGTCCTCAAGGCCGATCGTCTCAAGACAACGATTGCAGAACAGAGAGAACTCATTCGGACCGAGTCAGAGGAACTCGTTCATTCAGAGCAGGGGGCCAAGACCCATCGCCTTGCATTAGATTCATTGACCGCTTCCATAGGCGAGGCTGATGTTTCCCTCGCAGAACACAGGCTGAAAATTGAAAATATCTCAGACAACATTCGGAGGAACTATGACATTGAGATTTCCTCTTTTGAGACCGAACCCGTACTTCCTGAGGATGGAGAACGCCTTTCCGAGCTAAGGACAAAGATCCAGGAACTTGGCTCTGTGAATCTCGGCACGCTTGAGGAATATGAAGAGCTTAAGACGCGCTATGAATTCCTCACCAAGCAGCAGGAAGATCTCAATAAATCCATTGCAGAACTGGAAGAGGCCATCACAAAAATAAACAGTACGACCAGAAGAAAACTCAGGGAGGCCTTTGAACAACTCAACACCAAGTTCTCTGAAGTGTTCACCTTGCTGTTTGGCGGAGGGAAGGCAGGCCTTGTGATGACAGATGAGAACAATATCCTCGAGTCAGGCATAGAGATTATTGCGCAGCCGCCGGGCAAAAAGCTCCAGAACATAACCCTCCTTTCCGGAGGAGAGAAGGCGCTCACTGCCTTGTCGCTCCTCTTTGCGAGTTTTCTCATAAAGCCTTCACCTCTCTGCATTCTCGACGAGGTGGATGCTGCCCTGGATGAATCCAATATCGAGCGGTTCGCGAAGATGCTCAGAGAACTCTCTTCAGGCATACAGTTCATTGTGGTGACCCACAACAGGGTAACCATGGAGGCTGCGGACTACATTTACGGAATAACCATGGAAGAGCCTGGCGCTTCAAAGGTAATCTCCATGCAGCTTGTAGATTCATAAAACGAGAGTGGGCAGAGCAGGGGCCACTCTGCAAGACACCACGATGTACGCACTCCACTCATTCATTGCCCCACACCCTGGAATCTTTTTGGAATGAACACAAGATGAATAAATTAAGAGACGCATTGCCCCACATACACGCATCCACAGACCCCGAGGACCTCATATGCTATGGGTTTGACGCCTGCGGACTGGAGGAACTTCCTTCTGCAGTCCTATGGCCGGAGAATACAGAGGACATCATCGCAATCATGAGATACGCCCAAGCCGAGGGAATCCCTGTGGTCCCACGGGGCGCGGGCACAGGCATGAGCGGAGGTGCGGTCCCTCTCAGGAACTCTGTGGTCCTGAGCATGGAAAAGATGAACCGCCTCCTTGAACTGGACAAAGACAACCTCACCGTGCTCGTGGAGCCCGGGATCATTAACGGGAGATTGCAGAGGGAGGTGGAAGACCAAGGTCTTTTCTACCCGCCTGACCCTTCAAGTATGAATTTCTGCACCATTGGGGGTAATGTAGCGGAAAACGCGGGAGGGCCAAGGGCATTGAAATACGGCGTCACAAGGGATTATGTGATGGAGATCGAGGCGGTGCTGCCCAGCGGCGACCTCATCACCGCAGGCGTCAAGACCCAAAAGGGCGTGGTGGGATATGATCTTGCGAGATTGCTCGTAGGCTCGGAAGGGACCCTGGCGGTGGCAACTAAAATAAGGCTGAAGCTCCTTCCCCTGCCCGAGGATGTGGTCACCCTTCTTTGTCTGTTTAATGATCTCGAGGCCTCGGGGAAGGCCGTATCAATGATTATTGCGTCGAGGATCATTCCCAGAACTCTGGAGTTTATGGACAGGGAAGCCATACGTGCTGTCGAAAAATTCCAGCCCCTTGGGATTTCTGACACCATAGCCGCACTCCTTCTCATAGAGATCGATGGGTACCCTGATGCGATCAGGAAGGAGGCGGAGAAGGTGGCAGGTATCTGCATGAAATTGGGTGCGGATGTGAGTATGGCAAAAGATTACGAGGCGAAAAACAGGTTATGGGAATGCAGAAGAAGGGCTTCCCAGGCCCTTTACCACATCAGCCCCAGGAAAATAAGTGAGGATATCGTGGTCCCCAGAAGCAGGATTCCTGAGATGCTCGTCAGTTTGCAGAGGCTCTCTGAGGAGACCGACATTTCCATAGTGAATTTTGGCCATGCAGGGGACGGCAACATCCATGTGAACCTTATGGTTGACAGGACCAATGAAGAGGAATACCGGCGGGCCGAATCCCTTGCCAGGGAGATCTTCCGTGTGACCCTTGATCTTGGCGGAACCATTTCCGGAGAGCACGGGGTAGGCATCACAAAGTCTCCCTTTATCGGGATGGAGATAAAGAAGAGGGAGCTTGAGCTGATGAGGGGGATTAAGAAGCTCTTTGACCCGAAAAACATCCTGAACCCTGGCAAGATTTTCCCGTCATAAGAGGGTTTTTTCCATTTTATAGTCGTCCATGATAAAACCGCCGCCGATTTCCTGGATGAGGGAACCAAGATTCTTAAAACCGAGCTTTTCATATGCCTTGATCGCGTCTCTGTTGTTTTTGTTCACGGTGAGTACAATTTTTCCTAGTCCTTTTTCTTTCGCAAGTCTTTCAATGAATTGAATGGCTTTTCCCCCAAGACCCTTGCCACGTTCGGAAGATTTTATGTATATTTTACTCAGGAATAGTTCATCACCTTTCGGCTGGACACCTATATATCCGATAAACTGATTGTCTTCCTTGATGAGGAAATAGAGAAAACCGCTCATGATCTGATCTGAAATGGACTTTTTTGACTGGAACCTGTCGAGCATATAATCCACCTGCGCTTTGCCGATAATGGGGACGTAATGTTCGGTCCAGATCTCTTCTGCCAGAGACTCGACAATTTCTATTTGTTCTTCAGTCAGAACTTCAATAAACATGGTTTCAGATGACTACAGCCTTATCAGCGCGGACACTGCAGCAGGAATGAAGATCAAGACGAACCTATTCAGCGTCTGATTGTAGGCGATGTCATGTCAATTCTTTGATTATGTGCCGTGAAAGGTTTTCGTCTATTTCTCTGTGACGCGGTACCGGCTGCTTCTTGCCGGTTTTGGGATTGAGATAGAGATCGTGCCGTTGACCATGCCTCAGCAACACACAGCCGGAGGAGGTGATTTTCTTGATTAATTCTTTTCTTTTCAAACCGAAAGAGAGAGTTCTTTGACTTTATGTTTTGGAGGAACATCATCCATGGTCATGAGCATATAAGCTTCCTTCATATTTTCCTCAAGTTCTGCCAATGTTTTGCCTTGAGTCATTATTTCAGGATGATTGAGTAACTTTCCGACCCAAAATTTCTCACCTTTCCAATAGATCATCTTTAATTTAGTTTTCATTCTTCATACCTCTCAGTGCCATTCTTAAATTATGATAGCACAAAAGATTATAATGGTGGCGGCACTATAGTCTATCTTTTTTAGCAAAGGCGGCGCGAAACGCACGTTAGGGCAATGTAGGTTTAGCCCTTCTTTTGCCGAAAAAAGCTCCAATCCGCGCTGCGATGAAAAGCGGAATCGCGAGCACTCCAAAGAACAAGACTCCTAACGGCGCGAGATTCCCAAACCCCTGTGTCATGAACATCCAGGCTGCCTGTGCCGCCAAAGGGACCACAGCCCATTTCCAGGGATGGTCCGGTTCAATCAAAGCAAGAACTCCGGCTACCACACAAAGCAGGGGCATGCCGACAACAAAATACAATGGCGAGTCCCACGCTTCAGACTTTGATGCGACAGTGGAGACCACAACCCAAATCAGGATTCCGATTGCTGCTGCTATAATAATTAGCCAATGTTCTCGTTTCATGTGCGAGTTCAGATTTGCGTCAACGGCTGAACTGTGCGGCGGCTAGCGTCACCCACACGCCTTAGACGTTATGCCCCAATTATCTCGTTCAGTCCTTCAACAACCCGTTCTATTTCTTCAGGTGAAACCCTTCCCATCATTTTTCCAATTCGCTCAACAGAAAGCGTCCGAATCTGACTTATTTTTACCCACGACTTCTTGGGCAAATGTGCAGTTGTTATTTCAAGGGTAAGAGGGAATCCCGCTTTCTGGGGCTGACTGGTGAGAGCTACAGCTATCACCGTCCCTGATCGTTCATTAAAAATATCCTGACTTAAAATGAGGACAGGCCGTAACCAGGCCTGTTCACTGCCCCGCACCAGATTTAGATCAGCCCATCTAATGTCGCCCCTTAGTATTCGGGCCACCGGCTCAAATCCTCAGTCAATCCTTCATCCGCCATTGCCTTTTCAAAGGTCGGGTCAAGCTTCGAGCATTCCGTTGCTAATCTGGTGCGTTTCATCCGTGCCAGTTTTTCCTTTACTGCCTGCTGAATAGCCTGGCTACGATTCTGAAAAATATGTTTACTCACAAAAGTATCTAACTGATCAATGTATTGTTCATCCAGCGTAATCGCAATTTTTGTTTTGCCCATATGAAAACACCTCCGGTATTACTTTGTATCATACCTTTGATTTTGTCAATTTTTGCTTCATAACGCCTGCATCAGCCGACCCCTCCACAGACGCAGGACTAAAAAGAAAAACGGTTAATCCTGCATCGTCTGGAGCAAATTGTTGGGAGATCATTTTGCCTTGAATTTATTCCATATCCTTTTTATTTCAAGTGAATCTTTGATGGTTGGCCAGCCCTGAGTTTTTACGATATTTTTGTTTACCTTTATTTCATTTTCAAGCTGTTTCAAATTGCCTTTGCCTTCAATAATTGTTTTGATATCCACACAGAAATAGAACGGATATTCGCTTGCCTCGGGACCGGTATTGGCATGTCTCTCTGATTCTGATAAGGCAAGATACACTATATCGCCATTATACGAAAAAACTAGCATCTCACCAGGAGCAATGCCTTCTTCTTTAATTCGTCCTTTGGTAAAAAGGAATTGCCCGTGTTCTCTATTGGGAAGTTCTTCATTAAAATAGTAATCGACCATATCGCGATTTGTCATGCTGCGATCTTTCGGGCTTAATTTTATTATCCTCATGTTTTATTTCTCCGAACATTATTTTT
>DATKOU010000243.1:0-5287 GCA_035524455.1 Thermodesulfovibrionales bacterium | reverse complement strand
AGCGTGGGCATCCTCTTTGATCCCTGCGCCCATGTACCGGGATTACTGTAGTCGAATCCATGCATCTCATAGAGTTCCTTCATCGCATATCTCATGACCGCCTCTTCCCTCGCATCAAGTTTCGACGAGTATTTATTAATGGTGCGTATTAAGGAGTTGATCCTCTTTCTCACGCCTCCGTATGCGGGAGAGGGGTTTATTGCAAGTGGATTGATACCGTAAGGGCTTGTTTCCGAGAACTCAACAGCAGATGTATATGCGGGATCCGTATCTATATCGCCGTGGGGGTCGAATACATGCATGCGCATGCCCTGTGTCTGAAGCTGGGTTGCGACATCGCGTATGCGATGTGTTTTCCCGGAACCCGACCCCCCCACAACGATCCAGTGGCCGTTGACGACCTCGGTTGTTTCCCATTGGACTGTCTCTCTCGGGTTTGCCTTGTTGATTCCTAAGTGAACCTTGCCCACAGATTGATATTAAGGTTGTGTTCAGAAAAGGAGGGGAGCATGGAGGCATGCTCCCAGTTCGGGGGGGAAAGGAGGAAGAATGGAATTCATCTACTTCCAGATAGATATTATTTCATGCCCTCGACGGCATCTTTCGGCAGGGACCAGGGAACTGCCGGAAGGGCCAACATAATATATTTCTTGAAATGGCTGCACAGCAGCAGTACTCATAAGAAAATATAAGAAAGGTTTGAAAGGAGAGTGTTGTATGAAAACGTTGTCGGTAATGATCATCGCAATTCTGCTCGTGGGTCTTGCCGTAGGTGCTGTACCCTCTCATGCCGCCAGCAGTAGCGGCGGAGGTGTGGACGATTCCGGAGGAAACTCTATTGTCGACGCCCTTAAGTCCTTTGCGAAAGGCGGATGGGGGAAGGCCCTCTTTTTCTGCGCCATGATCACGGGGATTATTTGCATTCTCTTCACAAGGCATAGGGGATTCGGACTGATAGCCCTTGTGTTCGGTATTCTCCTTGGGATATACGGAGGCCTGGGAGAGTCTCTCTGGACCCTCTTCACCAGCTGGGGTGCTTAGTAATGGCGTGGTCGCCCAAATATATCGACAAACCCTTGAGGTTTCTTTATGACCCTGAGGTGTGGGGTGTCTCATTCATAGCAATGGGGATTCTCATGCTTTTCGGTCTGAATCAGACTCTATCAGCCGCGATGATGATCCCCATTGGTGCGGTGGTTCAGCGGACGGTTGACCACCACAAGCCCGGTTTCTTACCGCACATATTTTATCGCGCGGGTATGTTGGACATATTCTGTCCTTACGGCAAATACCGGTTCTGAAACCGCAAGCAAACTTCAAGGTGCACATTTTTGAAAAGGAGATATCTTTAGGTGCCTCTTTTTGTTGAATACGGAGAGTTGGAGAGATTTCTTATCAAGGTACTGACCATCATAGTGACAGTAGAATCGCTCGTAATCATGGGCCTCGGCTTTTTAGCGGTAAAACAGCGAGTGGTCTATGTCAACCCCTCCAACGTAATCGGGACGACACATGTGGGTTATGTCCCTGACGACAGTGCTGCTTACTTCGGTATGACTTTCATCTTCTTTCTGGGAAACGTCAACGAATATTCAGCCAAGGAACAGTACAAATCGGCCTATCTTCTCATGTCGCCCAAGCTTCAGAGCGTAATGAAGAGGACGTTTGAGGGGGAAATAGCTGAAATCAAAAACTCCGATATTTCCGTTCAGACGACGCCTATCACCTATAAAGTTCAGGGCAACGGGGACGAGTTTACCGTGATCATAGAGGCCATCAGAAAATCCTATGTGTACGGACAAAACGCAAAAAAGGAGAAGCTGCAGTACACGATCAGTTGTCAAAAGGCGCACATAACGAAGACGAATCCTTTCGGCCTGGAGGTAACCTCATATGAAAACAAGGTTGTTGCTGAAGGCGCGGCAATCGCTGCCGGAGACCAGCAGCAGTGAGAGCTGATACGATGATAAGGTCATTGCTGTTGGCTGCAATATTGCTGCTCGTGACAGGCGGCAGTCTGTACGCACAGAAGACAGTTCTGTATACCGGAAACCCTGTCGTCGTCAAAGTTGCGTATCTGAATCCTACAGAGGTCGTATTCGAGGGAGAGGATATCGCTTCCGTAATACTCGGTTTTTCCCCTGAAAGCATATCCCTGCAGAACACTTCAAGAGCCCTGTTTATCCAGCCCCTCGTAGAAAATCTTACCGGAGACATTTTTGTCGTCATGAAAGACAGCAAATCGAAAATACTGAGCGTAGTCTCTACCGTCCCCGACTTAAGAGACAAATCAGTGAGGATTATCGACCAGGTCGAAAATGTCTCGGGGAGGATAGAGAAAATAAATCGGACAGGACTTACACCCGCCGGCCTGATCAAGGCAATGATGCTCGGGGAAGAACTGGACGGTGTCTCGGTAAGCCCTACAAAACAGGTGATAATAGAGATCCCCATACAGTTGACCGCTGATACCGTCTATGACGCCTTATTCCTGAAGGGATACATTGTAGACATGACCGACCGCCAGAGCTTTGACATTAAGTCAATCACCATGAAAGGGCTCATAGCTGGTTCGATGTACAAGGACAAGGCATATTTCGTGATTCAAGGGGAATGACGCATGGATGTGGCTAAAATAGCAGGATTAATAGCGAAGCACAGAAAATTACTCATCTTCGGGGTAATAGTGGTAATCGTCATCTATGCACTCTCAACCGGGTCTCAAAAAAAAGCCAGGGAGGAACAGGCAAAAGGGAAGGGGAACATTTCAACAGAAGAGAGGCTGAAGGCTGATATCGAGGGGTTGAAAAAAAAGATTGACCAGATGGAGAGAGAAAAGGGTAAGGCAGCCGCAAAGGGTGAAGAGCCTGAGAAAGGAAAAAAGGTCGGACCCACTCCCCTGCCCCAGGAAAAAGAAAAGGAAAAAATCGAGTCCCTTAAGGAACTGGAAAAGACGCTCAAACCGACGTCCAAATTGCCTCTGCCTAATGCAGGCACGGGCGGCCCCGGAACGCCCTCTGATATAGGAGGATTGCCTCTCAAGAAACAAGAGCCGCCGAGACTGCTTAAGATTGACATATCTGAAATCACGCGCCCCGAAGGAAAAGACGGAGGAAGCCCCCCTGCCCAATTAGATATGTTTCTGCCGGCCAGCTCCTTTGCATCCTTCACTCTCACTTCATCCGTCTATGCTCCGGAGACCGGAGAGCAGATGCCCGTTTCAGGAGTGATAGATAAGGCATATATAGGTCCGAACGGGTCTTCTGTCCCCCTGCGGGGATGTTTTTTCCTGGGCAAGGCCCGCGGCAATACAGGGGAGGGGATTGCAGATATAAAGGTGATCAAACTTGCTTGTATATGGCCTGACGGCCGCGCCTTCGAAGGTGATATCGCAGGCTACATAACAGACACTAACGGCGATTTCGGACTGAAGGGCAGGGTGGAAAGGCATGCAGGTACATTCTTTACGACGGTGGGGATCACCTCTTTCCTTGAGGGATTCGCCGCCGGTATGTCAAGGGCCCAGGAAGCGACAACGCTTGGGACTTCGGGGCTGGCGGTCGAAACTGTAACCAATATCGCCGGCTCAGCCGCAAAATATGGTCTGCTGAAAGGCGCTGCCGACTTTGCAACAGCTGCAAAACAGTTTTTTGCTGCGCAGCTTTCGTCCCTTGTTCCCGCGGTGGTAGTTTCTGCAGGCGCCAAGGGCCGCGTATTTATTACATCCGGAGTCAATATCACAGGAGGCATGAGTGCGCTCAAGGATGGCAAGAGCTATTACGACAGCTATAATCTTAGTCACAGTCAGTAGCTGCGCAACCACAAACAAACAGACCGACACGCCCGAGCAGATCCTCAGTAAGGCGATGGGCGAGGGCATTCGTCCAGCCGGAAGGATATCGACGCTCCCGGGGGCGGACAGGTCAGACCTCCCTTATGTGCCTGTGGTCACGCCACCTGAGGTTGCAAGAATCTGGATATACGACCATATTACGCCTTCCAGGGACCTCGTCGTGGGACACTGGATATTCATCAAGCTCAGAGAAGAGAAATGGTACATCGAGGAGCAATGGGATGATAAATCCCCCGGATCGGCAAAGAGAGTCCCTCTCCCTCCGTCCAAACCAAAGACGGAAAAACATACCGAACATACTCATACCGGAGTAAGCCAACGCCGGGAGGCAGGGGTTCAGACGAACACACCGGGCAAGGCGGCCGCTCCGGTGCCTGGATTGACCCCACCGCCCCAGGCTGGACGATAACGATAATGCTTATCAAGGCGATCGAGAGATTCTATGACAAACCAATGATAACGGACCTCCTTTACCCGTTTATGTTTGAGGACAACGCATTCTTGCTCATCGATGGCTCGTTGGGGATGATCTGGGAGATCGAGGGCATAAACATTGACGGCAAAAGTGATGAAGAAATACAGAAGGCCTCCACCACCTTCTCGAACTTTATTAAGTCTCTGCCCGTGGACGTCCCCATGCAGATAATCACCGCAACATGGAGGGGGCTGGAAAAGGATATTCTCCGTGTATATAAGCAAGGTGACCTGAGCAATGAGTACATAAACGAGTATATGACAAGGAAGATAGAGTGGCACGACCACGGCAAATTGCACGGTTTCGCTCATGAAGGGAATATCCACTTCTATCCGAGAACCATCAAGACCTACCTTACGATAAAACAGAAACCTCTCTTTGCAAACGCCAACCTGTATGACAAGAAAATCATGCAGGAGACGAAAGACAAGTTGAAGCGCATCGAGATGATAGTCGATACCTCCCTGTCGTCGGGCGGCATTAAGCACAGGCGCCTCAGCCCGGATGATCTTATTGCTCTTATGTATCGAATGCTGAACCCCGAAAGGTTCCTCAGCGACATGCCGATGGCCTACAAAGGAGGAGATCTCAGGAAATTCACGGTCTTCAATTCGCCGGACGCCGACCAGCACGGCTGGACATTTGAAGGGAAAAAATACAGCGTGATAAGCTTCGCCAACAACCCCGCCCTTCCCGACGATGAGGGCACTCTTTATACCTTCCCAAATATACTTTTCCGGGAGGTCAACGGCATAAGCCTTTATGACTATACACCCATGATGCTTTTCACGATAAACTTCGTTCTCCCTTCACAGGATTCCCTGAATAGGAAGTTGAACTTTAAAAGGACCATGGCATTTCTTCATCGCTTCAATATCCTCGGTGATGAATCCATAGACAAAGGGATCGCGAGGGAGGAATCAAAAAGGCTGCTCACCGCCATGTACGGCGGCGAGAAA
>DATKOU010000242.1:0-5394 GCA_035524455.1 Thermodesulfovibrionales bacterium | reverse complement strand
CCGTCGCCCCAGTGGTCATGACATCATCCAGCAGGACAAGGCGAGGCTTATCCAATCTACCCCTAACTTCAAAGGCGTTCTTGACGTTGCGTGCACGTTCCTTAGCTCCAAGGCCTATCTGTGCGGGTGTATCCCTTTTCTTATATAACATGTCCATATACACCGGTATTCTTAGGTGTCGTGAAAGAACCACGGATAATAAGAGCGCCTGGTTAAATCCCCGGGTCCTTAAAGTCCTTTTCGTCACTGGTACCGGGACAATGCCGTCCATAGAGGGAATGGGAAGTTCCGTCAATAATTTCCCCAATGGTTTTGCAAGCCTTTTCAGGCCTGAGAATTTCAGGAGATGAATCGCCGCAGAAAGGGAACCTGAATAGAGGCCGAAGTTCAAGACCATTGAAAAGGGTGGAGGGTGGGAGAGACATTCCCCGCACAGCGTTGAGTATTCTGAGACGAGGGGAGTGGCACACACACGACATGACGGCCCCAAATACCTTGTCATCGATTCCCAGCAGCGCGTGCAGATTGGTGCGTAGAGAAGGGTGTCAGATGAATTCTTGCATAGGGGACACGTGGAGGGATAAATTGCAGAAAAAAGGGAAGAGGTTAGTCGATGTCCCCTAGATATAAGAGCGTCCCACATCTTCCGCACTTCGCCCCAAGGGGAACTCTTCCCAGGGGGATCCTGTTTTTTGTTTCACAATTCACACAGACGATAATTCTGGAATCAGGTGTTTCATTGGCCTTGCCCTCAGGCTGACGGACCTTCCCTTCTCCGCTCTGTGCGTCGGTCTCCTCCCTTTGCTCTTTGTCTTCACCGCGGATGCTCTTCACAAAATCAAGGTAATTTTGGTCCCTTTCGATCAACTCCACCCCCATACCATTTTTTATCATGGATAAGGAAGTTTTCACCGTCCTCCTCACTATGCCCTTGAGACGGCCTAATTTGTGCTGAGGCAGATATATCTCAATTTCGACTATGGTTCCCGGCATGAGGCCATTTTGCGTTCTTATAAAAAGTCCGCTTGCAGAAAGGTCGCTGGATATTCCTGTGAATTGCAGACCACCTGAAGAGAACGTAACTTCGAGCCGTTTCGTAACCCTATTGCTTTTCCTGCGCATTCAGAACTGCTCGTTGAGCATGATAAGCTCTTCTCTGCGTTGCCCTGTAGAGATCATATCAACGTTGACTCCCAGCCTTTCTTCCATGTTCCTGACATAGTGTTGTGCGTTTCCGGGAAGCTCTTTGAATGTGGTTATGCCGACGGTTTTTTCTTTCCACCCCTCCATCTCTTCGTACACAGGCTCAGCCTCCTCAAAGAGGGAAATCTCCTTGGGGAGATCCTCATGGAGATGTTTCCCGTACTTGTAGGCAACACAAACTTTGATCTTCTCCAGATCATCTAGGATATCCAGTTTTGTAATCGCGAGGCCTGTTAACCCATTCACCCTGAGGGCATGGCGCAGCCCCACCAGATCGAGCCAGCCACATCTTCTGGGTCTACCGGTAGTGGCACCATATTCTCCGCCTTTTTGCCTCAGTGCTTCCCCGACAGCATCGTGGATCTCTGTGGGAAAGGGCCCGCCCCCCACTCTTGTGGTATATGCCTTTGCTACTCCGAGGACTTTTGTGATTTTAGTGGGGCCCACCCCGAGTCCTGTGCACGCGCCGCCTGCAATGGAACTTGAGGAGGTCACGAAGGGGTATGTCCCGTGATCGACATCAAGAAGTGTACCCTGTGCCCCTTCAAAAAGGATCTTCTTGCCGTCCCTCACCATGTCATTCACGATAATGTCGGTGTCCGCAACATGGGGGGAAATCTTCTCCGCGTATTCCATATACAAGTCAAAAATCTCGTCAAGGCTAAATCCCTTTGCCTTGTAACGGTTCTCGATGAGGTAATTCACCTCGTGAAGGTTTGCCTCCAGTTTCTCTTTAAAGACTTGGGGGGAGTAAAGGTCCACAACCCGTATCCCGGTCCGCCCCATTTTATCCACATAGGCAGGCCCTATTCCCCTTCCCGTGGTTCCTATCTTTCTTGAACCCTTTGCCCGTTCATGTTCATTATCGATTGCGACATGATAGGGCATGATCAGATGGGCCGTCTTGCTAATAAGGAGATTCTTGCCAATCTCCAAGCCCTTCTCCTTCAACACTTTTATCTCATCTATGAGAGAAGAGGGCTCGATCACTACCCCATTTCCGATAATGCAGAGTTTATCTTTATGTAATATGCCGGAAGGGATAAGATGGAGCACGAACTTTTCGTTCTTGATCACCACGGTATGGCCCGCATTATGGCCCCCCTGGTATCTGGCAACCACATCCGCCTTTTCTGTGAGGACATCTACAATTTTCCCCTTGCCCTCATCTCCCCATTGCGCGCCCACTATCACTACTGATGCCATTGCCTAACCCCTCGACAAGTAAATTTCACATCTCACAGTTCCACCACCTTTACTGAAAGGATGTTTGGCATCTTCTTGAGATCTTCCAGTTGCGACTCGCTTATCGGCGAGTCAATATTCACCACTGATATGGCCATTCCCCCCTCGCGCTCTCTTCCAAAATGCATTCTCGCAATATTGATATTACATTTCCCGAGATACGAGCCGATGTTCCCTATCACGCCAGGCCTATCGTTGTTATACATGAAGAGCATGGTCCCCTCTGGTACGATCTCCACGGCAAAATCGTCTATCCTCACGATCCTGGGATCAGTCCTCCCCAAGAGGGTACCCGAAAGACGATGCTCCTTACGGTCCGCCTTTACCCTGAGAATAATCATACTCTGGTAATCGCCTCCGTCAGGGCTCTTCATCTCCTTGACCTCAATCCCCCTCTCCTTGGTGATTACAGGGGCATTCACAAAATTGACTGTCTCATCAAGGATGGGTGTTAGGAAGCCCTTCAGGAGCGCAATATTCACCGGCGCGGTATTGAGCTGGGATGCCTCACCCCTGTATTCCACGGTGATTTCGGTCACACCCCCCTCAAACACCTGGGAGGCAAAAGTTCCCAGTTTCTCTGCAAGGGTCAGGTACGGTTTCAGCCTCAGGACCTGCTCCGCTGGCACAGAGGGAAAATTCACCGCATTTCTGATGACCCCATTCACAAGACAGTCCACCACCTGCTCTGCGATGGCCACGGCAACATTCTCCTGTGCCTCTTCTGTGGCTGCTCCAAGGTGCGGGGTGCATATGACACTGTCAAGGGTCAAAAGCGGGTTTTCCCCTGGGGGCTCTTTCTCAAACACATCCAGGGCAGCACCGGCAACCTTCTCCTTCTTGAGGGCCTCGTAAAGCTCAGCCTCATTCACAATACCTCCCCGTGCGCAGTTTATGATCCTTACCCCGTCTTTCATCAACTGGATGGTCTTTGTACTGATCAGATTTTTCGTTTCCGAGGTGATCGGCGTATGAATAGTGATAAAGTCGGAGCGCTTGAAAAGGGTCGTTAAGTCCACTTTTTCTATCCCCATTTCCTTCGCGTTCTCGTCACTGAGATACGGGTCATAGCCAATGACAATCATCCCCAGCGACAGGGCTCTCCTTGCAACGTGTTTCCCGATATTCCCTATGCCGACGATCCCGATAGTCTTTTTGAAAAGCTCAACCCCCATGAAACGCTTCTTCTCCCATTTTCCCTGTTTCATAGAGGCCGTTGCCTGGGGTATCTGTCGTGCAAGAGCAAACATGAGGGCTATGGTGTGTTCTGCGGTTGTAATGGTGTTCCCGCCCGGCGTATTCATCACCACGATTCCCTTCTTGCTGGCAGCTGCCTTATCCACATTGTCAAGCCCTGAGCCGGCCCTGCCCACTACCTTCAGGTTGGCTGCTGCTTCCACGATCTCCGCAGTAACCTTTGTCGCGCTTCTTATGATAAGCCCATGATACTCACCAATGCATGCCTTTAATTCTTCAGGCTTCATCCCGGTCTTCACATCCACTTCGAGCCCTGACTGTTTCAGCACTTCGATTCCCCGAGGGGACAAGTTATCGCTTATGAGTACTTTCATCAATCCTCCTGGTCATTTCATCAAGAGTTCTTCTGCAATCGCAACCCCTGTCCCGAGCTTCAACGGATGTCCCATGGACTTCAATACCATCTCAACCCCTGCAACTGCCGTGATAATATCAAAAGTGTCCGCATACCCCAGATGCGCGATCCTGAATATCTTTCCCTTTGCCTGGCCCTGGCCTCCTGCAGCGGTGATTCCGTACTTGACCCTGAGATTCTTGTATATCTCCTGGCCGTCAAGACCGTCAGGTGATTGAATGGCGGTAACTGAATTGCTGTGAGATTCCCTGGAAAAAAGTTTCAGGCCTATTGCCCTTACCGCCTCCCTCGTAGCATGGGCAAGCCTCTTATGGCGTTCAAAGGCGTTCTCCAGCCCCTCTTTCTGTAACAGCTTCAGGCACTCATTTAGTCCAATGATTAAGGTGACCGGGGAGGTGAAGTTTGTCTGGTTCTTGGCGAGGGATTCCCGTTCCTTCTTGAAGTTAAAATAGAATTTCGGACACTGTGCCTTGTCAGCGCACTTCCAGGCCTTCTCGCTTATTCCCACAAATGCAAGTCCCGGAGGGAGCATGAGCCCCTTTTGAGAACCTGCGATTAAGACATCGATCCCCCATTGGTCCATCTTCAGGTCGTGGGCCACAAGGGCAGAGATGGCATCGACCACAAGAATGGTCCCCTCATGTTTTTTCACAATGGAGGCGATGGCCTCTATATCATGATAGACACCCGTAGACGTCTCAGATGCCTGCACAAAGACCCCCTTAATGGATGGATCTTTCTTCAGTGCCTTCTCCACATCCTCAGGCTTCACCGCATTTCCCCAGTCCAGTTTTATCTCATTCACCTCAAGCTTGTAGGCATTGCAGATCTTCGTCCATCGTTCTCCAAAGTTCCCCGCGTTAATCACCAGTGCCCTGTCCCCGGGACTAAAGAAATTGTTCACAGACCCCACCATTCCCCCGGTTCCCGTCGAGCAGAGGATGAGCACATCGTTTTTTGTCTGACAAAGCCATTGCAACCCTTTTTTTGCCGTATCGAGGATTGGGAGAAAATCTGGAGACCTGTGATGCAAAATAGGCATTGCCATAGCGAGCAGGGCCTCAGACGGTACAGGCGTTGGTCCGGGAGCAAGCAGATAGCGTTTTAACATAGAACCCTCCTTAAATTCCTACATACCCTGAACGAGCTCAAGGTATCAATCTTTAGATGTATATGCCTTTGCTTCGCAGGATTTTTGGGTTTAGCATATATTATGAAACGCTTTTTGGTCAAGTTTGCTTTACAACTCCATAAATTGGCGAGTATAATAAATAAATGAAGAAAAAGATTTTTTTGGGCATTGTCATCCTCCTGATAGGCTTTCTCTTAGGCGG
>DATKOU010000241.1:0-3374 GCA_035524455.1 Thermodesulfovibrionales bacterium | reverse complement strand
TATGGGGAGTCCGAGGCCTGTGCCTTCCTTCTTTGTAGTGAAGAACGGTTCAAATATCCTCTCCAGGGCATCAGGTTGAATGCCTGCTCCGTCATCCTTCACGGCTATCCTCAACCCGCCGTCCCTTTTCTCTGAGGTGATCTCTATCCGTTTACTGCCTGCTCCCACTGCGTTTTCCAGGAGATTCACAAACACCTGCATCAGTTTGTCCTTATCGGCCTTGAAGCGAACAAGTGGAGGCACGCTGATGGAGAGGACTGCATCGTAGTTTTTTGTTTTGAAAAACTCCTTCAGTTCTGACAGGAATATGTCGAGATCCATTTCAATAAAATTGAGCACAGACGGCCTGCTGTAAAGGAGGAGTTCATCGATGAGGTTCCTCACCCTGCAGGTTTCTTTGAGCAGTGCACTGATGAGCGCCTGATGCTGGGGTGTTTCGGTCTCCCTCTCGAGTATCTGCCCGATGGCCTGGATACCAAAGAGAGGGTTCCTTATTTCATGGGCAACCCCTGAAATCACCTTTCCCATGGCTTCAAAGTGCTGTTTCTTCCTTAACTCTGCCTGGAGTTCCTTAACCTCGGTAAGGTCACGGAAGACGATAATAATTCCCTTCTCCATTCCGCCTTTGTCCAGGAGCGGGGAGTTGGTAAAGCCCACGGGCCTCGTCCTTCCGTCCGCCAGAGTGATGAGGAATTCCCTGCCGAAATGGGCGGCAAGGGTGAGCATCTCTTTTGCCTCAGGGTAAATGGCGGTGAGTGGCCTGCCCACGACCTCGGAAGGTGAGATCTTCAGGATCTCAGCTCCCGGATGATTGATCTTTAGGATATGGCCTTCCTTATCAAGGACTATTATGCCGCTTGGGGTATTGTTATAAATGGCTTCAGAAAACTCCTTTTGAGTACTTAACTCCTCCATGAGCGCCCTTAATTTCTCTTCCGCTTTTTTGCGCTCGGTGATATCACGGGCAATACCCGAAATGCCGATTACTTTGCCGTCCGCGATGAGCGGCGGCATGATGAATTCTCCCACGAGATACTCTCCTGAGCGGGCGCGCACACGCAATTCGAGGGTGGGAGAGACTTCGCCGCGTAACGCTCCATAGAACACCTTGAGCGCAGAAGGAACATCATCCGGATGAAGGATGGAGGGAAAAGGCTTGCCGATCCACTCAGCCCGCGACCAGCCGGTAATTATCTCGAATGCGGGATTGAGGGAGGTCACCAAACCGCCGGGAGAGAGGGTGTAGATAACATCTCTTGCGCTCTCAATGAGAGCTTTATGGCTCTCACGCAACTGAAGGTTTTCAATCCTTAGGCGGCGTACCATCATCGCACGGGACAGAATGGGCATCAGCGTCCTGAATTCCACCGGTTTCAGAATATAATCAAAGGCGCCTCCCTTTATGGCCTCCACAGCAGTCTGGATCGTACCGTTCCCGGTGATGATGATGCCCACAATCTGGGGATCCATTTCCGAAGCGGTTTTGAGAAGGGAAACACCGTCCATTTCAGGCATTATCAGGTCTGTCAGGAGCAGGTCAAAGGACTGATTCTTCAACTCCTTCAGTGCTTCTGAGGCAGAGGTAACCCCCGTGGCATCGTAGCCGAACTTTGACAGAATCTCGCAGAGGGGGTTGAGAACATCAACTTGATCGTCCACGACCAGCAAGCGCCCTAATTTTGGCTGCCCCTTCACCTGTGCGCTTGTCCCCGGCCTTATCGTAAAGTCATTCTCCATTTCCATAGGTCTTTTATGTAAGTGCGGGATTTGTAGTATGTGAAACAACGATACTAATAAAAATAATATAGAATATTAACTAAAAAAAAGCTACGGATTTTTTGTTAAGGAAGCAGGGAATCTATTTCTTTTTTGCCACGATATCATTCACCCATGAAAAAGCCGCTGCAATGGTGGGGAAGCCCACGGTGTTCATAAGGAGGGCAATGGTATGATAAATCTCATCCCTTGACGCCCCTGCTTGAATGGCCCTTTTCGCATGGGAGTGCACACCCCCTTCAGACCGCAGGGCGACGGAGGCAGCGAGTTGAATGAGGTTTCCGGTTTTTGCATTTAGCGGGCCCGCTTCCCTCGCCAGCCTTCCCACTTCTTCATGCGCTTTCATGAGATCAGGGAATTTCTTCTGGAGCATCATATAATTCCTGGGGTATTTTGGCATATGTCCTCCTTGCTCCCCTCACTTTCTCTCAATAGTTCTTTTTCAGTTCGAAGAGCACCTGTTTTGCCACATTCTTAAGGGTCTCAAAAACACCCTGTCCGGTCATCGCCACACCCTCAAACCAGGGGATACCGTTGGGATTGAGGATCGTGTTCATTTCATCCAAAGGTGCGATATTAGGCAAGTCTCTTTTGTTGTGCTGAATTGTAAAGGAGAGTTTCTCCAGGTCGTATCCCTGCTCTGCGAGATTGATCTTCAGGTCTTCAAGGCTCTCCATATTGGCCTCCATCCGTTCTATCTGGGAATCTGCAACAAATACCACACCGTCAACACCCTTGAGAATCAATTTTCTGCTCGCCGCATAGAAGACCTGTCCGGGGACCGTGTACAGGTGGAACCTTACCCTGAAGCCCTTGATATCTCCAAGGGCCAGGGGAAGAAAATCAAAGAAAAGCGTTCTCTCGGTCTCTGTGGCCAGTGATATGAGTTTACCCTTCTGCTCAGGGGTTGTCCTCCTGTAGATATACTGGAGATTGGTGGTCTTTCCGCAGAGACCCGGCCCGTAATAGACGATCTTGCAGTTAATCTCACGGGAGGAGTAATTAATAAAAGACACGGAAGCTTACCTATCTGAAAAGGTTGTCGATGTCCTCATCACTTATCTCTGCAAAGGGAGACTCATCTAATCTGCCCTCCACCTTTTCCTTTTCTGCCTTTCTCGATATTTCGTCAAAGATCCTGGTGAGAGACTCGGATGCCTTTTTTACCCGTAACCGCACGAGCCCCAGTGATGACCTCTGATCGAAGATCACCACAAGGATGACCCTCTGACCGATAAGGGAGATGTGGATATTGTCCTTCTCCCCTTCGTGGAAAAGAATGGTGAACTCCCTTTCACCGAGAAGCCTTGCAATTCCGCCGGTGGCGGCAATATTCCCGGCAGTTAACGATGCAAGCGCGGTGGTATCAATATTGTGGGTATCGCCTGCAGAGGCAATAAGCTGACCGTTTTTGTCCACCAAAAACAAGACCTTTGCGTTGGCCTGCTGATGTAACTTCTGGAGTTCTTCGTCAATGCGCTTGAACTCCTCCTCGTACATTACAAGGTCGAATTCTGCCATAGCACCTCAAAAATAGCACATTATTATATTTATATCAATACTATTCCCCGGCTTGCCATCCCCCAGTTTTTTGAAGG